>DATNED010000217.1:0-42130 GCA_035553115.1 Terriglobales bacterium | reverse complement strand
GACCGCGAGAAGCTCCAGGAGCGCCTGGCCAAGCTCGTCGGCGGCGTTGCCGTCATCAAGGTCGGCGCCGCGACCGAGACCGAGATGAAGGAAAAGAAGGCGCGCGTCGAAGATGCGATGCACGCCACGAAGGCTGCCGTCGAAGAGGGTATCGTCCCCGGCGGCGGCGTCGCGCTGCTGCGCGCCATCGCTGCTGTCGAAGCGGTCAAGGCCGAGGGCGACGTGAAGGTTGGCGTCAACGTCATCCGCCGCGCGCTCGAAGAGCCGCTGCGCCAGATCGCCCAGAACGCTGGCCTGGAAGGCGCCATCGTGGTCGGCAAGGTGCGCGAAAACACCACCGATGCGAACTTCGGCTTCAACGCCCAGACCGAAACCTACGAGGATCTGGTCAAGGCGGGCGTGCTCGATCCCGCCAAGGTGACCCGCTTCGCCCTCCAGAACGCCGGCTCCATCGCCGGCCTCATGCTCACCACCGAAGCGCTGGTGGCCGAGATTCCCGAGGAGAAGAAGGAGTCCGCGGCCCCCGGTGGCCACGGCGGCATGGGCGGCATGGGCGGCATGTACTAGCACTTAGCGTTTAGCAATTGGCGTTTCGCTTGCGGCTTCGGCGCTCTGCGCCGGAGCCGCTTTTTTCTGCGCCATACCCACCCCCGGCGGCACGGCCAAAGTACTAAATGCTAATTGCCAATTGCTAATTGCTAGCCCCCCGCATCTCCTCCGACATGCGGACCGCCCTGCTCGCTCTCGCCTTCGCCGCCGCCGCAACCCTCGCCCCCGCCGCCCGCGCCCAGCACCTG
Organism: Terriglobales bacterium; assembly: GCA_035553115.1. Lineage (GTDB taxonomy): Bacteria > Acidobacteriota > Terriglobia > Terriglobales > SCQP01 > SCQP01. Next base: position 41,333 of record DATNED010000217.1, on the reverse strand, counting down.
GTCATGCCCTCGTCCGCGGTCGTGCCCGCCGCCCACATCGAGCTCGAACTCGGCACCGACGGCAACGGCAACACCACCGTGGATCTCAAGGCCACCCATTTGGCCCAGCCTGCCAGCCTCTCTCCCGCCGCCCAGGTCTACATGGTGTGGGTCCAGCCCGCCGGCGGCACGCCCGAGCGCAAAGGCCTGCTCAAGCCCGGTACCGACCTCAATGCCGAGGTCGAGTTCATCACCCCGGCCACCCACTTCGAGCTGTTCCTCACCGCCGAATCGGGGCCGGAGGCTGCGTCCCCGTCGGGGACGGAGCTGGTGCGGGCGTCCGTGGCTCGGGCAAAATAGCCGCCTCCACGCTCCCCTCCGCCTCGCCCAAGCCGCGCTGCCGCCGCTTCACGCTGTCGTCAATCTGCCGCCAGAAGCGCAGGAAATAGCTCGACGCCGAAACCAGCGCCACCACCACCACAATCCACAGCGCCGCTTTTCCCAGCCAGCGCACGTTCACTTCGATCCCCAACGGCGCAAGCCGCCCGTACTTGTGCGCCACGATGATGATGCACACCGCCACCACCTGGCTCACCATCTTCGCCTTGCCCCACTCGTTGGCCGCAATCGTGAAGCCCTGCGAGGCCGCAATCGAGCGCAGCCCCGTCACCGCGAACTCCCGCCCCAGTATGATCACCACCATCCACGCCGGCACCAGCGCCGGATCCAGTTGCACCAGCGAGATGAACGCCGCCGCCATCAAAAGCTTGTCCGCAATCGGGTCGAGCAGGATTCCGAGCGTCGTCACCTGGCGGCGCCGGCGTGCAATGTACCCATCCAAGAGGTCGGTGATCGCCGCTGCCAGGAAAATCGCCGTGCCGTAGATCTCCTTGTTCGCCAGCCGCGTGCTGAACAGCACCGCGATCAACAACGGCACCAGGAAGATGCGCAGCAGCGTCAGGCTGTTGGGAAGATTCACCTGGGCACCTTCATCATTTGATACTAACGTGCCTACTCGGTCAATTCGGGCGATCGTCGTGGCTTCTCTCATGCTCGCCGCCTGCGCCGCCCAGGGCCTCGCCTTCTTCTACCGCCCTCCCTCCGATGGCACCCCCGTCGCCGCCATCGCCGCCCACTTCCAGCTCGTCATCCTCACCCACACCGACGAGCCCTACATGGCCGAGCTCCGCGCCGCCGGCTTCCGCGGCCCCATCCTCCAATACATCGCCGCCAACGAAACCGAGGGCCCCGGCCCCTACCCCAACGCCCGCGCCCGCTGCGACCGCCGCTACCCCACCTACCAGCGCACCGTCGCCGACCGCGTCGGCGTCTTCTGCGCCTCCATCCATCCCCACGAAGCGTGGTTCCTGCACAACCTCGCCGGCGCGCGCCTGTGGACCCGCTACCAATCCGCCAACGGCGTCTGGCGCACCACCTACCTCATGAACCCTGCCAGCTCCGGCTGGCGCCGCTTCCTCATCGCCCGCCTCAAGCAGTACCGCCAGCTTGGCTTCTCCGGCTTCTTCCTCGACAACGTCGCCCTCAGCCGCGCCGGCCTCGAGCGCGAACCCGCCGACCGCGGCGGCGTGCGCGAGTTTCCTGCCCAAGCCGGCCTGCGCCACGCCGAGCTTGCCTACCTCGCCGCGCTCCGCCGCAGCTTCCCCGGCGTTCCCCTGTGGGCCAACCTGATCCAGGATCCGGGTACACCCGCAAGCTGGGACGGCTACCTTCCCTTCCTCGACGGCGTGATGGTCGAGAACTTCGCCCTCGGCTGGAACGGCAGCCCGCTCGACCCCGCTTCCCGCATCGCCCAGGCCCGCAAGATCGCCGCCGCGCTCGCCCGCGGCGTCCACGTCATCGCCGTCATGCAAGGCAAGCGCAACGACTCCGCCCGCTTGGCCTTTGGCCTCGCCTTGCGCGACGCGCTCGCGCCCCCGCCCGGCAGCCGCGCCCAGCTCTACTTCCGCTACAACGACGCCTTCGATGAGGACTACCGCACCGTTTGGTGGTCGCCCGCGGCAGCCGCCCCGCCTCCGCCCCCGCTCGGCCCCATCCTCTGGGGCCCCGGCCCCTTCACCCTCCGCCGCCAATTCCGCTCGGGCTGGCTCAGCATCAATCTGGATTCCGCCACCTCCTCCCTCTCAGTGCATTAGGCGGAAGCTGATCCCAGCACCCTGCTTTACCCGAGCCCATGCCGCTCCACCCACAGCGCCGCCTGCAGCCGGTCGGAGATCTGCAGCTTCTGGTAGGCATGGTTCAAATGGCTCTTCACCGTCGTCTCGCTGATCTCGAGCTGCGCCGCAATCTCCTTGTTGCGCTTGCCCTCCGCCAGCGCCTCCAGCACGCACTGTTCGCGCGGCGTCAACCGCCGCTCGGCCTCGGGCTCCCGCAACAGCGCCATCGCGATTTTGCGCTCCGCCCATAGCTCGCCCGCCGCCACCCCGCGAATCGCCTTTACCACCATCTCGATCGAACTCTCCCAATCGAGGTACCCGCTCGCCCCCGCCCGCAGCGCCCGCGCCGCCAGCGCCGGGCGATTCTCCCCCAGCACCAGCACCCGCGCGCGCGCCCCGCGGCGCGTCCACTGCGCCAACCGCTCCCATCCGGTCCGCGTCGCCGGCAACGCCGTCACCAGCACCGCGGGCCCATCCGCCATCCCCGGCAGCGGCGTCCATGCCGCCGCAGCGCCTGGCGCGGCCGCGATTCCCGCGTGCTGGTTCAGCGCCGCGGCCAAGAGCCGGTTCCAAAGATCCGAGGGCAGGCACAAGGCAACGCGGAGCGGCGCGGGAACGGAGGTGTGCATGCCTGGCTTGGATGCGGCAAGGGGAGGGGAGCGGGCTCCAACCAAGGTTGGAATCTGAGGTCCTTCCACGTTCGCGCGCGCCTCCATCCTCGGGGTAATTGTTCTCTGGATTCTGGCTTTCTAAACTCGCTGAAGGCTCAGTAGAAGGAGGCGCGTGTCCATGAACGCTCGTGCTCGCAACCCGGGGGTCGGTCCATGCGTGCGGAAAATGATTGGCGTGGCGGCCGTCTGCGCCGCGTTGGCGGGCGCGGCCGTCGCCCAGGGGCTCCCCGAGACCGCGGTCGTCGCCGCCGAGCCCGCGCCGGCGCTGAACCCGATGGCCGTCTACGGCGCTAGCCCCAGCGCCGACCCGGTCGGTCCGGGCGACTTGCTCGACGTTCGCGTCTTCGGCCAGCCGCAGTTGAGCGGCAACCTGCGCGTCGGCCCCGACGGCGTCATCGCTCCCGCCTTCGTCGCGCCCCTCGCGGTCGAGGGCAAAACCCCGGTCCAGATCCAGCAGTTGCTCGCCACCCAGTTCGGCGGCATGCTGCTGCATCCGCTGGTGAGCGTGCGCCTGCTCGAGAACAACAGTCGCCGCGTCAGCGTCAATGGCGAGGTGCCGCGCCCCGGCGTCTATGCCTTCAGCGGCGAGCTCAGCCTGCTGCAAGCCCTCGCGCTCGCCGGCGGCGTGGATCCGGTCAAGGCCAGCCCCAAACTGCTGCTCTTCCACCAGCCCCCGGTGACCGCCCGCCACGACCCCTCCGGCACCCTCACCTTCACCGCCAACTCCGTGCTCGAGACCGTGGACCTGAGCCAGATCGAAGCCCATCCCGAGCTCGATAAGCTCATCCAGCCCGGCGACGTGATTGACGTGCAGCAGGCCCACCAGGTCTACCTCTCCGGCGACGTCATGCATCCCGGCTCGGCTGCGCTCCTGCCCGGCCTCACCCTCACCCAGTTGGTCAGCTCCTCCGGCGGCCTGCTGCCGCAAGCCGATGGCGGCCACGTGCGCGTGCTCCGCCTCGAGCCCAACGGCCAGCGCCAGACGCTGATCGTGGACGTCGGGCGCGCCCAGCAGAACCGCGGCCCCGACCTCCCGCTCGCCGCCGATGACATCGTCCTCGTGCCCGGCTCCGCCATGCGCATCGTCGGCCTCGAGTTGCTCGACTTCTTCACCGGCACCGAGCGCTGGCGCGTGCAGCAAACGGTGGCGAACCATGTGCCCTGAGCCGCGGATCGGCAATCTCGAATTGGCAGCAGCCAGGCGATAGCGGAGAGCGAGCAACCGAGCAATCCGAGCAATCAAGGAGTCGAAATGTCCTACATATCTGGGCCGCAAGCCGGGCCGAACTCGAACCTGCAACCCATCTACGAACTCGAGGCGCCCGCCGCCGCTGCGCCGCGGCGCGGCGAGGTGGGCAACGCCCTCTACCGCCACCGCTGGCTGGGTGCCGGGCTGGTCGTCTTTTTCGTCGCCCTGGGCGCGGCGGCGACCTGGTGGGTGCGCCCCTGGTACCAGGCCACCGCCTCCATCATCATCAGCCATCCCAGCCTGCATGCCGCCGAACTCACCCCCGTCGAGTATCCGCCGCCGGTGGACCCGGACCGCGAAATGCAGACCGAGCTCATCATCCTCTCCAGCCGCGCCGTCGGCGACCCGGTCATCGCCTCGCTCAACCTCGAGCAGCGCGACCCGGAGATCCAGGCCGCCATCGCCCAAGCCCAGCGCCGCCGGGCACGCGACAAGAAGGCGCCGGTCCCGACCCTCTCCGCCGCCGATCGCACCGCCATCGCCTTCGATGTGTTCAGCTCCAAGCTCACCATGGCGCCCAACAAGCTGAGCAGCACCGTGGACCTCAGCTACGGCTCGCACGATCCCGCCATCGCCGCCGCAGTCGCCAACGCTACCGCCGATTCCTTCATGCGCCAGACCCTGGTCGAGCGCGGCCAGCAGGGCCAGGCCGCCACCTCTTGGATGGAGCGCCAGGTCCAGCAAGCCATCGCCGAGCTGGGGCGCGATGATGCCGCCGTTGCAAACTTCCAGCAGGCGCACAACTATATTCCGCTGGGCGCGGCCGCCGGCGCCGGTGGCGCCAGCGGCCTGCTCAACCGCCTCGCCGACGCCAACCATGCCTGGAGCGCCGCCGAAGCCGAGCGCATCGGCGACCAGGCGGCCGAGGCCAGCTACGCCAACGGAGTCGTGGCGGCCCTGCCCGCCGAGCTGCGCGACCCGGCCATTGACCGCGCGGTCGAAAACGTCGGCGCGGCCGAGGCCCAGTTGACCGCGCTTGAGACCACCTACCAGCCCGGCTTCCCGCTCGTGGTCGAGGCCGAGCAGCAGTTGGGCGGCGCCCAGCAAAAGCTCGCCGCCCTCCGCACCCAGGTCGCCGAGGGGCTGCGCCAGCGCCTGGCCGCGAGCACCGGCCGCGCCCAAGCGCTCGGTGCCCTGGTGGATTCGCTCGGCCGCCAGGCCGCGGCCGCCAGCAGCCTCGAAATGCAGTTCGGCGTGCTCAAGTCGCGCGCCGACGCCGAGCGCACCTTGGTGGACACGCTGCGCCAGAAGCTCGCCGAGCTCTCGCTCGAGGCCAGCCTCCCGCCCAGCAACATCGCCGTCCTCGACCGCGCCCTCGTGCCCTCCGGACCCGTCTATCCCCGCCTCGGCCTCGATCTTGCCCTCGGGCTGGGCTTGGGGCTCGTCGTCGGCGTCGGCACCGTGCTCGCGCGCGAGCGCGTCGGCGACACCCTCACTGCTCCCGCCGCCGCCGTGCGCGGCCTCGGCCCCGCCCTCGCTCCCCTGGGCATGATCGCCGAACAGACCCGCCCCGAGGCCTCGCTGCGCGCGCTTCCGGCGCCGGGCGCGGGCGGCGTTCTGCCCGGCTGGGCCAAGATCGGAGCCAACCTCGTCGCCCGCTGCGGCGCGCCCCCGCGCGCCATCCTCGTGGCCAGCGCCAACCGCGCCGAGGGCAAGACCACCGCCGTCTGCCAGCTCGGCCTCGCCCTCGCCCACTCCGGCTGGCGCACCCTGGTCGTGGATGCCGCCCTGCGCGCGCCCGCGTGCCACTGCTTCTTCGGCCAGCCCAATGCCTCCGGATTGCTCGCCGCCCAGAGCGGGCGCAAGTTCGCTCCCCTGGCCCTCGCCCCGCACCTCGACCTCGTACCCTGCGAAGACGGCGCTGCCCAGCCCCTGCAGCCGCGCGCCCTCGCCAGCCTGCTCGAGCATTGGCGCGAGCACTACGACTACGTGCTGGTGGACTCCGACGCGGGGCGGAGTTCTGGCGAGGCCGTGCTGCTGTCGGCGCTGGTGGATGGCGTGGTCGTCGTGCTGCGCTGGGGGCGCACCCGCATGAGCGAGGCCCAGCAGTTGGCCGAAGAGCTGGCGCGCGCCCACGCTCCCCTGCTCGGCACCGTCTTCAACCGCGCCGACCGCGGCGCGCCCGCCTTCCGCCCCTGGAAGGCGGCCTGATCCATGCCCCTGCTCAAGCGCTCGCTCCACCTTGCTCCGCCCCCGGCCGGCATCCTCGCCAGCCGCCTGGCCGCCCACCCGGCGCTGCTGCGCATCCTCAGCCGCGCCCGCCGCCAGCAGGCGCCGCTCGTGCTGCTGCGCGTCGCCCCCGACCCGGCTGCCTCCGCCGGCGACGACCGCCACCGCCGCTTTCTCGAAGCCCTCGCCGCCGAGGTGCGCGTCTCCGACCTCGTCTGGTGGGAGCCGGGTGCGGTGGTGATGCTCATGCTCGAATCCGCCCGCGCCCCGCACCAGCCCCTCGCTCGCCTCCGCCGCCTGGCGCAGCTGGAGGGCGCACGGCCGCGCTGGGGCGCGGCCCAGTTTCCCGAACAAGGATTGACGCTGCAAGCGCTGCTCGAAGCCGCGCGCCCGGAGATCACTTGATGGAGCACGCCTGATGGCCACCCTCGAGGCCCGCCCCGCGCCCACCCCCGAGGCCGCGCCCGTCTATCCGCGCTGGTGTACTCCCGCCCGCCTGCGCCGCCGCCGCATGATCCGCGGCTGGCAGTGCGAGCTCACGCCCGCCCAGCGCCGCCTCAAACGCGCCCTCGATCTCGCCCTCTGCCTCCTGCTCGGCCCCCCCGCGGCGATCCTGGTCGCGCTCGCCGCCGCCGCCGTGCGCTTGGAGACGCCCGGGACGCCCTTCTACTGCCAGCCCCGCGTGGGCGAGCACGGCAAGAGCTTCCGCATGTGGAAGCTGCGCACCATGGTCGTCAATGCCTCCGCGCTCGAAAAACAGCTCCAGCATCTGAACGAGCTGCCCTGGCCCGACTTCAAGATCAGCCGCGATCCGCGCGTTACCCGCGTCGGGCGGCTGCTGCGCCGCTCCAGCCTCGACGAGCTGCCGCAAATCTGGAATGTCTGGCGCGGCGAGATGAGCTGGGTCGGCCCCCGCCCGACCGCCTTCGGGTTGAGCGATTACCAGCTCTGGCAAACCGAGCGCCTGGCCGCGCCCCCCGGCATCACTGGCCTGTGGCAGATTCTCGAGCGCGCCCAGTGCGACTTCGACCGCCGCCTGCGCCTCGACCTGGCCTACGTCCGCACCTGGCGGCTCGGCCTCGACCTCGCAATTCTCGCCGCGACCGTGGGCGCCGTCCTCGGCGGCCGGGGGGCGAAATGAGAAACCAATGAGCAATCCCGGCAACTTCGGGCTTTGGGCGGTGCTGGGCCTGGCCGCGGGGGGCATGGTCGCGCTCGCCGCCCTGCGCGATCCGCTGCATCCCGCGCTGCTGGCCACCGCCCTGGTCGCGCTGGTGGCGGTCGCGGCGCTGGTGCTGCACGAGCCCGCATGGGGGGCGTGCGCGCTCGTGATCATCATCTACTGGAATGCCAGCGACGTGCTCACCGACGCCTTCGGCTTCAGTTGGCTTTTGCGCCTCGCCATGGCGGCCACCATCGGCGCGGCGCTGTGGAAGCTGCTCGCGCGCGGACGTCAAGGCCCCGGACGCTGGCCCGTGCTCCTCCCCATGCTCGCCTATGGCGTCGCTCAAGCCGCCTCGGCGGTGGGTGCCGTGGACGGCGCTTCGGCGCGGGGCGCGCTCGAGGAGTACGGCAAGGCGCTTGTGGTCTTCTACCTGCTCACCAACCTGCTGCGCTCGCCGCGCGCCCTGCGCTGGGCGGTCAACGCCCTGCTCGCCGCGGTGGTGCTGCTCGCCGCGCCCGTCGTCTATCAAGGCGTGACCGGATCGCGCAACCTCCTCTGGGGCTTCGGCGCCATGGCCTGGAAGGAGATTGTGCCGGGCCAGTTCGGCTGGCGGCTGGCCGGGGCCATGGGCGACCCGAATTTCCTCGCGCTCGTCCTGGTCGCCGCGCTCCCCTTGGCCCTGATGGAGCTGCTCGAGCAGCGCGCCGGCTGGTGCCGCCGCGGCCTCGCCCTGGCCGCCACCGCCGGCGCGCTCCTCGCCACCGTGTTCACCTATTCGCGCGCCAGTTGGATCGGCGTGGGCGTGGTGCTCGCCGCCCTCGCCCTTAAGCACCGCCGCCGGCGCTGGGTGCTGGCCGGCGCGGCTGCGGCCGCGCTCGCGGCGATGACCATCATGCCCTCCGCGTTCCTCGGGCGCATCGCCACCCTGGCCCAGATCGGGCAGGTCCGGAAAGTGATGCTGCCCGACGCCAGCTTCCAGGTGCGCCGCAACGCCCTCTACGCCGGCACGCTCATGTTCCTTGCCCATCCCCTGCTCGGCGTCGGCCCCAACAACTTTCCCGCCAACTATCTCAAGTACTCCGCCGAGGTCGGCTTGGCCAGCGATCCCACCCTGCGCGATCCCCACAACCTCTACATCCAAATTGCCGCCGAAACCGGCCTGGTCGGCATCATCGCCTTCTGCGTGCTGATGGCTTCCAGCTTCAGCCTGATGGAGCGCGGGCGCCGGCGCTTGCGCCGCCTCGGCGCCGACCACTTCGCCGATTGGATCTGGGCGCTCGAGCTCGCGCTCGCCACCTACCTCGTCCTCAGCCTCTTCCTCCATGGCGCCTACTTCCGCCACTTCCTCCTCCTGCTGGCCCTCGGCACCCTCGGCGGCAGCCTGGCCCTCGAGCCCGCTCCTGGGCCCGGCGCGCCCGGCCCCGCCCGATGAACCCGCACCGGGTTCTGTGGGTTCTCGACTCCCTCCAGCCCGGCGGCGCCGAACGCCTCGCGCTGCGCTTCCTGAAGCTTGCGCCCGCACCCTGGCAAATCGAGCTCGTCGCGCTCCAGCCTCCTCCCGGCGGAGCCGCGCTCGAGGCCCTCTGGGGGCGCGAGCTCGAGACCGTGGCCGGGGGCGTGCATCAGCTCGGCATGCGCAGCCTGCACGACCTCGCCTCCTGGCGTCATCTGGCCGCGCGCGTGCGCCAGTGGCAGCCGGCCATCATCCACACCCACTTGCGCTACGCCACCATCTGGGGCGCGGCCGCGCGCGGTCGCGTGCCCCAGGTGGTGACCGTCCATCTCGGGCCCTCCCCCGAGACCGGTCCCGGACAAAAGGCCGCCGCCTGGATCGAGCGCCGCGCCCGCTGCCGCGCCGCGCGCGTGCTCTACGTCAGCCAGGCCCAGCGCCAGGCCTGGTCTCGCGCCTATCCCCGCCGCGCCGAGCGCGCCCTCGTGCTCGGCAACGGCGTCGGCGTGCTCGCCCCCGAGCTGTCGCAGGCCGCGGCCCGGCGCGCGCTTGCGCTGCCGCCGGCGGCCGCCCTTGCGCTCACCGTCGCGGTCGTGCGCGCCGCCAAGGGCTGGCGGGTGTGGCTCGAGGCCGTCGAGCGGCTCGCGCCCGCACATCCGCAGGCGCTCTTTGTCTGGGTCGGCGGTGGGCCCGACCACCTCGCCTTCGCGCATGCGGTGGCCGCTTCGCGCTGGCGCGCGCGCATCCGTCTCGCCGGTCCGCAAGCCGATGTCGGCCCCTGGCTTCGCGCCGCCGATGCCTTCCTCTTCCCCTCCCTCGAGGAGGCGCAGCCCACCGCCGTGATGGAGGCGATGGCAGCCGGGCTTCCGGTCGTCGCCACCGCCCTGCCCGCCATCGCCGAGGTCGCCGGCCCCTGCGCCCGCTTGGTCCCGCCCGGCAACGCCGCCGCGCTCGCCGAGGCTGCGGCCGCCTGGCTTCACCGCGATGCCGCCGAGGCCCGCCAAGCTCTGGGGCGCGCCGCCGCGGCCCGCGCCCAAGCCTGCTTCAGCGAGGCCGCCTGGTGCCGGCGCCTGCTCGAGGTCTACGCGGAACTATGCAGCACACCAACCGCGGGGCGCGCATGCGCCGCCTGATCGTGGTCGAAATTTTCAGCCACGGCGGCCTGCTGCATTACAGTTGGCAGCTGGCGCAGGGCCTTGCCCGCGCCGGCGGCGACCACCTCGAAGTCTTGTTGCTCACCGGCCCCAACCCCGAGTGCCGGCCCGGTCCTACCACGCCGCCGAACCTGTGCCTGCTTCCCGAGCTTGGCACCTGGAACCCGCAGCAGCCGCCCCCCGGCCTCGCCCGCGTGCTGCCGCGCCGCCTGCTGCGTGCCGGGCGGGCGCTGATCTATCTGCGCGCCTGGATGCGGATCTTCCGCATCGCGCGGCGCGAGCGCCCGGATTGGATCCTGCTCGGCGACTTCGAGCACGCCTGCGACCTCTGGGGCGTGCGCTGGCTGCGCCGCGCCGGACGTCGCCGGGCCGGCGCACCCGGCTGGCGTGTCGCCGATGTGTGGCATAACGTCGAGGCCTTCGACCGCGAGCGCGTCGGCGCGCTGGTGCGGCAGCCGCGCTGGCGCATGCGCTTGGCTCGATCGCTCGACGCCGTCTTCGTCCACGGCCGCGAGCTCGCCCGGCAATTCGAGGCCTTCGCCCGCGTGCAACCGGTCGCGATCGCGCACGGCAATCAGAATTGGATCGTGGCCCAGGCCGGCCCCGACCCCGATCTGCGCGCTCGCCTTCACCTCGCCCGCGCCGACGCCGTCGGCCTGCTCATCGGCAACCTCAGCCCCTATAAGGGGGTCGAGGTCCTCCTCGACGCGCTGGCGCAGATTCCGCCGCCGCGGCGGCCGCGGCTGGTCATCGCCGGACGGCCGGGCGCGAACGTCCGCCCCGAAGCTTGGCGCCGCCACGCCGCCGCCCTCGGCCTCGATCCCTGGCTGCGCTGGCGCCTCGAGCATGTGCCCCTCGAAGAACTCGCCTGGTATCTCCGCGCCGCGGACTTCTTGGTCCTTCCCTACCGCGCCGCCTCGCAGAGCGGCGTCGCGCATCTGGGCCTGACCTTGGGCAAACCGCTGATTGTCACCTCCGTGGGAGGCCTGCCGGAGCTGGTCGACGGCAACGGGTTCACCGTCCCCGCCGGCGACGCCGAGGCGCTCGCGCTAGCCATCGAGCGCATGGCCGCCGACATCACCCTGCGCCAGCGCTGCGGCCTCCGTTCGGCCGAGCTGGCGCGCTCGCGCCACGACTGGGAAAGCATCGCCCGCGAAATGCTCGCCGCGCTCGGGATGCCCCTCGGCCCAATCCCGCGCCGGTCGCGGATCTGAACCGCGGCGCCGGCGGCGCCGCCACAGGCTGCCGGAAATACCAGCGCGGGAATCGCCGCCGGTCTTGGTCTAAAGTCGCCGCCGCGCGATTCGCCCTTGGTGCGGGCAAGGGCATCAGAGATCGAAGCAGGGCGCGGCCCCGCCACCTCTTTGATGAAGTTGGGATACGTACTGTCGCGGTACCCGCTGTTGAGCGAGACGTTCATCCTCCGCGAGATCTGGGAGCTGGAGCGGCAAGGGCAGCAGGTCGCGGTGTATCCGCTGCGCCACGCGCCCGGGGCCAGGGCGAAATCGCACCCGCGGGTGGCGGCGCTGCGGGCCCGCACCTGGCGCGCGGGTTGGCTCGCCGCCGGAAGCCACCTCTACTGGCTCCGCCGGCGGCCGCTGCGGTATCTCGCCACCCTGGCCGAGGCGGCAGCGCGCAACTCCGGCGACCTGAACCTCGAGCTGGGCGCGCTGGCCTATTGGGGTAAGGCGGTCGCGATTGCCCGGCAAGCTCGGCGCGATCGCATCGAGCAGATGCACGCCCACTATGCCACCCACCCGGCGCTGGTGGCGTGGGTGGTGTGGCGGCTGACCGGCATTCCGTACAGCTTCACCGTGCATGCCCATGACCTGTTTTGCCACCGCGCCATGCTGGGCCGGAAGATCGCCGCCGCAAGCGCGGTGGTGGCGATCAGCGAATACAACCGCAGGCTGCTCGAGGCGGCCCGGCCCGCGCGCGCGGCCACGCCGCTCCAGGTGGTGCACTGCGGCGTCGAAGTGCCGCCGCCGTCTCCGCCGCGCGCGCGCGGCGGGCGCGCGCTGCGCATTCTCAGCGTGGGCTCGCTCCAGGCGTACAAGGGACACCGCGTGCTGATCTCCGCCTGCGCGCTGCTGCGCCGCCGCGGGCTCGGGTTCCAATGCCGCATCGTCGGCGCCGGACCGCTCCAGGCCGCGCTCCGGCGCCAGATCGCGCGCGCCGGGCTGGAGGATTCGATCCAGTTGGCGGGCGCGGCCACCGAGGAGGAGGTGGCGGCCGAGCTGCGCCAGGCGCAGGTGTTCGCCCTGCCCAGCGTGCGGGTGCCCCGCACCGGACAGATGGAAGGCATTCCCGTGGCCCTGATGGAGGCGATGGCGGCGAGCCTGGCGGTGGTGGCGAGCCGCCTGTCGGGAATTCCCGAGCTGGTTGGCGATGGCGTCGAGGGGCTGTTGGTGCCCCCCGGAGATGCCGCCGCGCTTGCGCACGCGCTCGAGCGTCTGCGCGACCCGGAGCTGCGCCAACGGCTGGGGCGCGCCGGGCGAACCAAGGTTGCGGCCGAGTTCTCGCTCGCGGCCAATGTGGCGCGGCTGGCGGAGCTGTGGCAAGGCACGCGGCGGCGCGAGGTGGCGGCGTGAGCGGCGCGTTGTGGCGGCTCGACGCAGCCGCATTCGAAGCCGGCATCGCGCTGCTGGCGCTGATCTGGCTCGGGTATCCGCTCGTGGTGGCGGCCTTGGCCCGATGGCGGCCGCGGGAATTGCGTCGCACCCCGCGCGATGCGCCCTCCGCCGCCTGGCCCAGGGTGAGCGTGATCGTGTCGGCGCACAACGAAGCCGCGCACATCGAGGGGCGCATCGAAAATCTCTGGGAGCTCGACTATCCCGCCGGGCGGCTCGAGATCCTGATCGCCGAAGACGGCTCGACCGATGACACTGTGGCGCGCGTCGAGCGCCTGGCCCCCGCAGCGGGCGCGCGCTTTCCGGTGCGGCTGCTGAGCGCCGCCCCGCGCGGAGGCAAGCCGGCGGCGCTGAACCGCGCGCGGGCGGCAGCCGATGGCGAGGTGCTGGTCTTCACCGACGCCAACAACCGCTTCGATCCAACCGCGCTGCGGGAGCTGGCCGCGCCCTTCCTGGATCCCAGCGTGGGGGCGGTGGTGGGGCGCAAGTCGGTGGCCTCCGGCGCTGGCGTGGGGGGCGGCGAGAGCGTCTACTGGCGCTACGAGGGGTGGCTGACCCTGCAGGAGTCGCGCGCAGGTTCCGCCGTGTCGGCCTACGGCGAGGTGCTGGCGGTGCGCCGCGGCCTCTTCCAACCCCTGCCGCTGGACCGCCTGGCGGGAGATGACTTGCTGCCCGTGCTGCGCGTGCTGCTCGCGGGCAAGCGGGTGATCGCCGCGCCCCGGGCGCGCTCCCGCGAAGCCGCGGCCTCAAGTGCCGGATTGGAGTGGGAGCGACGGCGGCGCATGGCAGTCGGGCGCTGGGGAGCGCTCGCGGCTTTGCGCGGTCAGTGGGCGCGGTTGGGGCTGGCTCGCGCGGCCCAGGTGCTGTTCCACCAACTGCTGCGGCCCGTCTCGGCGCTGCTGCTTCTGCTGGCCCTGCCGCTGGGCCTGGCGCTTCTGGCTGCGCCCCCCGCCACCGCCGGCGAGCTCGCGCGGCGGCTTGCCTGGGCGCAAGCGGCGTTCTATCTGGACGTGATCGTGATCGCGCTGGCGCGCGCGGCCGGGCTGCGGCTGCGCGGGGCCGAGGCGCCGTACTTTTTCTGCCTCGCGATGGCGGCGTCGCTGGCCGGATGGTGGCGCTACCTGCGGCGCACCCAGCCCGTGCTCTGGGTGAAGCCGGCGCGGGCGGCGGCGGCGGCGGGCGGAGCCGGGTTCCTGCCCGCGGCGCGCCCGGACCGCAACCCGGCCGCGCCCGGCATCTCCAACGGGCACATCCTGCACGGCCTGTTCTGGGCCTCGAGCGCGTTCGCGCTGGGCAAGCTGCTGGTCTTCGGCTCCGTCGTCGTGCTGGCCCGGATCCTGGCGCCGCGCGCCTTCGGCGAAGTGGCGCTCGCGACCAGCACCCTGATGGTGCTCGAGATCCTGGGCACGCTCGGGCTCACCAGCGCCCTGATCTACGAGGAGCGCGAGGTCGAGGCGGCGGCGAACTACTGCTTTTTTCTCACCCTGGGCGCGGCCCTCGCCGAGGCCGCCCTCGCCTGGTCGCTCGCTCCCCGCCTGGCCGCGTTTTTCCACGACCCGGCACTCACCCCCATGCTGCGGGCGCTGCTCGCCAGCCTGGTGCTCTCCGCCGCGGGGAACACCCACGACACGTTGCTGCGGCGGCGGCTCGCCTTCCGCGCCAAGCTCGTGCCCGACGTCGGGCAGGCGGCCGTGAAGGGCGCCGCCGCCATCGCCCTGGCGCTGGCGGGGCTCGGCGCCTGGAGCTTGATCTGGGGGCAGGTGCTCGGAAGCGCGGTGGCGGCCGGGCTGCTCTGGCGGATCGAGCCCTGGCGTCCGGCCTGGCGCTTCGAGCGCGCCGTCGGGCTGCGCCTCGCCGCCTACGCCAAGCACATCTACCTGCTCGACAGCTCGAGCGTCCTGCTCAGTAACTTCGATACCCTCACCATCGGGCGCATGCTCAACGCCGTCGCGCTCGGGTTCTATACCCTCGCGTTCCGCATTCCCGAAGTGCTCGTGCTGAGCCTGCTGAACGTGATCACGCGGGTGGTGTTTCCCGCCTTCAGCCGCCTGCAAAGCGACCGCGCGCAATTGCGCGAAACTCTCCTCGACACCGCGCGCTACACCGCCCTGCTGATCATGCCGCTGGCGGCGGGCATGGCGCTGCTCGCGCCCCAGATCGTCTACGGCATCTATGGCTGGCGCTGGGGACCGGCGATTGGCGTGCTGCGCGTGCTGGCGCTCTATGCCGGCATCCGCTGCATCTCCCATCACTTCGGCGACGGGTACAAGGCGATCGGGCGTCCCGACGTGCTCACCCGCACCACCCTCGCCTGGTGGGCGCTCCTCCCCCCCAGCCTGATCCTGGGTGCGCGCTGGGGCGGCATCGTGGGCGTGGCCTGGGGCGAGGTCGCCACCCGGGTCGCGATCACCGCACTGCACGTATATCTCATCAAGCGCTACCTGGATATCGCGCCGCGGGCCCTCTGGCGCTGCTTCGCGCCCGCGCTCGAGTCCACCGCGGCGATGGCCCTGGCCGTGGCCGCGGTCTTGCCCCTCGCGCGCGGCTGGGCGCCGCGCCCCGAGCTCGCCCTCGGTTCCCTCTTCGGTGCCGGCGTGTATACGCTCTGGCTCTGGAGGCGGCATCCGCTGCTGCTGAACGCGGTGGCGCGCAAACTCCAGGGTTGGCGGCAGCTCCAGGCCACCCCCGCGCCGCAGCCTGCGCTCGCCACCCCGCCCACGCTCAATCCCCTCGGCGCCGTTGCTGCCGGCTTCACCGATCCGGTGCCGGTGGCGGGTCGGCCAGCAGCATGAATCTTGCCTCGCCATGGCCGGAGCCCGGCTCGCGGCCGCGTCTGGTGCTCGACGCGGCGGCCGGACCGCGGGCGGCGCAACCCTCGCCCACCGCGCTGGTAGGCTGGGAGCGCGCCTGGAAGCATTTGCATCGTGCCGCCCGGCCGCTGAATCCGTTCCTGAGCTGGGAGTGGATGAGCTCCTGGGCGGCTTCCGGACGCTGCGAAGCCCTGGTGGTGGGCGAGGCGTTTCCGGATGGAAGCCTCGCCGGTCTGTTGCCGCTCGAGCGCGCACGCCGCCGGGGCTTGGCGCAATTGCAGTTTCTGGCGCAAGCCGCCGGCGGAGACGATTTGGATTGCCTCCTGCATCCGGCGGCGCCCGCCGACACCGCCGAGCGCTTGCTCACGGCGGCGCTGGCGCGCGCTCGCTGCGACTTGATTCGACTCGAGGGCCTGCGGCCCGATGCCCATCTGCGCTTGGCGCTGCAGGCGGTAGCCAACACCGGCGCCCTGCGCCGCCTCCAGCTCGAAGCCGGCGAATGGCTGCCCAGCCTGGAATTGCCGCATAGCTTCGAGGCGCTGCTGGAGTCGCACAGCCCGAACTTCCGCGCCGAGGTGCGGCGGCGTCGGAGGGCGCTGCTGCGGCGGCTGCCGCAGGCGACCGTCGAGTGCGCTCAGTCGCCGGCCGCGATTGCTGCCACGCTCGAGCATTTGTTCCGCCTGCACAATCAACGGCGCGGACAGAAACTCGACCGCGGAATTTTCGAATCCGCCCGGCTGCGCGCGTTTCACGCCGCCGCAGCGGCGAAGCTGGGCGCAGTCGGCCAGGCGCGCATCTACCTCTTGCGCACCCCGGCGGCCGTGCTCGCGGCCCTCTACGGATTCCAGGCCGAACATCGCTTCCTTTATTTCCAGAGCGGCTTTGATCCCGCCCTCGCCGAGGTGAGCCCGGGGACGGTGCTGCTGAGTGCGGTCATCGAAGACTGTATCCGGCGCGGAACGCGGCGCTTCGAGTTTCTCCGCGGCGACGAGCGCTACAAGTCGCGTTGGACTTCCGAGCGCCGCCTGAACTTCAATGCCATGGCGGCGCGCAGTTGGCCCGGAGCCGCGTTCCTCGCGCTGCGGGCGCGGGTGCGCGCGCGCCACGCCAGGGAGGATTAGCCATGCGCGCGGTTCCCTATGCCATCGTCGCCTTTCATCGCGTGCCGCAAGCCTCGGCGAACTCGGACGAGCTGAGCTTCCCTGCGCCCGCATTCGCGGATCTGTGCCGCTATTGGCACGACCACTTCGAGATCCTCAATTTGGATTGCCTGCTGGCCCGGCTGGCGCATCGCGACCCCGCCGCGCATGCCTGCTTGACCATCACCTTTGACGACGGCTACGCCGACAATGCCGAGGTGGCGGCGCCGATTTTGGACCGCTTGGGCTTGAGCGCGACCTTCTTCGTGGCCACCGGGGCGGTCGGCACCCAGCAATGCTTTCCTTGGGATGCCGCGCTCCCCGCCCCGCCGAAGTTGATGGCCTGGAATCAGGTCGGCGAGCTGCACCGAGCCGGCTTCGGCATCGGATCCCATACCGTGACGCATGCGCGCGTAAGCGCCGTGCGCGGCTCGGAGCTCGAGCGCGAGCTTCAAGACTCGCGCCGGCGCCTCGAGAGCGAACTGGGCGAGCCGGTGCGCGACTTCGCCTATCCGTTCGGCGGGCCCGGCGACTGCGACTTCGTCGCCCGGCAAGCGGTGCAGCAGGCCGGGTATCGCTGCTGCCTGTCGTGCCACGGAGGCCTGATTGCCCCCACCGATTCGCCCTTCCGGCTGCATCGAATTTCCATCAGCCCGCGCTACCATGCCACCCCGCGCGCGTGGGCGCGGCAGTACTTGCGCGCGCGCTGGCATCACCGCTACGGCGCAGCGCAAGCGGCTGCAAGCGGGTGGTAGGAATCCGGCGCATACAACCGGAACACTCGCGTCACAGACACGTCGCCATTCCCGGCCGCTCTCGTTCATCTCACTAAGGTATGCGCGACCGGGAATCCATCACCGCTGCCTTGGCGCCGGTACTGGTTCGCACCGCCTTAGACACTTTCTGTGAGTTAGGTTACCTAAGAACGAATGCTGAAAATGCAAGACTTAGCATCATGCAAGTCACTTTAAAAAACCCCGGCGCCGCCGCGCCGGATCGGCGCAAATCGTTGAATCGAAACAACATAAATTGTCCACAAGCACACTTGCGCGGCCGCTTCCGGGCGCGAATGGTAAAATTGGGGTTCTGCCATCGATCCGCAACATTGCCATCATTGCCCACGTAGACCACGGCAAGACCACCCTGGTGGACGCCATGCTCCGCCAGAGCGGGCTCTTCCGCTCCAATCAGGTCGTCGCCGACCGGGTGATGGACTCGAACCAGCTCGAGCGCGAGCGCGGGATCACCATCCTGGCCAAGAACACCGCCCTCGACTACCGCGACACCAAGATCAACATCGTGGACACGCCCGGCCACAGCGATTTCGGCGGCGAGGTCGAACGCGCCCTGGGCATGGTGGATGGGGTGGTGCTGCTGGTGGATGCCAGCGAAGGTCCGCTGCCGCAGACCCGATACGTGCTTCAGAAGGCGCTGCGCAAGAAGCTCGCGCCGATCGTGGTGCTCAACAAGATCGATCGCCAGGACGCGCGCCCGGCGGAAGTGCTGAACGAGATTTACGACCTCTTCATTGACCTCGACGCGGCCGAAGAGCAACTGGATTTCCCGGTGCTCTACACCAACGCCAAGACCGGCACCGCGTCGCGGAGCATGGAAGTGGCCGGGGAGAGCCTGCAGCCGCTGTTCGAAACCATCGTGTCGGCCATTCCCGCTCCCAACTGCGACCTCGCCGCCCCGCTCCAGCTCCAGGTGCTGAACCTCGACTACAGCGATTATCTTGGCCGCATTGCCATCGGCCGCGTTTTTGCCGGACGGGCGCGGCTGGGGGAAGAAGTCGCGATCGCCAAGCTCGACGGCAGCCTGGTGAAGACCAAGATCACCAAGCTGTTCACCTTCCGCGGCCTCAAGCGCGAGGAAGCCGATGCGGTCGACGCCGGCGACATCGTGGCCTTGGCCGGGGTCGAAGGCATCCAGATCGGCGAGACCGTGACCGATGCCGAGCGTCCGGCGCCGCGCCCGCCGGTGCTGATTGACGAGCCCACGCTGGCCATGATCTTCACCGTCAACACCTCGCCCTTCGCCGGCCGCGAGGGCGAGTTCGTCACCTCGCGCCATCTGCGCGAGCGGCTGCAGAAAGAGCTGCTCACCAACGTATCCATCCGGGTCGAGTTCGACCCGGATAACGCCACCACCGACTCGTTCCGCGTGCTGGGACGCGGCGAGCTGCAACTCGCCATCCTGATCGAGACCATGCGGCGCGAAGGCTACGAGCTGATGGTGGGCAAGCCGGAGATCGTCATCAAGGACGAGGGCGGCAAGCGCATGGAGCCGCTGGAGCAAGTGGTCGTGGATTGCCCGGAGGCATTCGTCGGCGTGGTCATCGAAAAGCTCGGACAGCGCAAGGGCGAAATGATGCAGATGATCAACCACGGCTCCGGGCGCGTGCGCATGGAGTTCAAGATCCCGGCGCGCGGGCTGATCGGCCTGCGCGGCGCGCTCATGACCGACACCCGCGGGACCGCGCTGATCCACTCCATCTTCGCCGGCTGGGTGCCCTATCAAGGCGAGCTGCCCGCGCGGCCGACCGGCTCGCTGGTCTGCGACCGCGCAGGTGCGACCACCACCTACGCCCTCAACAACATCCAGGAGCGCGGCGTGCTGTTTCTCGGCCCTGGCGTGGAGGTCTACGAGGGCATGATCATCGGCGAGAACGCCCGCGAGGGCGACATGGACGTCAACGCCACCAAAGAGAAGAAGCTGACCAACATGCGCGCTTCCGTGGCCGACGAGGCCATTCGCCTGGTCCCGCACCATGCGCCCACCCTCGAGCAGGCGCTCGAGTTCATCGCCGACGACGAATTCCTCGAAGTCACGCCCAAGTCGCTGCGCCAGCGCAAGAAAATCCTCGCCGCCAACCGCCGCCCGAAGCGCAAAGATAATTAACCGCTGTGTCCGTCGCCGTGGGCGAGGAATTTTTCGGTTTCGATCGCCGCCATGCAGCCGGTCCCGGCGGCGGTGATCGCTTGGCGGTAGCGGCGGTCCTGAACGTCGCCGCACGCGAAGACCCCGCGCACCTGCGTATGTACGTGGTTGCGGGTGAGCAGGTAGCCGTCGGCGTCGGTGGCCAGCTGCGCGCCGAACGGCTTGGTGTTGGGCACATGGCCGATGCCCAGGAACACCGCGGAGATCGGCATCTCCCATGGCGGGCGCGAGCCGTTGGTGGACTCGAGCCGCACGCCGGTGACTTCCTTGCGGGCAACGTCGAGGATCTCGGAGATGCGGGCGTTGGTGATCCAACGGACCTTGGCGTGCTCGCGCGCGCGGTCGAGCATGATCTTCGAGGCGCGAAACTCCTCGCGCCGGTGCACGATCGTCACGCTCGAGGCGAAACGGGTGAGGAACAGCGCTTCTTCCATCGCCGAATCGCCGCCGCCGACGACGATGATGTCCTTGTCGCGGAAAAAGAATCCGTCGCAGGTGGCGCAGCTGGAGACGCCGCGGCCGATCAGCGCCCGCTCGCTCGGCAAATCGAGCCAGCGCGCGCGCGCGCCGGAGGCAATAATGAGCGCGCGCGTGGCGATCGGCTCGCCGACATCTTCCAGCACCAGCTCGAAGGGGGCCGAGCCCAGCTTGGCCTCGACCACGTCGCCGGCGGCGAACTCGGCGCCGAAGCTGGCCGCCTGCTCGCGCATGTTTTCGATCAGCTGCGGTCCCTGGATGCCCTCCGGGAATCCCGGAAAATTCTCAACCAGCGTGGTCAGGCTCAGTTGGCCGCCCGACTCGCGCCCCTCGACTACCAATGGCGCAAGCCCGGCGCGGGCGGTGTAGATGGCGGCGGTAAGCCCAGCGCAACCTGAGCCCAGAATCACGACGTTCCGAGTGGCCATGAGTACTGAATGTTAGACTACCATCTGAGACTTCCACCGTATGCCAACCCCTTCCAGCCCCGGGCTTTACGCCCGTTTTTCGACCTCGATGGGCGACTTCACCGCCCGCTTGTTTGACAGGGAAGCCCCCAGCACCGTGGCCAATTTCGTGGGCTTGGCCGAGGGGTCCAAGGAGTTCACCGATCCGAAATCCGGCGCCAAGGCGAAGCGGCGGTTCTATGACGGATTGGTATTCCACCGGGTGATTCCGGAGTTCATGATCCAAGGCGGCGATCCGCTTGGAACAGGGACGGGAGGGCCGGGGTACAAGTTCGGCGACGAGTTCCACCCCACGCTCGATCACTCGAAGCCTGGAATGCTTTCCATGGCCAACGCCGGGCCGGGAACCAACGGTTCGCAGTTTTTCGTGACCGTCGCGGCCACTCCGTGGCTGGACCGGAAACACTCCGTGTTTGGCCAGGTGGTGTCGGGATATGAAGTGGTCGAGAAGATCTCGAACACGCCGCGGGATGGGCGCGACCGGCCGAAAACGCCGGTTGTCGTGAATTCCGTGACCATCGAGCGGGTGGGGTAAGGCCTGAGCTGACGCCGCGATGCCGCTCCCGCCCAAGTGGCAGTTCAAGCTGAACCGGCTGCGCAACCGCTGGGAGGCGTGGAAGTCCAACGCCCGCCAGACCGAGCAAGCGCTCACCTCCGAACAGAAGATGTGTCCGTCGTGCCGCGCGCTGGTGCCGCGCGGCAAAGCCAGTTGCCCCTACTGCGGACAGCGGCTCAAGGTCTTCGGCACCGGCCCGGTCGGCAAGGCCGCCAAGCGCGCGGCGCCGGGCAACATCTCGGTCACGGCCCTCTTGATCTTGGCGAACGCGGTGATGTTCGTCCTGGAATACTCGGTCAGCGGAACTTCGATTCTGGCGAATTTGTGGGGTAGCCCGAGCCAGGCCGCGACCTTTCGCCTGGGCGAAAGCTTGCCGCTGCCGATCTTGCGCGGGCTGCACCAGTATTGGCGCTGGATCACCGCTTGCTTCCTCCACGGCGGCCTTCTCCACATCGGTTTCAACATGTGGGCGCTGTACGACATTGGCCAGCTGGTCGAGTCGTTCTACGGCGGGGCGAAGTACTGGTTCTTTTACATCGCGACCGGGATTTTCGGCTACATGGTCTCGAGCTGGTGGGGAGCCGCGCCCAGCTTGGGGGCTTCGGGCGCGATCTTCGGCATTTTGGGCGTGATGATTGCGTATGGCGTGCGGCGCAGCCACACCGCGGCTGGGCAGCAGTTGCGCAGCGTTGCGGTGCGGTGGGCGATTTACGGGCTGGTGCTGGCGTTCATGCTGCCGGGCGTGGACAATGCCGCGCACCTCGGCGGCTTGGCCTCGGGGTTCTTGCTGGGCATGATCGTGGGCGATGATCCGCCGCTGACCGAGACCCAGGTGCGGATGTGGAACGCGATCGCGCTGGCGCTGGTGCTCGTGGTCGCAGCGGCGTTCTACTTCATGGCGAAGTCGCCGATCCGCCTGGGGTAAGGCCGGTTAGCGGAGCGAGATGAAGACCAAGGCGGGAGTTTGGACGCCGTTGACGGTAACGTTGAGCGGGTCCACTTGGTTGACGTCGGCGCCGCCGGCGACGGCATTGGCCTGCTGCAGAAGGGCGAGATCCACCTTGAGGAGCATGCCGCCGTCGCCGCGCAGGGCGAGGCCGTACGCCCGGCCGTTGCTGCCGGTAGCCACGGCAATGGTCGGCGGCTGGCCCAACGGGGTGTTCGTCCAGGCCACGCCGTCGGGCGGGAGCGGGACTTGCGCCCAGCGCAGATTCGTTGGTGGACCAGGCGCGCCGTTGGGGGCGCTGCGCGGCATGGACGCGGCGGCAATGCATGTTCCAAGGTTGGCGAACCATCCCAGGTGACCGGTGAAGTCGAGGTCCATTCCCTTCCACGCGCCGGCGCAGCCATTGGTGATGGCAAAGGGCGTGGCCGCGACCTGCACCGCGCCGGCAGCAGCCTGAGCGTTGTTGAAGTTCAGGCTGAGGAAGGTGCCGGTGACTTTGTCCCCGACGGTGAGCAGCTCGGTCGAGGGATCGAAGGTCCCGCTTGCGGCGCCGGTGCCGAAGAGGTTGCCGCCGCCGAGGTCCACGGCAGTCACGGTGCCGGCGACCAGGTCGAGCACATCCACGCCGTTGCCATTCGCGCCAGAAAACGGAACGTAGATGCGTTGGGTGACTGAATCGTAGGCGAAGTTCGAGGCGGCGGGGGCGGCGATGGGCGCCGATGCCGTGCCATTGCTGAGGTCGAGCGTGAAATAGCCGACGGCGGTGTCGAGGATGGCAAGGTTGCGGGCGCTGTCCACCAAAAGGCCGCAGATGCCGCAGGTGGCGCCGTCTACGGTAGTGACGCCCGCGACGGGAGCAAGCCAGGATTGGACGACGAGGTCGCGGTCGGTGTCCACGAGCTGGAGCGTGGGGTTGGCAACGCTTGCCACGACGACTTGATGTTGGGCGGGATTGGCGGCCACCATGGTGGGGACGAAGCCACTGGGCAGTGCCACCGAGGTGAATTGCCGGTTGGCATCCAGGTTCACCACCGCCAGGCTGTCCGGCATCGGAACGTAGGCTTTGGCTGCGACGATGGGGTTGCCGCTGCTGTCGGTGCCGGCGCGTCCGAAAGCGGTCGCGATGGCGCTCGAGGTGGCGGGCGTGCTGGGCAGGCTGTGAATCGAAAGCGCGTTGGGCGCGCCGAACGGGAAGGGGTTGTTGACGTTCAGCGCAAGCATGCCGGCGGCTTGGATCTTGGCCGTGACCTTGAGCTCCGTGCGGCTGACGACCTGCACCGCGCCCGATTGCGCGCCGCTCAACTGCACGGTCGCGCCCTGGACGAAATTGCTGCCCGTGACATCGAAGGTGTAGCTGAGGCCTTGGGTGACGACGCTGGGGGTGACCGCGGTGCTGGTGGCGGTCGGATTCAGCAGAGTTACCGTGGTCGTTGACGTCTGGGTGGGGTCTACGTGGGCCTCCGCCTTGATCGTGACCGTGTTCGGGTTGGGGACGGCCAGCGGCGCGGTGTAGACGCCGGTACCGTTCACAAACCCCAGGGTGGCATCACCGCCCTGGACATAGTTCCCGTCCTGGCCGACGAAGTAAATGATGGCGGTGTCGGGGGAATTCGAGACAGCGGCCTGCAACTGCAAGGTCGAGGGGACGGTATTGCCGTTGCTGTCCAGGCTCGAGATCACCAGGTTGGGTGTGAAATTGTTAATAAAGATGGTGACCGGCGGCGGCGGGATGTAGTAGGTGTCGCAGCCCGCGGCGGCGACGAGCACGGGGACCAAGCAGAAAAGGGCAATTGAGGCGAAAGAGTTTCGCCGTCTGCGAAGGCTCAGGATCATGCAGAAACGATGCTCACGCCGGGGATCAGGAGGGGCAGGAATCCAAGATCAGAGCCCATTATAGCGAACTCGGCGCGAATTCCGCTAAAGTCTGGGCGCCCCATGGCCGATGGAGCGGATGCCGGCGGTTGATTCGCGCACCTTTTGAAGCCCCCGTTGACTGGCACGCGCTTTGGCCCCGCAGTTGCATATAGGGGGTTGGGATGGCACTCGTTATGGATCGTGTTCTTGAGGTTGGGGTCACGCTGGTCGCGGCAGGGGCAACCATGGGCGCGGGCTTCCTGGCGCTGCGGCTGTTGCTGCATGGCATTTCCGCCCGTCTGCGTGCCTAAGTAGGTAACATCGAATTGCCGGACGGAGCGCTGGCTGCGCCCGTTACAATCGGAACCGGATGCAGAACCCGATTCGCGGCCGCCAAGCCATCGGCCCGCTTCTGATCGCGATTGCCTTCACCGCTGCCGGCTGCCGGCGGACGCAATCGGCCAAGCCGGCCGCAGACCCCGTAGCGGTTCCGGTGCCCGCTCCGCAGCCGCCGAAACCTGAGCAAACCGCCATACCCAAGGGCAGCAGCTTCGTTGCCGCTTTGTCCCCGTTCCACCTGGACCCGGCGCTGGCGAACGAGCTGATTCATGACGCCCGCCCGGTGTACAACCTGGGGCACATCCAGGCGGGGCATCGGTTGCGATTGGAGCGGAGTCCTTCGGGCGCGCCATCGGCGCTTAGTTACCAGATTGACGCCAACCGGCTGCTCTGGCTGCACGCGCCTCCGCCGGGCGCCCCATCGCCGAGTTGGAGCGCGGATATCCAGACGATTCCCTACGAAACCAAACTCGTGGGCGTGAGCGGGACCGTGCAATCGTCGCTGTTCCAGGCGGTGGAGGGTGCGGGCGAGAAAGACGAGCTGGCGCTGGATCTGGCCAACATATTCGGCTGGGACCTGGATTTCTATACCGATACGCAGCAGGGCGACGTGTTCCGGGCGTTGATCGAAAAGAAATACCTGAATGGCCAGTTCGCCGGCTACGGACAAGTGGTCGCGGCCGAGTACGTCAACGCCGGGGAGCCGTATGACGCGGTGCGGTTCCACGACGACCTCGGGTTCCTCGCCTATTACAAGCCCGATGGCAAGCCGATGAAGCGAGAGTTCCTGCGCTCGCCGCTGAAGTTCGCCGCGCGGGTGAGCAGCGGCTTCAGCCGGAGCAGGTTCCATCCGATTCTGAAGACCTATCGCCCCCACTTGGGCGTGGATTATGCCGCGCCGACCGGGACGCCGGTGCAGACCATTGGAAGCGGCATCGTGACGCGCGCGGGCCGGTATGGCGGCGACGGGAACATGGTGCAAATCCGGCATAGCGGCGGCTACCAGACGCTGTACCTGCACCTGTCGCGGATTCTGGTGCGGGTGGGCGAGCGGGTGGCCCAAGGGCAGCGCATCGGCCTGGTGGGGATGACCGGGCTGGCGACGGGACCGCATTTGGATTTCCGCATCGAGTACAACGGCGACTTCGAGAACTTCGAGACGCTGCGCAAGAAGCTGCCGCCGGCTGAACCGGTGGCGCCGAAGCTGATGGCCGCGTTCACCGAGTTGCGCACGCGGTACATGGAGGAAGTGCAGAAGCTGCAACCGAAGGCCGCGGTGGCCCAGGCCGAAGCTCCGCCCGCGCACGCACCCAAGCGATAATTGAGGCCGTGGCGAACCCGGGTTTTCGAGCGACGCTGGCGACGTGGCATTATCCGGCGAATATAATGACCGAGCTGCGGCTGTGCGCCGTGCCGGTGATTCTGTTTGCGGTCGGATACCGGCACTTCGGGTTGGCGCTGCTGATCTTCGTCGGCGCGGGCGTGAGCGATGGCTTTGATGGTTGGCTGGCGCGGCGGCTGAAGCAGAGCTCGACGTTGGGAAGCTACCTCGATCCCCTGGCGGACAAAGCTCTCTTGACCGGGCTGTTCATCATGCTGGCTTTGGTTGGCGAGCTGCCGTGGGCGCTGACCATTCTCGTCTTCGTGCGCGACGGCTGCATCCTGACGTCGGCGCTGATTCTGTATACAGCCACGGGCTTCCACGACTTCCATCCGATTTGGTGGGGCAAGGCGTCCACTACGGCGGAGCTGACGTTGGTGGCGTTTGCGCTGCTTGAGGCGTGGGCGCCGGGAGCGGTGGTGCACGGCGTTGTCGTATTCGGCTGGGTGGCGATTCCGTTCTTCGTGCTGGTATCGGGGATTCTGTACGCGTTCACATCGGCGGAGCGGTATCGCGCGCAACGCGGCCAAGCGATACGGGCATCCCATCCTGTGCCGTGACCCAAGAACCGATTCCGATGCCGCCGCGTGCCGGGCACTGGTCCGAACAAATGGCCCATTACGCCGGTCTGGCGCTGCGGCGCGCGCGAACCGAGAGCGAGCGGATCAACGAGCTGCTGCGGGCGGTGCGCACGCACGAGGGGCGGCGCTCGAATTTGAGGCCACTGCTGGTGCTGGCTGCGGGAGGCGGATTCCTGCTGGGGCTGGCATTGGGTTGGCGCAGGCGATAGAGGCAGCCATGGCGACGCATTCAATACCGGAGTTGAATCGAAGGTTGCTCGAGGAGCGCGGCGCGGCGGTGGCCAGCGCCGAGCGGCTGCGCACGCGGATTCGGCGCGAGCTGCATAACCTTGGTCCGCGCGAGCAGGTCAAGCGGCATCCGGAGGCGGCCCTTGCGGCAGCGGCGGTGCTGGGGTTGGTTGGCGGCCGGATCGCCGGCGCGATGCTGCGTGGCTTGCTCCGCTAGGGATGGCGACACCGACCGATCTTCAGCGGTTCGAACGGGACTTCCGCGAGCGCGAGTTGGATTTCGCGGGAGACGCTCGGGTCCGGCACGAACGGGGAGTTGAATTCGATGCGGTGGTGCGGCGCGCGCGCGCGCGACCCGGGCTGCGGGTTCTGGATGCGGGTTGCGGCATTGGCCGCATTTCCGAGGCGCTGGCGCGGCGCGGGGCGCAGGTCACCGCGCTCGACTTCGCGCACGCCCGGCTGCGGGCGCTGGAAGCCCGGATTCCTGGCGGCGTGAACCTGGTGCAGGGCGACGTAACCCGCTTGCCGCTGGCTCGAGAAAGCTTCGACCTCATTGTCTCCACCCAGGTGATTGAACATGTGCCCGAGGAGGGCGCGAGACGGGCATTGCTGGCGGCGTTTCAACGGCTGCTGCGGCCGGACGGCCGGGTGCTGCTCACGGCGTACAACTACAGCCTGCCGTGGCAGCGGCGGGGCGGGGCGCGCGAGGGGCTGCACAACACCGGAATCTTCTATCATTGCTACACGGCACGCGAACTGAAGGGCGAGCTGCAGACAGCGGGATTCACGGTGCGCGAAGTCTGCGGTTTAATCCACCTGTGGCCGCATACCTATCGGATGTTGCCGCGGCTGGGCGCATTGGGGCGGGGGCTGGATCACTGCGGCGAGCATTTTGCGAGGCAAGGGGAACGGTGGGGGCACCTGCTGTTGGCGCAAGCTACAATTTCGAATGGCTTCGGCGCGACGCAGACGTCTTAGGATCACGGTGCTGATGGGCGGACGCAGCGGCGAACATGAAGTTTCGCTGGTCTCGGCGCGGGCGGTGATCGCCGGCCTCGACCCCAAGAAATATCAAGTCACGCCGATCTTGATCTCGCGCAGCGGCGCCTGGCGGGCGGGCGGCAAAGCGCTTGCCAATCCCTGGGCGGCGCTGCGGCGGTCGGACCTGGTGCTGCCGATTTTGCATGGGACGTACGGCGAGGACGGGACGGTGCAGGGATTGCTGGAGATGATTGGCGTGCCGTACGCGGGCGCGGGCGTACTCGGCTCGGCGGCGGCGATGGACAAGGATGTGATGAAGCGGCTGTTCCTGCAAGCAGGCTTGCCGACGCCGCGGTACCACCCGCTGCGGCGGGAGAAGAACTGGCCGTTGCAGGCGCTGGAGCGGGAGCTGGGCTATCCCATGTTTGTGAAGCCGGCGAATCTGGGGTCGTCGGTAGGGATCAGCAAGGCGCATCGGCGCAGCGAACTGCGGCCTGCCCTCGAGTTCGCCGCACGGTACGATGCCAAGGTGATCGTCGAGGAGGGGATTGACGCGCGCGAGCTCGAGTGCGCGGTGCTGGGGAATGAAGCACCCGAGGCTTCGATTGCGGGCGAGGTGATCGCCGGCAAGGAGTTCTACGACTACGAGGCGAAGTACCGGAACGCGGGCTCGCGGACGGTGATTCCCGCGCCGATTCCGGCGCAGGTCATGGCGGAGGTGCGATCGCTGGCGCTGCGGGCGTTCGCGGCCTGCGAATGCGAGGGCTTGGCGCGAGTGGATTTCTTTCTTGAGCGGGGGACGAACCGCTTGCTGGTGAACGAAGTCAACACCATGCCCGGGTTCACGCCGATCAGCATGTATCCAAAGATGTGGGAAGCGAGTGGGCTGCCATTCCCGCGCCTGCTGGACCGGATGGTGGCCCTGGGGCTGGAGCGTGGACGGGCGCGGCGGCGTCTTGCGGTTGATGGTTGAGTCGCATTCGCGGCCTGCGGTGGGCGCGACCATTTCAAGAGCGATCGATTTTCAACCGCAGAAACGCCTCATCCTGGTCGGCCTGCTCGCGCCGCGTCTGCTCGCGCTGCTGGGCGGCGCGATGGTTGCTCTCGAGGGTGGCGAGCGTCTTGCGCTCCCGCGTGCGCTCCAGCAACGCCTGGCACTGGGCCAGGTGCGCCACGCGCGCGGCTTCGACGTCGGCCTCCATGCGCGCCTCGCGCGCCGCGGCGGCGCGCTGCAGCCAATCGGCGCCGTGCAGCTCCGCCCCGCTCAGTTGGCCCTCGAGGTCCGCCCGGACCTGTTCCCGCTGCTGCCGACCCGTGGCTTGCGCGACCGAGAGGCCCGCCTGGGCCGCGTGCAGCCGCCCCGCGACCATCGCGAGCTTCATTTCCTCTTGCCGCTCGAGGCTGCGGCGAAGACGCAACAGTCGCCGCAATGAAGGATGGAATGCCATGGCTACACCTTCAGCGCCAACAGTTGCTCGACCGCGTCCCCGAACCGAATCCGCTCGCCTGTGCCCTGGCGCAGATAGCCGTTGATGGCGGGCAGCGCCGCCAGCGCCTCGTCCAATAGCGGATCGGCGCCGGCCTGGTAGGCGCCCACGCGCACCAAATCCTCCGAGCGATGATAGGCCGACAATAATTGCCGCACCCGTCCCGCGCGCTGGCGGTGTTCGGGCGAGGTCACCGAGGGCATGAGCCGGCTCAGGCTGTCGAGAACGTTGATCGCCGGGTAATGTCCATGCGCGCCCAGTTGCCGGTCGAGAATGATGTGCCCGTCGAGGAGCGAGCGCACCGCGTCCACGAGCGGATCCTGCTGGTCGTCGCCCTCCATCAGCACGGTGTAAAACGCCGTGATGCTGCCGTTGCGGAACTGCCCGGCGCGCTCGACCAACCGCGCCAAGAGGGCGAAGACGGACGGGGTGTAGCCTTTCGCCGTCGGCGGCTCGCCGGCCGCCAGGCCGATCTCGCGTTGCGCCATGGCAAAGCGCGTGAGCGAATCCACCACCAGCAGCACCTGCTTGCCGCGCCCGGAAAAATATTCGGCAATCGCGGTCGCTGCCAGCGCGGCGCGGATGCGGAGGAGCGGCGACTGATCCGAGGTCGAAACCACCACCACCGCCCGCCGCATGCCTTCTTCGCCGAGCGCGTCGTGCAGGAACTCGCGCACCTCGCGTCCGCGCTCGCCCACCAGCGCCAGCACCGTGAGGTCGGCCATGGTATTGCGCGTCATCATGCCGATGAGCGTGCTCTTGCCCACGCCGCTGCCGCCGAATATGCCCAAGCGCTGCCCGCGACCGCAGCTCAGCAGCCCGTCGAGCGCGCGAATGCCCGAGCCCAGCGGCTCGCGGATGAGCACCCGGTCCATGGGCGAAGGCGGGTCGGCGTCGTAGGCGCCGGCCGCGTCGGTCAGAATTTCGCCGCGGTCGTCAAAGGCCACGCCGCCGCCATCCACCACGCGCCCAATCAGGGCGTCCCCGACTCGAATCGCCGGCTTACGCCCCCAGGTAACGATGCGATCGCCGAAGCGAATGCCCTGCGGCGCGCGCAGCGGCATGCTGAGCACGGTCGCGCCCCGGAAGCCGACCACCTGCCCCTCGGCGCTGGAGCCATCGGCGCCAATCACCGCGCACACCTCGCCCACCGAACAGGGCGGGCCGTCGGATTCGACGATCTGCCCCACCGACTTGATCACCCGCCCGCTCCAGCGCCAGCTTGGAACCTGCTCCAAGCACTGGAAAAACGGCGCAAGCACCGGGGGCGGGCTCGCGACCTCGGTCATGCCCCCGCCGCCACAGCCTTGACCGCGCCCGGCGAGGTTTGAGCAATCACGGCCCTACGGTTCAGCAGATCCATGAACCCCTGCTCGATCTCGCGCAGTTGCGCCTCCAGGCTCAAATCGGTGGTTCCGGTCGAGGTCTCGATGCGACAGCCCACCGGCTCCAGCGACGGATCCGAGCGCAACTTGGCTTGGCACTGAGCGCCTGGCCCGCGGTGCAACTCGTCAAGCATCTCCTCCCACTGCGCCATCTTCGAGATCGGCACGAACACTTCCACCTCGGTGCCGGCGGCGAGTTGATCCAGCGCCACGCGCACGGCGCCGCTCAGCAGCAGCGGATCCAATTGGGCTTCGCGCTGCATCAGCTTGCGCGCAATCCCCAGCGCCAACTGCACTACCTCGCGTTCGAGCTGCTGGAAATACCGCGCCCGCTCCTGGGCGAAACGCTCCAAGGCTTCCGCCACGGCGGCATGCTCCATCGCCACCCGGCGCTCGAGGTCGGCACCGAGCCCCTGTTCCAGCGCAAGCCGCGCCTCGCGCCGCGCGCGCTCCTCGCGCGCCAGCGCCTCGCTTTCGGTGAGCGTGGGCACGGGCTCGGGGTGGTCGAGCGCTTCGATCCCGGCGCCGCCGCGATCGCGGTAAATGAACGCCTCGACGCTGCGGGAGGTATCAGACAATGAACTCCTCATTGTGGTCCGCCTTGAGAATCATCTTCCCTTCCTGCTCGAGCCGCCGCGCCAGCGTCACCGCTTCCTGCTGCGCGCCGAGCACGTCGCGGGCACGCACCGGGCCGAGCGCTTCCATGTCTTCTTTCAGCATGTCGGCGGCACGGCTCGACATGGCCTGCAGCACGTGGGCGCGCAAATCCGCGGGAGCGCCCTTCAGCGCCAGCGCCAGCGTGCGCTTGTCCATCGCCGACAGCCATTCGCGCAAGCTGGGTTCGGGCACCGCCACCATGTCCTCGAAGGTGAACATCAGGTCGCGGATGCCGAGCGCCAGGCTCGGATCGGACTGCTCGATCGTTTCCAGCACCATCTTGCTCGTCGCCAGCTCGGTGCGGTTGAGGATGTCGGCGACCGCCTTGACGCCGGCATAAGCGCGGCGGCCCTTTTCGCCCAGGTTTTCGAACTTGCGGTGCAGCACCATCGAGATCTTCTCCGCCATTTCGGGCGAGAACTGCCGCATCTCGGCCAGGCGTTTCACCGCCTCGCCGCTGACATTTTCCGGCAGCAGCGTCAGCAGATTGCTGGCGGCGCGAACGCCCAGATGGGCGAGGATGACGGCGATCGTCTGCGGCGACTCGTCTTGCAGGAATTTGGCCAGCTGGGGCGGGTCGGCCTGCTGCAGCGAATCCAGGTTCCCGGCGCGCGCCTCCTGCGCCTCCATCACCTGGCTCAGCAGCATCTTGGCGTCTTTTTCGCCGAAGGCCTGCACCAGCAGGTTGGTGGCGTAATCGGTTCCGCCCTGCGCCAAGTAGGTGTGCGTGAGCAGAAGCTGGTTGTACTCCTCGAGCACGCTGTGCGCCTCGGCCGGCGCCACGAACGAGAGCTCGCTGATCTCCTCGGTCAGGCGCGTCACTTCCGTGCGCGGAAGGCTGCGGTACACCGACGAGGCGGCATCATCGCCGAGCAGCACCATCAGCACGGCGGCTTTGCGCACCCCTGGGTGCGGCTGCACCATGGCTGCGTTGGTCATTGCAAATCCTCACGGCGCTTGTTCATCCAACCCTGCACCAATCTACTGGCGATTGCGGGCTCGCGCTTGACGCGGTCCGCCACGCGCTCCTTCAGCTTCAAGACCTGCTGCACCTCGGGCGGTGTGCCTTCGGGGTCGGCCTCGAGCAGCTCGGTCATATTCAAGATTTCATGCTCCAACTCCGGCGCCCCCGAGCTCACGGTCGTGGCCAGCGCATCGGTCGCCGCGAGTTGCTGCTGCGCCGCATGGCGCGCGACCGCTGCGGGAGCGCGCTTGCGGCCGCCGCTCTTCATAAAGAAGAAGCCGCACAGCAGCATGACGCAGAAGCCCAGGGCGGCGTATTGCCACCAGCTGGGCAGGCGCTCTTCCCAGCTCCGCGGTCCCGCCGGCGCGCCAGGGGCGGCCTCGGGTGCGGTGCCGGTCGGGGTGGTGATAAAGGGCAGGTTGGTCACCGTCAGCACGTCTCCGCGCGCGGCATTCAATCCAATGGCTGCCGCCGCCAAGCTCTCGTACTGCTGCATCTCCTGCGGCGTGCGGGCGGTGTGCGTGGTCACGCGCTTGCCGGCTTGAATCAGGGTCTGGCTGGCATCATCCACCAGGACCGCCGCCGTCATCCGCTGCAGCGTCCCCGCCGGCCGGACCACATGGTTGAAGGTGCGGCTCACGGCGTAGGTTTCGGTGTCGCTCTGCTGGCCATTGCCGCCGCTCAGCCCCAACTGCGCCTTGAAGTTCGTTCCCGGCGCCTGCGCCGCCGGAAGGTTCGAGGTCGTCCCCGGCACCCCCGCCGCCGCTTCGCTCGCGCCGCCGCTGGAGCTGTGCTGCGAGCTGGTCACGACCGAGCCGTTGGGATCATAGGTTTCTTGGGTGTCGTCGGCCGAAGTCGGGTCGTAGGCCACGTCCACGCTGGCGCGCACGTGCTGCGCCCCCACCACCGGCGCCAGCGTGGCCACGATCTTCGCGGCCAAGTCGGCTTCAATCTTGGTTTGGGCCTGCCCCTCGCCGCCCAGCGCCAGCTCGCCATTGGCATCCATGACGCTCACGTTGCGCGGCGTGAGGTGGTCCACCGAACTCGCCACCAAATGCTGAATCGCTCCCACCATGTCGGGATCGAGCCGCCCCGCGCCCAGCGTAAGCAGCACCGCCGCCTTGGCTTCGCGTTCCTCGGAGGTGAAGAGCGAATCGTGCGCCATGGTGATATGCACCCTGGCGCCCTGCACCCCGTGAATGGTCTCGATGGTGCGCTCGAGCTCCCCCTCCAGGGCGCGCTGGTAGTTCACCTGTTCGGCGAAGTCGCTGCCGCTCCAGTTGGTCTTGTCGAAGATCTCGAAGCCGAGCTGCCCGCTGTGCGGCAGCCCGCGCGCCGCCATCTGCAGGCGCGCCTTGTCCAATTCATTCGCCGGCACGCTGATCGAGGTGTTGTCCGGCGACATCGTATAGGGCACGCCGATCACACCCAGTTGGGTCGCCACCTGCTGCGCGTCGGCGGGGTCGAGGCCCGAGTACAGCACCGCCCCCGGCGGCGCGCTCATCAAATGCAGGAACAGCGCCATGCCGGCGACGAGCGCCAGCGCAGCGCCGCCCAACATCCAGCGCTGCTTCGGCGCCATGCCGTTCAGGAACGTGCCGGCCTGCGCCTTGGCTTGGCGCAGTGACTGCATCGTATTCACAGGATTGAGAGTGAGGCTCACGGTGTTGTTTTCGTTGTCGAGTGCTGAATGCTAAAAGGACATGTGCGAGATATCCTGGTACGCCTCGACCGCCTTGTTCCGAAGCTGCAGCATCAGCCCGAAGGCCAAGTCCGCCTTCTCGACCGCGATCATGCTGGCATGCACGTCCTGGCTATTGCCATGGACGAGCGCCTGCACCTGGCTGGTCGCATTGCTCTGCATCTGCTGCATCTGGTTGATGGCGCCCGAAAGCTCGGCGGCAAAGCTGCCTCCGCCGGCGCTCTGCGCGGCGCCGGGCAGGGACGCCGAGCTGCCGCCGGTGTTGAGGCTCGAGAGAGCATCCGAGGGCGAGAAGTTGTCGAGGGGCGAAATCGGCGGCAGCGCGGGGGGAATCATGCGGCTCCTAGCTCAGCAGCGTGAGCGACTGCTGGATCATGCTCTTGGTGGCTTGGGCAGCGGAGATGTTGAGCTGATAGCTGCGCACCGCCTCCATCAGGTCGGTCATTTCCTGCACCGGGTTCACGTTCGGGTAGCTCACGTATCCTGCGGCATCGGCATTGACGTTGCCGGGCTCGTAGCGCCGCACCAGCGGTGAGCTGTCGGTGACCACGCCCTCGACCGCGACGCCTTCGCCCACGTTCGCCGATGCGCCCTGGGATGCGCCGCCCGCCGCCGCCAGCGTTTCGGCGAAGGGCATCGCCTGGGAACCAAACACCACTTCCTGCCGCCGGTACACCTTGGCCGGGTTCGCTCCCGCGCTTTCCGCGTTGGCCAAGTTGCTGGTGACCACCTCCGCCCGCTGCCGTTCGGCGAGCAGGGCCGAGGCGCTGATATCGAGCACACCAAACAGGTTCATGAGGTGCTACCTCCGCTGCCGCCGTTGATGGCCATATTCAGGCGGTGAAATTCCTCGCGCAGCAGACTGATGCCGGTCGAATACTGCAATTGCGTCTGCGCCATCAAGAGCGATTCGCGGTCCAAATTGACGTTGTTGCCGTCCGGCCGCGCCAGGAGTCCGCCAACCGCGTGCTGCGCGGCGGCCGGATCGAGACCGCTCTCGGCGTCGTTCAATGCCTGAGAAAAATCTAAATCTTGGGTCTGGTACCCGGGGGTATCAATGTTGGCCATGTTGGAGGCGATCAGCGTCTGGCGGCGCGCCGCCACATCGAGATAGCTCTCCAGCCCGGTCATGATTTGCGGATCAAACAGCATCATGCGTCACCACCTTGCGCGCTAGACGGCGCGCTGGGCTCCCTGGACGATTTGCTCAGCACGGCAAGGGCCAATGCCGTGCGTCACCGTCCACGCCTCGAGCGCAGGAAAGTGGGAGGCGCGAAGCGTGGCCGCGCCACTGCCCAGGATGTAGGCGCGCTCGACCGCGTGCTGCAGCTCGCGCACATTGCCCGGCCAGGTGTACCGCTCGAGCAGGTCGGTGGTCTCCTGCGCCAGCCGCGGCAAGCTTGCGGGGGCGCCATGCTGCAGCGCCAAGAAATGTCGTGCCAGGGGCACAATATCCGCCGGGCGCTCGCGCAAAGCCTGGAGCTCGATGGGAAACACCGCCAGGCGGTAATAGAGGTCGCGGCGGAATACCCCGGACTCGACCTTGGCGGCCAAGTCCACATTCGTGGCCGCGATCACGCGCACGTCCACCTTCTGAAGTTCGTTGCTGCCCAGGCGCTGCACTTCGCCTTCTTGCAAGAAGCGAAGCAGCTTCGCCTGCAGCCCCAGCGGCAGTTCGCCGATCTCATCCAGGAACAGCGTTCCGGTGTTTGCCGCATGGATGCGCCCCACGCGCGTCTGCACGGCACCGGTGAACGCACCGCGCACGTAGCCGAACAGCTCCGACTCCAGCAAAGCTTCGGGTATCGCCGCGCAGTTCAACACCACGAAGGGCTTCTTGGCGCGGTCGCTGGCGGCATGCACCGCGTGCGCGATCATCTCCTTGCCGGTGCCGGTCTCGCCCAACAGCAGCACGGTCGTGCGCCGCGGCGCGACCAAGCGCACCAAGCCGGACACATCGCCCAAGTGCGCGCTGCGCCCCACCAAACCGGGCAGCAACTCGATCGCTGCCGCGACAGGATCGGGTGCAATTTCTGCCGCGACCGCCGCCGGCTCGACGGCAGCCGGCAGGGTGCGCAAGCGCAGCGGGCCGACCTCGACCGCCGCCGCACGCGGACCTTTGCGCCGCGCCGGGACCGGCGCGCGCAGCGCCTGCAGGAAGTCGCGGAAGTCCATCGGCCCGGCCTGCGTGGGCACGCGCGCGCCCGCAATCGAATCGAACATCCCGACCTCGAGTTGCGGATACTGCGCCGCCAGCATGGCCATCAACTCTTCCGCATCCAGATCCGGAAGCTGGCGATCCAGCACCACGCCCGCGCACGGGGCCAGCTCGAGCTTGAGCAGCGCATCTGCGCCGCCATGCGCCTCGATGCCTCCGCGGCGCGCTGCTGCGAGGCATTCGAGCACGGTCTTGCGGAAGCCCGCGTCACCGCTGGCAACCAGCACAGCGGCCTCGGCCGCGGGGGAAGTGGGAGGGGCAGTCAGTTCAGTCAATGGCGCTCTCCTGTGAAAACCGTGTCGAAAATCTGTGAAAACGATGTGTAGATCGTAAAGTGTGTTCCTTAGAAGTTCGTTAAGCGCAGATTAAATTTTTCTCGAACAACACGATTCTGCTCATGTTTCGGATCCGGTTGCCGATACGGCGTTGCACGCGGAACGCCGCAGCCGCGGGCTCCAAGGCTGCCGGACAAATTACTGATCAGGTTCGTGAGTCACGGCGATCGGTGCGATGGCCCTGGGCGTGCATGCAGCCGGACGGAGCCCCTGCGCTCGAACTGCCATGCCGCTTGAATGCATCGCTGCCGCAACCTATCGGGTTCGCGCGCGCTACCCCCACAGCCCCTCGTTGCTGCTGCGCACCGACGAACGCGATCTCGACCGCCTACCCGCCGCCGTGCGCCGTGCCGGCGACCAGATCTGGCTGGGCGCGCCGGAATCGGCGCTCGACGCAGAACCCGCCGTGGATGCGCTTCCGACCCTGATATGGAGGAAGGGCGAGCGCCTGCTCGCGGGCTCGGAGACCGAAATTCGATCCGCATTTCACCATCCCGGCCGACGATTTTTCCTCCCCGTCCATTACCCGGGCATGGCGGTGGACGACGACTTTGATCTCATTGGCCTCGAACCGCGCGCGTTCACGCCCACGATCCCGAACCAGGACCAGCGTGAAGACGGGCTCGATCCGCATCTGCGCATTCTCGCCACGCGCGCCCCCGCCGCTCCCGATCCCGCGGCAGCGCGCGAGAACGAAGCCTGGCGCGCGCTGGCCGCTTGCCTCCGCTTGGAGAGCGTGCAGGTCGGAGCCGGCTTGGCGCCGCTCGCCGCCTTTGCCGGCCGCCCGGGACTGCACCCCATGCTGCACGCGCTGGCGCTGCGCAACCTAGCCGTGATCCTCATGCGGCAGCTCGCCTGGAAGGAAGCCGAGAACCTGCTCGCGCTCGCGCGCCAGCAATTCCCCGACTATCGCGAGCTCGACTACTTGGGCGCGCGCTTGGCGTTGGCCCAACGCGATCGCGCCACCGCAGTGACCTTGCTGAAGCACGCCACGCGCAGTCTTCCAGCCGGCGGTGCGGTGTTCCTCGGCAGCGGCGGCGAGTCCGGCTACCGCGCCCATTGCCTGCTGGCCACCGTAGCCGAAGCCGCCGGCGGCCAGAGCGCTGCGCTGCATCATTTCCTCACCGGCGTGCGCCAGCGCCCTGCGCATGTCCCCTCGGTCGCCGGGGTGCTGCGCCAACGCGTGCCGCAATCCCTTTTTGCCGCGGTCGAGCTCGAACTGAGCGCGCTCGGCCGGCGCGAGCCCCAGTATCAAGCCGCGATCGCAGACTTCTTTCTCTTGCACCGGGCCTTTGCCGCCACCGAGCGTCTGATCGCGACTTGGCCGCTCGCGACTGAAGACCAGCAGCGTCTGACCGCCCGCATTTCCGCCCTGGCCCCGCTGTACCAGTCCACGCTTCGGTTGCCATCGATGAGCGCCGGAGTCATGATCGAAGGCCCGCTGCTCATGCACACCAGCGTGGCGCAGATCAATCGCCAACTCGCCGCCGCCCTTCAAGCCGAAAAGCAGTTGGAGGTGGCGCTCGATCCCACGCTTCCCGCAGAACAGCCCGAGGCCGCGTTCCCCCGCCCCGCAGGTTGGGCCGCCAATTTGCGGCGCTTGCCGTCCCGATTGGACCTGACGATCCGCCACGGATGGCCGCCGAATTTCCATCCCCCCGCGGCCGGCCGCCTCGCCGTCATCTTGCCTTGGGAGTTCGGTGCGATTCCGAAATCCTGGGTCGCCGCAATGCAACGCGTGGACGAGATCTGGGTACCTTCGGAATTTGTGCGGCAGGTCTTGCTGCGGGCCGGCATCGCCGCCGAACGCGTGGTGGTGATTCCGAATGGCGTGGACCTGGAACTCTATCAGCCCAACGGCGATCGCCACCGCCCCGAGGGCAGCCGCGCGACGTCGTTCCTGTTCGTCGGCGGTGCAATGCGACGCAAAGGCCTCGATCTCTTGCTTGCTGCCTGGCGCGCAGCCTTCTCGGCAAGCGATGACGTCAGCCTCACCATCAAGTCGCTGGGCGGCAAGAGCTTCTACCGTCATCTTCACCTCGGCGAGGAGATCGCCACGGTCGCCGCCGACCCCGGCGCCGCGCCCGTGATTCATATTGAAGAGGAACTCAGCGAGGCGGTCATGCCCGAACTCTATCGCGGCGCCGACGTAGTGGCTCTGCCGTACCGCGGCGAAGGTTTCGGCATGCCCTTGGCCGAGGCGCTCGCCTCCGGCATTCCCGTGATTACGACCGCCCTCGGCCCCGCTCCCGAGTTCTGCCCGCGCGAGGCGAGTTGGATGATTTCCGCCAAAGAAGTTGAAGTGCCCGAAGCCCTGCGCCTGCCCATGTCCCTCACCGGCGCGATGACCTGGTTCGAGCCCTCGGTTGCCGATCTTGCTGCGGCGCTGCGCGCCGCCGCGGATCCGGCGCAGCGCGCACCGAAGGCGCAGGCCGCGGTCGCCGGTCGCGACCGCCTCGGCTGGGCAGCCGTCACCGCTCGCTACCGTGAACGCGTCCTGCGCCTTATCTAAAAGTTGGCGCGGGACTCGCGACTGGGCATTCAATTGTTCTTGAGCGCGCCGACGCGGTCCACGATCAAGACCGGAATCGCACCGGTGCGCCGATCGAGCCGCAGCCCAAGCTGTTCCCGAATTGCCGTGTACAGCCCTGCGTCGTTTTGGCTGGCGGCAGCGGCCGCGGGTGCGTTCATGCCTTCTGCCGCCGTTAATCCGTGCGCCTCCGGCTGCCATTTCAAGTGAATGTCGTAACGACCGGTCAGGCCGGTCCGATCCTCGACCTGGATATTTTCCAGCTCGGCCAGCAGATCAAGCAGATCGCTGAGGGCTACGTCGTCCCCGTACACCTCGCTTCGATTGCGCACGTCCAGGAAACCGCAAGGAATCGTCGTTCTCCGCGGAACGCAGTTTGGACTTAGGGTTGGAGTCAGTCTTGCTCCGCCCTTGTCGACCGAAAGCACCAACTCATTGCCGGGCTGGTGCGAGGTATGCGCGACGACGCCGAAGCGCTCGGACAGCAGCGTCTGCAGCCGGAGCTGCACGTCTGTTTTCGAAGTTGTCTCCCCCGATTCCGCCGATACATCGTAATGCTCGCGCGTGAGCGCGTCCGCAGGCCCCACGACCTGAAAATCATGCAAGTGGTACGCCTCAGCCAGAAGCTGCCGCAGGGTCACGTTCAGCGCCCGCAGCTTTCCCCCCGGGAGCACCTGCAGGCTGTACCCCCGTGCCCCCGCCGCGTGCGGCTTGATCGAGGCCGCATCAAACCTCGGCGCAGGTGCCTGCGCCACAAGCATCATCGAAAAGCATCCGATCAAGACTGCTGCTCTCATGCAAAAATCCTCCTCCGCCGCCTGTGTTCTTGGCGTCCGGCGCGGCCTTTGGGTCTCTACCTGAACTGTGTTTGCGTGATATGGGACGCATCCGGAGCGGCTGCGGTAGCCGCGCCTAAACTTCGGCCGAGGCGAACTGCCGCTGGAACAATTCGGCGTAAATGCCGGGCTGCTCGACCAACTCGGCGTGCGTGCCGCGCTGCACGATTCGCCCCTGGTCGAGCACCAGAATCTGGTCGGCTTTGAGGATGGTCGAGAGGCGGTGAGCGATCACGATCGAGGTCCGCCCCGCCAGCGCGGTCTCGAGCGCCTGCTGCACCAGCGCCTCGGATTCGGAGTCCAGGTGGGCCGTGGCTTCGTCCAGGATCACGATATCGGGCGCCTTGAGCAGCAGCCGCGCGATCGCCAGGCGCTGCTTCTCGCCGCCGGAAAATCGGTACCCGCGCTCGCCCACCAGCGTGTCGAGGCCCTCGGGCAGCGAGCGCACCAGGGTCTCAACCTGCGCCGCCTGCAGCGCGGCGTGGATTTCCGCATCCGTCGCGTCTGGGCGGGCATAGATCAAATTCGCGCGGATGGTGTCGTGGAACAGGTGCGCGTCCTGGGTCACGACCCCGATCCGCCGCTGCAGCGACTCCAGGGTCACGGTGCGCACGTCGGCGCCGTTGATCGAGACCGAGCCCGAGAGCACGTCATAGAGTCGCGGCACGAGCTGGGTGATGGTCGTCTTGCCCGCCCCCGAGGGCCCCACCAGCGCCACCAGTTGCCCCGGCGCCGCCGTGAAGCTTACTTCGCGCAGCACCGTCTTCTCGGGTGCCGTTGTCTTGATCGCCACGCTCTCGAGCGACGCCAGCGAGACCTCGGCCGGGGTGGGGTAGCGGAAGCCCACGCGGTCGAAGCAGACTTCGGCTGGACCGGACGGCACCGGGGAGGCGTCGGGCCGCTCGCGGATCATCGGCTGCAGATCGAGCACCTCGAAGACGCGTTCGAACGAAACCAGCGCGGTCATGATACTGACCTGAATGTTGGAAAGCCCGACCAGCGGCACATACAGCCGCGCCAAGTACGACACCAGCGCCACCACCGTGCCCACGTCGAGCAGGTGTTTCACTGCCAGCACGCCGCCCCAGCCGTACGCAAAGGCGGTAGCCAGCCCCGCGATGAGCATCATCATGGTGAAGAACAGCCGCCCGTACACGGCCTGCTTGACGCTGATGTCCGACACCCGGGCCGCCTTGGCCTCGAAGCCGCGGTGCTCTTCCGCCGGCCGCCCGAACAGCTTTGCCAATTGCGCCCCGGCGACCCCGAAGCGCTCGACCATAAGGCTGTTCATGGCGGCATGCAGGTCCATGCTTTCGCGCGCGATGGCTTGCAGCTTCCGCCCCCAATGCCGCGCCGGAAGCACGAACAGCGGAATCAACACCAGCGCCGCCACCGTGATCTGCCAGGAGAGCGCGAACATCGCTCCCAAGATCAACAGCACCGTGATGACGTTTCCGACCCCGTTCGAAAGCAGGTCGGTGAAGGCGGTGCGCGCGCCGCCGACGTCGTTGTTGAGGCGGCTGACCAGCGCCCCGGTCTGGGTGCGGGTGAAAAACGCCAGCGGCATCTGCTGCACGTGGGAGAATAGCCGCGTGCGCAGCGAAAGCACGATGCGCGCCCCGATCTTCGAGGACAGGTACGACTGCGTCAGCCCGAGTGCGCCGTCGAGCACCATCAACCCCGCCACCAGAAGTGCCAGCTTCACCACCAGCGCTGCGTTGCCCTTCAAGATGCCGTTGTTGATGATTGAACGATAGAGGAGCGGATTGATGATCCCGACGGTCGCATCGAGTACGACGATCGCCAGGAACACACTCAGCAAGCCTGTATACGGCCGCGCAAACGCCAGCGTCCGCCGCGTCGTCCCCTTCTTCACCTT
>DATNED010000216.1:0-4087 GCA_035553115.1 Terriglobales bacterium | reverse complement strand
GCGAACCCGGACGCGCTCTGGTCGCTTGCGGAAATGGAGCGGACCGGGGGCGAGCCCGACGTCGCGGCCTTGGGCGACCCTTCCCAGGAATTGGTCTATTGCGACTGCTCGGCAGAGACCCCGAGCGGCCGCCGCAGCCTGTGCTATGACCCGGCATCGCTGGAATCCAGAAAGACCTTCAAGCCGGCGGGCAGCGCCCTCGGCGCGGCGGCGAACATGGGCGTGGCGCTGCTCACCGTGCAGCAGTACCGCGCACTGCAGAAGCTGGGCCGGTTCGACACCAAAACCTCGAGTTGGCTGCACACGCCAGCCAAAATTCGCGGCCTCGGCGGGGCGTTGTTCGGCGACCGCCGTTATGACACCGTTTTCGTGTACCACAACGGGGCGGAATCGTACTATGCCGGGCGCGGCTTTCGGGGTTGGCTCGCTATCTAGCCCGGAGCGTTCAGCGCAGCCCGGTGACCACGTAGAGCGCGTCGAGCACGGTGGCGTATCGGTAGGCGAAGGTCTTGCCGTCGCGCGAGATCCCCCACACCATGGCGCTGGAGGTGCCGGGGTTGCCTTGCAGCGAGAGTGTGGTGCGAAGCTGGCGCTGGCCGGTGCGGAGGTCCACGCTCAGGATCTGGTCATCGCCGAGAGGGTTGAGCTGCTGCGCGTAGAGCGTGTGGTCGTCGGCGAATCCAAGCGGACGCAGGGTATCCCAGCCGGCGGCAGGCAGCACCGGCGTGGGCGCCCCGCCCGCTAATGGAACCAGCGCGGCGCTGGTGTCGCTCACCGCGAGGAATTGCTTGCCATCGGGGGTGGCGAAGCGCCCCAGCACGCCCTCCGGCGTCAGCGACTTGGAATTGCCGTTCCAATCCACCGAGTAGGTCCGGGGACGGTGGCCGGGCTCATTGCCGATGGCGAGGATGTCATGAGTTCCAGGCACAAAATTGGCGCGCAGCCAATTGATGGTCCCGTGGGTCAACTGGCGGGGGCTGCCGGCGCCGGTGGGGAGCAGCTCGAGCTGCACGACGGCACCTGGCAGTGCGCTCAGCGCCCATTGTCCATCGTCGCTGAGGTCCCAAGGATCGCCATCGCCCAGTCGGATGGGCGCTGAGCCGTCGGCGTCGCGCAGGAAGGTGGCGTAGTTGGGGCCAGCGTCTTCGTCATCAATCAGGATTTTCTTGCCGTCGGCAGAGACCGCGGCGGTGTCGGGCCAATCGAGCACGCTGAAATCGCGCGGCTGCGGGTGCTCAGCGGTCACCGCCATCATGATTTCGTGGCGCTCCTCGCCTCGCATCAGCACCTCGCCGTTGGCGAGCACGTCGTCGAGATGCAAGCTGGTGGGCGCGGCCAGCAGCAGGCGGTTGCGGCCGCCGAGGTTCACGGCGTAGAGGCGCGACTGCAGCGTGTCGCTGGCGGTGTACCAGATTTCGCGGCCATCGGGCGACCATGCCAGACCTTGGGCCGCACCCCAATGGGGACCGAGGATGCGAGCATGCCCGGCCATATCCACCACCGCCGCCTGGCCATTGTCGTCGCCGGCCATGGGATGATCGAGGAAGGCGATGAGCTTGCCGTCGCGCGAAAAGCGCGGCTCGCTCACCCATCCGCCGGTGCGGTAGAGCACGTGCCCGATCGGGTATTCGAGCGTGACTTGCTGGGTATCGGGACGGAAGCGCGCGATGGCGAGATGGGCGGGGTCGTTGCCGCCCGGGGCGAAGTCGGCGAACTCGACGTGCTCGAGCAGCGGGCGCGGCGCGCCCCCGTCGAGCGGCATCAGCGCCAGCGTGCCTTCTTGCTCATAGGCGAGAACGTTGCGCAGGTGCAGGGCCACAGCTGCCTCTCCGGAGGCAACCGCCCAAAGGCGATCGAAGCTCGCTGCGAAAGGCTGCGCGCCCGCAGGATCGAGGCGGGCGGTGAGCGGAGCATAACGCGCCTGCGAGTTGGGGTCCACCGCAACCGCGAGGATCGAGCGAGCATCGGGCAGAAAACGGGCATCGGAAAGCGTGGCCTGCTGGTAGGTAAGCCGCTGGAACTCGGGCACTGCCCGCGCGCGCGAGGAGGCCAGCAGCCAGCTCGCCACCGCGACCGCTGCCAGCCCGAGCGTGCCCACGCTGGCGAAGAGCCAGCGGCGGCGATTGGGCGCGGCGGCGGCGGCCGCCTGCAGCGAGGTGGTGGAATGAGCCTCGCCCAGGCCCTCGAGCGCGAAGGCGAGGTCTTCGGCGGCTTGGAAGCGGCGGCCGGGCTGCTTTTCCAGGCAGTGGCGCAGGATGCGCTGCACCGGCGCGGACAGCGCCGAGGCGGCGATCTCGAGCTCGGGCGGGTCCTCGCGCAGGATGGCGCTGATGGTGTCGGCCGCGGTGTCGCGCCCGAAGGCGCGGCGGCCGCTCAGCATCTCATAAAGAACTGCCCCGAGGCTAAAAATGTCGCTGCGGGCGTCGGCGGCTTGTCCGCGCGCCTGCTCGGGCGACATGTAGCTCACCGTGCCCAGCACCACCCCGGCGCCGGTCTCGACCCCGCCAGCCAAGGTTTGATCTTCCGCCAGCGCCGCCGAGGAAAATTTCGCCAGCCCGAAATCTAGAATCTTCAGGCGACCGTCGGCAGCGCAGAAGATGTTCTCGGGCTTAAGGTCGCGGTGGACAATGCCTTTGGCGTGGGCGGCGGCGAGG
Source organism: Terriglobales bacterium (assembly GCA_035553115.1). Taxonomy (GTDB): domain Bacteria; phylum Acidobacteriota; class Terriglobia; order Terriglobales; family SCQP01; genus SCQP01. The sequence continues at coordinate 1,433 of DATNED010000216.1, read as the reverse complement.
CCGTGGGCAAGCTGGGCAGCGCCGGCCAATGCCTCCCGCACTGGAAGCGGTCCGGCGGCAAGGCGGGCACGCAGGGTCTCGCCCTCCAGCAGCTCGCATACCAGAAAAAGCGCGCCATCCGGCGCGGCGCCCACGTCATGGATGGTGAGCAGATTGGGATGGCTGAGGGCGGCGACGGCGCGGGCTTCCTGTTCCAGGCGGCGCAGCGCCTCGGGATCGAGCGCGAGCTTGGGCGAGAGCAGCTTGATCGCCACCTCGCGCTTTAACCGCTCATCGCGGGCGCGGAAGACCTGACCCATGCCGCCGGCGCCAAGCGGCGCCACAATGGTGTACGGCCCGAGCTTTTCACCGGGGGTCATCAGTGGGAACCATGGGCGGTTGGATCAGGCGTTGACCGCGTTGGCCAGCGTGCCCTGCAGCAGGAAGTCGCGGATCTGGATGGCGATGGCGTGACCGACACGCTCCTGGGCTTCTTGGGTCGAGGCGCCGAGGTGGGGCGTGGCGATGACGTTCGGCAGCGCGAGCAACGGCGAGGCGCCCGGCGGCTCCTTGGCGTATACATCCAGCGCGGCACCGGCAACATGACCGGACTGGAGCGCGCGTGCGAGCGCAGCTTCGTCCACGATTTCGCCGCGCGAGCAGTTGATGATGCGCACGCCCTTCTTCATTTTGGCGAAGGCGGCGTCGTTGAGCAGGTTCTGCGATTGCGGCGTGAGCGAGGCATGCAGGCTGAGATAGTCGGCACTGGCGAAGACCTGATCGAGATCCATGAGCGCGACGCCCGCCTTGCGCGCCGACTCGAGCGGGGTGAGCGGATCATACGCGATCACCCTCATGCCGAATGCCTCGGCGCGCTTGGCCACCTCGACGGCGATGCGGCCGAAGCCAACCAAGCCCAGGGTCTTGCCCATCAGCTCGCTGCCTTCGAGCGACTTCTTTTCCCACTGGCCGGCGTGCATGGTGGCGTCGGCGCGGGGGATCTGGCGGGCGAGCGCGAGCATGAGGCCGAGCGCAAGCTCGGCCACGGCGGCGGAGCTGCCGCCGGGGGTGTTCATGACCACGATCTTGCGGGCGGTGGCGGCAGCGACATCCACGTTGTCCACGCCGACGCCGGCGCGACCGATGACGCGCAGCGCGGGCGCGGCGGCCATGAGTTCGCGGGTGACTTTCACCGCGGAGCGAACCACCAGGGCCTCCGCATCGGCGAGCTCGCGCGCAAGCTCTCCCGAGGCCACCGATGCCGGCGTGAGTTGGACAACCTGGAAACCGGCGGCCTCGAATTCGGCGATGCCGCGGGAGGAGATTTTCTCGGGAACGACGATCTTCATGGGAATCTATGGGAACTAGGCCTTGGCGCTGCTCTTTTGCGCGGCCTGCTGGGCAAGGTAAAAGATCTGCGCGGCGCGGACGCCGGCGCCAAGCTTGGCGCGATC
>DATNED010000215.1:0-6741 GCA_035553115.1 Terriglobales bacterium | reverse complement strand
TTCACCGGCGGCAACGCTGGATCGAGTCCCCGCACCAGCGCGCGCAGGCTGGGCTCGGCGTCGGCGGGATCGCCCTTCGTGCGCACCAGGATCACCGCCGGCGCATACCGCTGGGCCAGCGAAAAGTAGACTTGGCCGGTGGGCTTCTCCCCCAAAGTGGCGTACTTGACCGTCCGCACTTCGCCGACCACGGTGACGTCCCAACTCTGCTGGAAAAAGCGCAGATGCTTGCCCAGCGGGTCCTGTCCGGGCCAGAGGCGGCTGGCTACCGTGTCGTTGACCACCGCCGCCATCGGCGCGGCGGCGGTGTCGTTTTCGTTGAGGTCGCGTCCGCGCGTCAGCGGCATGCCCATGGCGGCAAAATATCCCGGGCCGACCGCGCTCACCGGCGTGAGCTTGCCTTGGCGCGGATCGTGGGTGTCGACGCCGCCAGGGAACGCCAGGAGTTGCGTGCCGCCGGTCAGCGGCGCGGAGTCGGTCACGCCTGCCGCCGCCACTTGCGGCTGAGCCTCGAGTCGCGCCACCGCGTCCTTATAGAACTGAAGCGCCCGCGGCTGCGCGTACCCTGCGGCCTGGAGCTGGGTCGCGAGCACGGCCAAATGCTGGGCATCGAAGCCGGGGTCCACGCGCTGGACGTTGTCGAGGCTGTGCAGGAACAGGCTTGCGCCGATCAGCGCGATTAGCGAGAACGCGATCTGCACCATCACCAACATCCCGCGCAACCCGTACCAGCGCAGGCTTCCCGTGGGCAGCTCGGTGCGGTCGCGCAGCGCCGCCAGGCCATCGAAATGGGTGGCGCGCAGCGCCGGAGCCAAACCGAAGAGCGCCGTGGCGAGCAGCGCGACCACGAGGGTGAAGCCGAGCACGCGGCCGTTGAGCGCAATGCGGACATCGCCGCCGAATCCGGCCGGGCGCAGCGCCCACAGCGCCGAACGCGCAAGATAGGCAAAGCCCAGCGCGGCGACTCCGGAAAGCGCGCCGAGCAGCAGGCTCTCGGTCAGCAGTTGGCGAAGCAGCCGCCCGCGTCCGGCGCCCAGCGCCTGCCGCACCGCCATTTCTCGATTCCTGCGGGTGGCGCGGACTAACAGCAGGTTGGCCACATTGGCGCAGGCGATCAGCAGCACGAGTCCTGCGATCACGGCCAGCAGGGTTCCGGCGAGCAAGAACGCCGGGCGGGCGTTCGGGGCGATGTTGCTTTGGCTGAGGGGAACCAGCGCGGCGTCCTGCCCGGTGTCATCCACCGGGTATTGTGCGGCGAGGGAACTGGCGAGCGCGTGCATGGCCGATTCGGCCTGCGCCAGCGTCACCCCCGGCTTCAGCCGCGCCACGCCGAAGGCGAAGTGCCGCTCGCGCTCGTTGAACCATTCCTTGACCAGCCCGCTCAGGGTCTGATCGTGCATCGCCACCGGAATCCAAAGGTCGGCGCTGTAGATCGGCATCGCATCGAAGCTGGCCGGCGCGACGCCGATTACGGTGTAGGAAAGGCCGTTGAGCGTCATCGTCTGGCCAATGGCCGCCGCGCTGCCGCCGAATTGCCGTATCCAGAGACCGTGGCTGAGGATCGCGACCGGATGCGCGCCGGCAGCCCCGTCCTCCTCGGGCAAGAAATTGCGCCCGATCGAGATCGGCACGCCCAACGTGGGGAAAAACTCGGGATTGACCAGCTCGGCGAAGACCGCCTGCTTGTGGCTGCCTTCGGTCCAGGTCAGGCCGGCGAAGAACACTTCGGAGAAGCTCGAGAAAACCGTGTTCTTCTGGCGGTAGTCGTGCAGGTTGAGGTACGACGTCGGCAGATAGGTATCGCCCGCGACCGCCGGATCCAGCGTGTACACCGTCACTGCGCGTCCGGGGTCAGCCGCCGGAACCGTGCGCAGGAGCACGGCGTTGACCAGCGTGAAGGCGGTGGCATTGACGCCGATTCCCAGCGTCAGGGAAAGCACCGCGACCAGTGTGAATCCCGGCGACCTCGCCAGCATGCGCACGGCATAGCGCAGGTCTTGCAGGAAGGAACTCATCGCAAATTGACGCCATTGTACTCCTCTTACGGCGGCGGAGCGCGAGCTGCCCCGGAGGCGACTGGCGGCAGGGCCCGAGTTGCCCCGCAGGCCGGGGCAAGATCGCAGGAAGGGGCGAGACGGGGTGGTTGGCTAGGACGCAGGGAGGGCGCGAACCGCAGCGTGGCTCGATGCCTGTGCGCAGCACGGGTGAGGATTCGCGCCCGACCGAGGACAACGCCAGCCGCCCCGTATCGCCCCGCTCCGCTCCATCCTCGGGAAGGGGCGTAGCCGCGCTGGGGCCCGTGCCAACTTTTTTGAACCTATAATTCGAGCGGTGCGTCGGCTCGCGGCAGTTGCGGCACTTCTCCTGGCACTGCCAGCGGTCTTGCGCGCCCAGCAAGCGCCGTTCCACTTCCGCTCCGAGTCGCGCCTGGTGATGGTGGACGCGGTGGTGGTGAACGCGCACACCGGCGCGCGGATTGATGGACTCAAAGCTTCCGATTTCATCCTCACCGACGACCAGCGCCCGGTAACGATCGCGGCATTCAACGACGGCGGTAGCGCTGCGCGGCCGCTGCGGCTGGTCTTCGCGCTTGAATCCAGCGAAACGGTCCGTTCGCTGGCGCCGGTCTTCGAGGCGCACGTCAAGAAGCAGCTGGCGCGCCTTCGTCCCGGCGATGAGGCCGCGGTCTATGTCTTCTCCCCCTACCAGCTTGTCTGCCTGCGGGGTTTCACCGCCGCCGCCCAGGCCGTGGCTGAAGCGATTCGCAAGGGAGGAGACGCGCTCCCAATCCCGCGAAAACATGGCGCGGCGTTCGCCGAATTCGCCAATGAAGTTGCGCAGGCGCTGCAGCTTGCGTCCCGCGATGATACAAAGTCGCGACTGGCGCTGGTCGTGCTCAACAGCAGCTATGGCAGCGACGCCAAGCGGGCATTCACCGAAGTGCGGAAGCAATTCAGCCGGTTTGGCGGCCTTGACGTCAACGTTGTCTATTCCGGACGTTTCGATCCCAAGCGCGGCAACGATGCCGGCGCGGGCGCGGGCATCGAAATGCTGCTCGATGGCATTCTCCGCCCCTACGAGATGGCGTTCCGGCCCGACCCAGCGCACCTGGACGGCATGTTGCATCAGCTGACCTTGGGGCTCGCATCGGACGCGGTGCCGCCGGACATCGAGCCCGCGATCCGGGCTCGCAGCGGGTACATGGCATCGTCGCAGGATCATTAATGGCGACAGAGGCCGCGCGCCATGCCCATCCTCAGGCTTGGCAAACGATCGGCGGCAGGGCCCGAGCCCGACCGAGGACAACGCCAGACGCCCCGTATCGCCCCGCCCCGCTCCGCTTGCGGTCGGCTCGGAGTAGAAGTAGAGTCCCGGTATGAAGAACGCTGGCATGGGCTGGGGCATGCGGGTCCTGGGGCTGGGCGCGGTGTGGGTGGGCTGCGTGAACCTGGTCTGGCATCAGCCGCGCCTCTGGCCGCAGACGTTTCCGCTCAGCTATCTGCCCGGAAGCGCCGTGCTCGGGTTGTTCGTCGTGGTTGCGGCGGTGGAGTTGGCTGGCGGCCTGGCACTGCTGGCGCCAGGGCGCATGGACCGCCTGGTGCGGGCCGGGGCGGGCGCGCTGTGCGCGACGTATGGCGTGATCACGGCGTTGACGCTGCCGGCCATTGTTCGCCACCCGCTGTTCTTCGCCACTTGGGGCGGGACCGGGGAAGAGTTGTCGCGACTCGCAGGAGCTGCCATCGTCCTGGCCATGGTGCGGCGCCGGCACGCCCATGTGTGGTATTGGATTTTCGGGCTTTGCGTGGCGAGCTTCGCGGGCGAGCAGTTGGCGTTCTTTGCGCGCACGATGACGTTGGTGCCGAAGTGGATTCCGCCCAGCCCCTGGTTCTGGACGGTGCTGACGACCATCGCGTTCGGCTTGGCCGCCGCGGCGCTGCTCTCCGGGCGCATGGCGCTGCTGGCCTCGCGGCTCCTGGCCGCAATGATGGTGTCGTTCGTTCCGCTCATTTGGGTGCCGCTCTTGATTGCCCAGCCGCATGCGCTCGGCAATTGGCTCGAGAGCGCTGAGACGCTTTCGATCGCTGGCGCATGCTGGGTCGTGGCGGACTATCTGGGCCGGCAGCCGGCCGAAAAAGGCGCGCGCGCGGACTCCGCCGCGCCGTAACCCGAACGGCGGCAGGGCCCGAGTTGCCCCGCAGGCGACCCTCGGGAAGGGGCGAGACGGGGTGGTTGGCTAGGACGCAGGGAGGGCGCGAACCGCAGCGTGGCTCGATGCCTGTGCGCAGCACGGATGAGGTTTCGCGCCCGACCGAGGACAACGCCAGACACCCCGTATCGCCCCGCGCCACGCTCCGCCCCACCCATCGGGGGGATTTTCAGCGCTGCGGGCGGGGCCTATAGTGGCCTCAGCTCATGCAACCACTGTTCTACGCGGCCTTGGCGCTAGCCGCGGGAATCGCGGCGGCGGCTGGCGTGTCCGGCACCTTGAGCGCGCCAGCCGCCATCGGGGCTTCGGCTTGGATTTGGGGCTCGCTGCTGCTGGGGACGGCGGGTGCGGCAGCGTTGGACAGACGCAGAGCCGCGGCCGCGTTGGGATTGGCGCTGTGCGTCGCCCTGGGGTACTCCCGCGCCAGAAATGCGCTGCTGCGTCCGGCCGCACCTTCGGCGTTGGAGCAGGCCGCGGCGGAGCTGCAGGCGCACCCGCGCGACCGCGTAACGCTGACCGGATACCTGCGCGACACGCCCGAGCGGCTCTATGACCATGGGCGGCTGAGCGCGGTGCGCCTCGATCTCGAGGCCGCAACCGCCGCGCGGGATCGGGCCGGGAGCGGCCTGCGCGGCGTTACGGGCGGCGTTCGACTGTATAGCTACCCTCCCCGTCCGGCGGGGGCGGACGAGAACGACAACCAAGCCGAGGCGGAAGCGCCGGCGGACGCAACCTGGGCGGCGGCGCTGCTGAAGCTGCATGCCGGCGAGGGGCTGGAGGCGGCGGTGCACCTGCGCCCGTTGCGCGCGTACCACGATCCCGGCGTGGCGGATTTCACCGCCAACGACCGCCGGCAGGGTATCGCCATGACAGCGACGCTGGCGGCCGCATCCTGGCGCTCGCTGCCATCGCTGAACGCCGCGCCCGGCCACGAGCTGCGGGCCGCCCTCTGGCACTGGATGAGCCTCCGACTCGACCGCCTTGCGCCGCCAGCGGCCGCGCCGCGCGAAAACGCCCTTCTCCGCGGCATGCTGCTCGGCGATACCGCGCGGTTGGACGAGGCCACGCGCGACGACTTCCAAGTGGACGGCGTGTACCACCTGCTGGTGGTCGCCGGGCTGCACCTGGGCGTGCTGGCGGCATTCCTCTGGTCGGTCTTTCGCTTGTTGCGCCTGCGTCCCGCCGCCCGCTCGGCGCTCACGCTGCTCGCGCTTGCGGCCTACACCTGGACCATCGCCGGACGCACGCCCACCGAGCGCGCGCTGCTCATGCTGGCGGTGTACTTCGGCGCGCGGCTCTGGTTCCGCGAGCGCCAGGCGCTGAACGCCGTGGGCGCGGCCGCGCTGGCGCTGCTGCTGTGGCGCCCGCTCGATCTATTCGCCGCCGGATTTCAAATGTCGTTGGGCGCGGCTACGCTGCTGGCGGGCGTGGCGCTGCCGCTCATGGTGCGCACCTCGCATCCTTTGCGCCGCGCCAGCTTGCAGTTGGCCAACCTGGAGGCCGACGCCGGGCTGGAGCCGCGCCTGGCGCAGTTCCGCCTGGATCTGCGCGCCTTGGCGACAAGATTGGGCTGGATTTGGCGACCGCTGGGCTGGCGCGTCCTGCCGTTGGTCTGGCGCGCACTCCTGCGCATGTATGAGGTCATCCTGATCTCGCTGGTGCTGCAGCTCGGCTTTGCCGCTTTCAACGTCGTCTATTTCCATCGCTTCAATGTTTGGTCCGTGGCGGCGAACGCTGTGCTGGTGCCCGCGGCCGCGGTGCTGATTCCGTTGGCCTGGATCGGCATGGCCGCAGCGGGTTGGGGCAGCATCGCAGCCTTCGCCGCGCGAGCTGCGACGGTGGGCTTGGCTCGGGCGGTGCTGCACCTGGCGAGCGCGATGGCGCGCTGGCCGATGGCGCAGTTCCGCGTTCCCTCGCCGCCAGGATGGATGCTGGCCGTTTTCGGTGTCGCTTGCGGCGCTTGGCTGGTTGCCTGCGCGGCGCGCCGGTCGTGGCGCGTGGCCTGCGCAGCCTCCGGCCTGGTGGCGGCATTGGCCGCGGTGCTGGCCTGGGCGCCGTTTCCGGCGCGGCTGCCGCCCGGCCTGAGCGCGACGATTCTTGATGTCGGCCAAGGCGATTCGATCTTCGTTTCGTTTCCCGACGGCCGCACGCTCCTTGTGGATGGCGGCCCCGGCTCGCCGCATTGGGACAGTGGCGAGGAGGTGGTCGCGCCCTTTCTCTGGTCGCTCGGCCTGAAGCGCCTCGACGCCGTGCTCCTCACCCACGCCCACATGGACCACCTCGGCGGCTTGGGCACGGTGGTGCGCGCCTTCCGCCCGGGCGAGGTGTGGCTGACGCGCACGCTGCCGCAAGAGCGGGCCCTGACCGACCTCCTGCGCAGCGCCGCTGCGATCGGCGCTCAGGTGCGAAGGCTGAGCAGCGGCGATGGCTTCCTGGCGGGTGCGAGCCGCGTCCAAGTGCTGTTGCCGCCGCCGCTATACCAGGGTGGCGAGCTGGCCAGCAACGACGATTCGATGGTGGTGCGGGTGAGCTGG
>DATNED010000214.1:0-3649 GCA_035553115.1 Terriglobales bacterium | reverse complement strand
TCAGCCTGGTGATAAACGACGACTTCATCGCCGCGCCCGGCGCCGCCAACCCCGGTGTCGATTTGGCTCCAGTCGGGCCGGCAGGCCGCGCCGGCCTTCGCCTCCACCCCGACTACGAAGACTACGGATGCGGCTATGTTGACGCCTGGGTGGACTCCGACACCGGCCCGCTTGCGGTCGGAAACGCACTGAGCTACACCCTTTTCGCCCAAGACTGCGACTACGTCAATTCGAACATATCGCCCGACGCGACCTGGCAGGGCGACAGCACCTACGGTTCGATCAACACGAACGGATCCGGCAGTTATTACGCTGCGAACGCCGGAACGGGCACCCTGGACGCAAACGACGTCTGCGAGTGGTGGCAAGTGGATGAAGATCCGGACGATCCCCCTTTCGGCGACCTCGAGTTCTATTGCGACGGTTTCTCCAGCCGGACCATCTACGTGTACCCGACCATCAGCGGGAACGACGACATCTGGTGGTTCGGCGGCTACGACCAGAGCGGCTACGGCTACAACATGGAGGACGACCTCTACACCGATTCCTACGGCGACAATTTCTACTGGCAAATCGACGTGAACCCAGCTGCGATCTCAGAGGGGAACGACTCCGCAAGCGATTTCGATATCGTCCCCAACGGCGAGGACGCCGACGCCGGCGGCGGTTTCAGCGGCGCCGTGACCTGCGCCACTGCCACGGTGAACGGGGTCAATTCACAAGTGGACGCCTGCTTCAACGTGCTCGAGCCGCGTTTCCTTCAGAGCAACGGCCTGGAGCTCTTCAAGAACGACAAATCCTGCTATCCGACGTTCGCTCTGCCTGGTTTCTGCGATTGGTGGCCGTGGCAGATTATCGACAACACAGGCAATGCCCTGCCATTCGGGGTGGACCTCCACGAGGTGTTCCCGGGCAGCGCGGTTACAGACTATACCGGCTCGCCATTCAATTGGGCACCGGCCGCTCAGGGCGGAATCTCGCTTCAGACCAGTTCGTTCGTTGACGTGCTTGCGCGTTGGAGCAACGTGTGGAATCCGGTACCCACAACTGGAAACACCTGCCCTTCGGGGCCTGCGATGCTTCATTGGGAACAGGAGTGGTGGGTGGGCACCACAGCAATTGTGTCCGGAGGCGTGTTGGTCATGACCGACTCCTTGCAGTTCTACCAGGGTTGTGGGTTTCCAATCTATTAAGGGGGAATATGCGCAATCCAAAGTCGCACTCGGCGAGCCGGGCAGTGGTCGCAGCATGGATTTTCGCAGCCACCACGGCCGCAGCTCAGCTCAGCGCCGCATGGCCAATACCGGCGCTCGAGATCGGGCCGGCCGTGGCGGGTGCCGACCTGATTGTGGCCGGTCGCTTTCAGTCTGTTCCGCTTGCGTCTGAGAAGGTGCCCGGGGGTGCCGGATTTCCCGTCGCCTGCGTATCTGGCGGGCAGACCGGCGTCGGAGTCTTTGCTGTCGACAGGATTCTAAAAGGTGCGGACGCCTCACCGATAATTTCGATACGGATGCCGTGTGTGTCCGCATCGCTAGTTGGGGAATACTTGCTTGCTTTCCTGAGCGACACCGGTGGCACATTCGCACCATCGAAATCGGCGTTCTTTCTCCCGGGCGCCCCTGAAGCACGCACCGACGGCCTCTCGCCACATGACGCAGTGGTCGCGGAATGCGCCGCGGTCGCGGGCTCTCGCGCCTCGGAGCAAGGTGCAGTAGCAACCGCGCTGCAATTATTGCGGGCTGATAAAAGCCCCGCGGCATCGCAGGCATTGCGGCGCGCAATGCTGGAACTGGCTGGTAGCGCCCGCACCGACGCGCTCGCCGCCCTGCTCTCCCAGGGCGACCCCGCGGCGCTTGCTCCGTCGCTGGCCATCCTTGGCGATCGCTCCGCCTGGGCTGCGGCGCGCCTGGCGCTACTCCCCTCGATCGCGCACGCGCCGCTGGGCCCTGATTTCCTGCCGTTCCTGACCCAGCTCTACTCCTCCGGCGAAGCCAGCGACCGCCGGGCTGCGATTTCCGGACTCATCCAGGGCGGCGCCTGGGCGTTGTCGCTGCTGGCCAAGGCGCTGGACGACCCCGACCTAGGCGTGCGCCATCTCGCCGTTTTCGCGCTCGGGCGGGTGACCCATCAGCCCGCCTGGAGCGGCCCGCCTTACGCGCCGGGGCGGCGCGGCCCGGATCCCTTCGTGCAACACGAAGCCACCTACATTGCCTATTGGAGGCAATGGCTGGCGCAGCACCCGCAGCCCTGAGGTGAAACCCGCATGCGCGCTTGGATGATTGCCGGCGCTCTCACCCTCGCAGCTGCTTCAGCGCTGCCCTCGAACACGCCCACCCCGGCCGAGCTGCACGGCTGCACGCCGGAGGCGGCGGGCGGGGATCTAGCGCTCAACGCGCTGAAAGATCGCATCACGCAGGTCCGGGACCCCGCCTCGGCTTCAATTCAACAAGTTTTCGATTTCTCCGCGCCTTCCATCCTCACCGATCTGCCACGGGCGAAGTGGCCCGAACCCGATCGCGGCCTTGCGGCCGCGCACGATCAATCGGGCGTGGTCGTCACCGGCTATCTCGTCGCGGCAACGTTTCGCCCAAACGAGACCTGGAATTGCCGCAACGCGCGCTGGCGCGATATCCGCCTGATCCTTGCCGACTCTCCCCAGCCTGCGTCAACCGACACGCTCTTCGCGGTGGTCACGCCGGCCTGGCAGGATGCCAACGCGGCTTGGGACCAGCCCACGCTGCGCAAGCTCGCGGCAGCGCGTTCCAAGATCAGGATCACCGGCTGGATGCTCTACGCCAATGACGACGCGGTGGATCTGACCCGCGGCCGCCGCACGCTTTGGGAAATCCACCCGGTCACCCGCATCGAGATCGCGACCACCGACGGCGGCTGGCAGGAGATTGTGGACACGAGCGACTCTCGGGAAGAGGCGAGACGGGGTGGTTGGCTAGGACGCAGGGAGGGCGCGAACCGCAGCGTGGCTCGATGCCTGTGCGCAGCACGGATGAGGATTCGCACCCGACCGAAGACAACGCCAGAAGTGGTTTCAAAAATGGGGTACCGGCCTTTCCCGACCGTCTCGCATGGGGCTTGGACACCAGGAAAAGCCCCACCGCGCAGGACCGGAGTGCCTGCCTGCGCCTTTTTGAGACCACTTCCAGACGCCCCGTATCGCCCCGCCCCGCTCCAATCTGGCTGCCGGCGCGGAGCGGGAACAGCGAGGCCGCTCAGGCATGAAAGGAATACCGCGCTCGCTGCCGATTCTGGCGGTGGATGATGAACCGGCGAACCTGTTGGCGGTGGAGGCGGTGCTGAACGAGCTGGGAGAAGAGGTGGTGGTGGCGGCCAGCGGGAGAGAGGCGCTGCGCTTGCTCCTGGACCGGGACTTCGCGGTGATTCTGATGGACGCCAAGATGCCGGAGCTGGACGGGTTCGCCACCGCCGCGCTCATTCGCGAGCGGCCGCGGTCACGGGTGACGCCGATCATTTTCTTGACCGCTCTGCGGGTCGAGGACGACATGTTCAAGGCCTACGATCTCGGTGCCGTGGATTACCTCTTCAAGCCGATCGTGCCCCAGGTGCTCCGGGCCAAGGTGCGCTTTTTCCTCGAATTGGCGCAGTCGCAACAGCAATTGCGGAGGGCGCACGC
>DATNED010000213.1:0-26060 GCA_035553115.1 Terriglobales bacterium | reverse complement strand
TTCCTCCAACATCGGATGGCTGGCGCTCTGCACGAATTTCGCCCAATCTTCGAACCTGAGCCTCGGCCAAAGCTATGCGGATGCGAAGGTCTACACCAAGTACGCGCTGGCGTCCTGGCTGCAGGCAAAATACACCGCGATCGCGGCGTTGAATCAAGCTTGGGGCGCAAACTACACGAGCTTCGGCGACGATGGCGGATACGGCTCCGGCACCGGCCTGCTCGATGAGGACGGCCGGAATCCCTGGGTGGGAGCCGATGACGCCGGCTTGACGACGGCTCAGGCGCAAGTGCGAACCGATTTGGATGGCTTCCTCGCGGTCTACGCGCAGAAATATTTCTCAGTGGTCAGCGCAGCGCTGCGACAAGCGCGGCCGAACCAACTGGTCTTCGGCCCGTGCACGCTCAATGGTTGGAACGGCATCAGCCGCGCAGGCATACTCGCAGCGGCGGGCCAGTACACCGATGTGATCCAAGCCAGCGTGTCGAACCAACAGGTCTACGACCTCAGCCTGACCGAGGCGGGTGATCATCCGTTTGTTGCCTGGACCGGAATGCCGGCCAATCCGGACTCCGATCTGTCCGCGTCTCCCAACCCGAACTCGCCCGGCGTATACGCCACGCAAGCCCAGCGCGGAACTGCGTACGCCGCCTCCATTCAGAGCGATTTCGCATGGACGGGATCCGCAGCCGCAGGGAGCGGAGCGGGAAGCCAAAACATGGTCGGCAGCAAGTTCTGGGCCTGGATGGATTCCGCCGGCGAGGAGACCAACTGGGGCCTGGTGACGTTTATGGACAACCCCTATGACGGCGTCGCCGATGCGTCTGCCTCCGGCGTGGATGCATGGGGATTCAGCACTGGCGGGGAGGCTGCCTCTTGGGGAAATTTCCTCGGCCCGGCGACGCAAGCCAACTCAAGCGTGCTCCGAGCTCTGGCGGCCGCGCTGGGGCAGTGACGCGCTGCCCTGCTGCATCAAGCACAAGGTGAGGTCGTGCCGATCGGTGACGCGGAATTTGCGCAGCAAGTTGGAAACGTGGAATTTCACCGTGCGCTCGGACAGGTTCAACTGCGCGGCAATCTCTTTGTTGGTTGCGCGCGACAGCACGCCGTCGAGCACCTGCCGCTCGCGACTGCTCAACCGCACGAGCGGCGCAATGGCTTCCGGGTGCGGAAAGCGCTCGAGCAGGTGGTCCACAAAGCCGGCCATGACCAGACGCGGCACCCAATACGCACCCGCCTCCACCGCCCGCACGGCGCGAGGCAGCTCGACGTCCATGCGGTCATATCGAACCATGCCGCGCACGCCGAGAAACATCAGCGAGAATGCCAGTGCGCGCTCGAAGCCTTCGCCCACGGCCAGCACGCGGCCTCCGGGCTGTGGCATGCGCAGCAACACCTCCTGCAGCAAGCTGGAATCATGCGCATCGATGACAAAGGACTGCGCGGCTGGAAGTTCCCAGCCGCGCATCCGCTCCGGCTCTGGCAGCAAGAATGCGTGAACCTCATGTTCACTGCGCAAAAGCAAGCGCATCCGCTCCAGCATCAGCGGATGCGCTGCCACGATCGCGATCAGCATTCACCGGCTCGGCTCGCGCACGGCGCGATGTTGACGCCATCCGCACCCCAGCAGCATCAGCCCGCCCAGCAGGAGCATGCTCCAGGTGGAGGGCTCCGGAGTGGCGGTCAAATCCGTCACCGAACCCCCGCTGAAGGTCGCACCGAGGGAATTGCCCGTGCCTGATAGCGCGCCGAGGTCGGCTGCGCCCTGGAATTGAAGATTGAGTTCGACCGACAGCGCTGAAGTTGGAAGCGAGCCGGCCAGGACGCCGCCGGTAAGGTTCAACGTTCCCTCCAAAGTCCCCTTGGCCGATCCCGAGGTCGGGCTGAACCCGGTCAAATCGAGGTTGCCGTTGAGCAGCAATCCCATTTCTCCGCTCTTGGCGTCAACGCCGAAGTAGGGAAACAAAATCGGAATGGAAGTTTGAGCGGCGAACCCTCCGTTGCCGTTGGCGTTCAGTTGGACGGTTCCGCTGCCGGAATCGAGCAGGAACAGCCCCATCGAGCCGAGAGCGCCTGAGCCGGCGCCGGTGCCGTACAGGACGCAAGAATTGGCAAGACTGCAGCCACCGAGTTGGACCGTGAGGCCGGTCCTGCCGGCGCCTTGGCCGCTGAAAGTGACCGTCTCACCAGCGCCGCCCTGCAAGATGATGTTGTCTTGCGCCGGACAGAGCGCGGCCACAATCGCCAACGTGAACGCCGCAACGATTACTGAGGTGGGACCCCGTGCAGGGATTCGAAATTGCATGGACGTTTCTCCTTGGAGTCAATCGCGTACGCAGAGCATGGGGAGCCGCGGTCCAGCTGCGGCTCCCCCACGCGGAACGAATGCGGCTCAGGCGATCTCCGTTGCGCTGCGGCGGCGAAGGCGGAGGCAAGCGCCGAGCACCAGCAGTCCGGCGCCCATCAGAGCCAGGGAGCTGGGCTCGGGGGTGGGCGAAATGGAGCCGGCCCCGGAGGCGGATAGCGTCGAGGCGAGGGAAAGGTTGGTGCCCACCAGGGTCGAGACATTGACCTTGGTTGGGAACTGCACATCGAGGCTCAATACGCCCCCGCTGGTGGTGAAGACATTGGCCAGCAACCCGCCGGTCAGACTCAGGTTGGCTGCGAGATTGGTGTTGAATTCACCCTTGTTGGAGCCATTGGCCTGGGTGAAGTTCAACAAATTCAGCGCACCGCTCAGCAGAGTGCCGGTTTGACCATTGGCCGATCCCGACAAGGAAAAATCAATCGGCGCCGAGGCGCTCGCCGAATACCCGCCAGCCCCGTTGGAGGTCAAAAGAATCGAATTGGATTTGGAGGTGAGCGTGAAGCTGCCGGACGACGCCAACGCGCCGCTTCCGCTGCCGCTGCCGCTCAAGGTGCAGGTTCCCGACATGCTGCAGCTGCCGAGGTTCACCCCAATATCGCTGGTGCCGGAGCCTTGGCCGGTGAAGACCACCGACTGGCCGGCACCGCCCTGCAGCACGATCGAGCTCTGCGCGGACGCGGCCACACCCAGCCCCAGCAGCAGCGGCAGCGCGACCGTCATGATGCGCGTAATGCATGGTTTCATAAATTTCCCTCGCTCCTTTTCTTGTTCAAGCATTTCAGTCAAGGCACCAGCCTCGGGGCATGGCTCCTTGCTCTTTATCCAAGCAACTGGTCCGCCAAAGCGCCGGTCCAGCGCAACAGCAGCATCTACATGCGTTTCCAATTCGCCGGCGGAACTTCGGAAGCACGCACCGCGCAGAGTGCCGCAATTGTTTGCGGCTGTGTGTCGTACTCCGTGCGGCGTTCTGCCCGAAAGCGCGAGCGCCGCGGGAAGTTTCCCGCGGCGCCCGCTTCTGCCCGACTGCATGCAGTGTTAATGGGAATGGTTCTTGTCTTTGTCGCCGTGCCACGCGTTCGCGCATTGACCCTTGTGAATCTCCACGTCGCCACCGCCAAGATTGCCGGAGGCAGCATAGCCGTTGGAGACCGTGATGGAAAATTGATCGGCGTGGTTGGGCCCGGGCCCCTCGCCCCCGCTGTCGTTGTCGCTCACGATCACCTGGAAGCTGAATCCGCCCTCGCCATTCACCTCGGCAGTGCCATCAATTTCCCGCGTCCTTGCCGACAAGGCCTGATAGTTCGTGATGGAGGTGGATTTCACGGTCATCGGCGGTGCGGAGCCGTGGTCGTTGTACTCCAGGTGGCCCCAGAACTTGCCATCGCGCAGGCCGCCGTGCACGCCGAAGTTGGCCTTGGCGCCATCTGCCGCCATGATCCAGCCGCCGCCGGTCACGAAATCCTCGCAAGCCGCGCAGCTTTCGTTGGCTGCGGGCGCCAGTGAGAGAGTCGAAGGATAGCCAACCTCCGCGGTCAGGGATGCCCCGGATGCAAGAGCCGCCGAGAGCGAATCCACGGGCAGCAGAAAGCTGGCCTCGCCCTGGGTCGAGCTGAGGGCGGCGGCCATGCTCCCGCCTGAGATTTCGAGCTCGCCGCTCAAGGTCGCCGTCGAGGAGCCGTTTCCCTGCTCCAGGCTGGTCAGGGTCAGGGTGCCCGTAAGATTGCCTTGCGGCGAGGTGTATTGGAAGGCAATCGGCTGATTTTGGGTTGCAGAGAAGCTGCTCCCGCCGTCGTCGCTGGTTGCGGTGAAGAGAATGGTGTTGGACGAAGAAGTGGCCAAGGCGTAGCTGCCATCGCTGGAGGCAAAGACGCCCTCGCCGTAAGCGCTGCCCGAAACCACGCAATTGGGGGAGCAGGCGCCGAGCACGAGTTGGAGCTGGGTGCTGCTGACCGCCTTCAACTGAAACTCCTGGGAGGAATCTCCCAGTACGATTTGGTTTTGCGCAAACAGGCGTGGAGTAACCAAGGCACAAGCCAAGGCCAGCCCGGCTGCTGCGCGCGGGAACACGATGCGAAGCATCATGGAGTGGCGCTCCTTTCGCCACCCCTACCTGCAATCCGCGTTCCATTGCGCGCAGGGGCCGCATCTGCGCGCAATGTCTTCGGCCCTCGCGCCGCGTTTGCAGTTTCAGCGCAGCGTCTTGCGTCAATTCGCCCGGGATCCGTTCTTTGCCGGCAGCGACGGATAGAGGTTGTACAGGCGGACCTTGTTCAGCAGCGCGCGATAGCTGATATTGAGCACGCGCGCGGCGACGGTGCGGTTCCAACGATTTTCCTCGAGCGCGCGAGCGATCGCCTGCCGTTCGATTTCGCCCGAGACGCGGTGCACCAAATCCCGCAAGCCCTCGGCATTGCCGGGCGCCAACGCTGCGGAAGCGACAGGCACCGGCGCCGATGCCTCGGCGGGGAGCGCAGGCCGAACATCCAGCCAGGCTTTATCGCCGAAAATCAGGTGGCGCTGCACGAAATTCTCCAGCTCGCGCACGTTTCCCGGCCAAGGATGGCGCAGGCAACGCGCGATGATCTCCGGCGTAAGCGGCCGTGGCGCGCAATTCAATTCGCGCGACAAGCGCTGAACACAATGATCGAGCAGCGCGGGGATATCCTCGAGTCGCTCGCGCAGCGGGGGCAGATGCAGCGAGAACACGTTGAGCCGGAAAAAAAGATCTTCGCGGAAGCGGCGCTCGGCCATGGCTTGAGGAAGGTCCACATTGGTAGCGGCGAGAACGCGGACATCGGCAAAGATCTCCTCGCGCCCGCCCAAGCGCGTGAAGCGGTGGTCCTGCAGCACGTGCAGCAGCTTGGCCTGGAGCGACATCGGCATCTCCCCGATTTCATCGAGGAACAGGGTGCCTTTGTGCGCCATTTCGAACAGTCCCGGTTTGCTCCGGGTCGCTCCCGTGAATGCGCCGGGCTCATAGCCGAACAGTTCGCTCTCAAGCAACTCATCGGGCAGCGCGGCGCAGTTGAGTTTCAGAAAGCGGTGGTGCTTGCGGGGCGAGCATTCGTGGATGAAGCGGGCCAGCACCTCCTTGCCGCTGCCGCTCTCGCCGAGCAGCAGAACCGCAACTTCAAAGTCGGCCAACTGCTGCGCGCGCGCGCCGATGGCGAGCATGGCGGGGCTGCGTGCCACCATCCAGCGGTCCATGCCCAAGCGCCGCTGCAAGACCTCACATCCCTCGGCAGCCTCGACGACAGGCGGCAGCGGGAACGGCACCAAGGGCTCGGCGCAATCGGCGCTCGGCGGAGCAGTCAGCGGTCGCATTCCTGTAGGCGCGGGCAGGGTACGGGTCATAGGGTCGCTCCTTCCAACGACGGACGGCGAAAGCATCAACCTGAGTCAGCTTGCCAAAGGCCTACCGTTCAGGACAATCGTGGTAAATCCCCATTCGTTGCAGAAAAATGCAGGAATCCTGCAACGAAATTGCGCTGTCCTCAGGACAGGTACGGGTAGGATGCGGGGCCTTGGGAGCAGGACCTCGCTAGGGCTGGATCATGCCGCGGCGGATGGCGTAGCGCACCAGGCCGGCGGTGTTGTGCACCGCCAGCTTTTCCATAATGTGTCCACGGTGCGATTCCGCCGTCTTCGGGCTGATGCCGAGCAGGCCGGCGATCTCTTTCGTGGTCTTGCCTTCGGCCACCAATTGCAGCACCTGGCGCTCGCGGCTGCCCAACACCTCCGGGGCAGGTTCCGCCTTGGTGAGGTAGGCGCGCACAACCGTGGCCGAGATGTCGGAGCTCAAATACATGGCGCCCACCATGGCCTCGCGAATGGCCTGCACCAGCTCGCCGCTACTCTTGCTCTTGAGCACATAACCGCTGATTCCGACGCGCAGGGCTTCGAGCACATAATGCTCTTCGGTGTGCATGGTCAGCAATACGCAGCGCGTCTGCGGACAGTCGTTGAGAATTTGGCGGGCGGCATCAAGCCCGTTGAGCAGAGGCATGTTGAGATCGAGCACCGCCACCTGGGGGCGGCAAGCGGCGGCAAGGCGAACGGCATCATGTCCGTTGCCGGCCTCGGCCAGCACCTGGAAGCCCTCGCGCTCGAGCAACGCGCGCAGGCTCTGGCGCACAATTTCGTGATCATCAGCCAGCAGAAGCCGAACGGACATGGCCATCTCCTTTCGGGGTTCCCGGAATACGCAGGCAAACCAGCGTTCCGGCACCGGGGCGCGATTGCACCTCGATCTCGCCCCCCACGCCCCGCAACCTCTCCCGCATTCCCGCCAGGCCCATGCCGCGGCGCTCGGTCGGCGCGCTCGCGGCTTGCAAGTCGAATCCGCGCCCGTCATCGCCGACGCAGATCACGCAGTCGTCGGCGGAGCAGCGCATTTGGATGCGCACGATGCGCGCCTGTGCGTGGCGAGCGGCATTATTGAGGCACTCCTGCACGCAGCGATAGAAGCACAGCTCGACGGGCGCGGGCAAGCGCTGCGGCAATGCCCCCTCGAAGCAGATGGTGATGCCCGAGCGCGCCGACACCCCGTCGGCCAAGAATTCCAGGGCAGGGCGCAGGCCCAGGTCGGTCAGCAAGGCGGGATGCAGCTCATGCGCCAACCGCCGCAACTGGACCTCGACTTGATCGAGCAATTGGCGGACCCCCGCCAGCTCGCGCCGATGCGGCTCGGGCAGGCCGGCCACCGCCTGATCCAGGCGGATCATCACTGCGGCAAGCAACTGTCCCGATTCGTCGTGCAAGGCGCCGGCGATCTGCTCGATTTGCGATTCCAGTCGCTCATTCAACCCGCGCAACGCGGCATTGGCTTCTCCATAGCCGCGCAGAAGCATCTCGTAGCCGGCCAACGCCTCGGTGAACAACTTGCCGGCCGCCTGGACATGGTGGCTGATCGGAGACGGGACGGCGCCTGCGCTGGCCAGCATTTCCGCAAGCACGCGATGATGCAAATCCACCGCCTCCAGCAAATTGACTTCTGCAGCGAGCAGCTCGCGGCCCAAGCTGTACGCCTCCGACAGCACCCCTTCGCCGGGCGCGCTCCATTGCTGTTCGAGCAAGTGGCGGTAGGCGCCCATGGCGATCTCCAAACTGCGCGCGCGCGCTGCGGCTCCCTGTTTCACGCCCGGCTTCCCCCCAAGTATCGCGCGACCAGAACCAGGGCGTCGTCATTGCCCTTGGACCAGTTCCGAAGCAGCTCATCTGCGGCTGCCTGCGGATGGGAAAGGACATCGTTGAACTCCGCGGCGCAGCGCGCCTCGACGCCATCGGTGTGGAACATGAGCGTGTCGCCGGGGGCCATGGGCATCACCCCGGCATGCAGGGCCGGCAATTGCGCGCCCACCACGCCGCCGCGGCAAAGCAAGTACTCCCTGCCGGGCTCTCCGGGCGCGGCGCTGGCGCGCACCAGCACGCCGCCCACGTTGCCGACGCCCAGCCAGGCGACGGTTTCCTCGGCAAAGTTGAACAACGCCAAGCTCAGCACCACCCCGCGCGTGGTCCGCAGAGCCTCATGGCATTTGCGGATTTGCTGGATCACCGAGGTATGTGGCCCCTCGCGCAGCACCGTCATGGCCAAGAGCGCCGCGCGCGCCGCTTCGGGGCCATGCCCCAGCCCGTCGGCCACGGCCACGAGGCAACCCCCGGGCAGATCCAGAACGATGCACTGATCGCCCGAATGCGCTTCGCCCTGCATGGTGGCCTGGGCGACGCCCGGGAGGAGGCAGGACGAGCCTGGGACCGATCGAAGATTTAGAAGCGGATCCATTTGCCGATCTGCACCACCGTGCCGTTGCCCGGCCGGCTGTTGATTTCGAAGCTGTCCATCAAGCGTTTGACTCCAGGCAACCCCAAGCCGAGGCCGCCCGAGGTGGAAAAGCCGTCGAGCATGGCTTGCCCCAGATCTGAAATTCCAGGCCCCCGGTCGCGCGCAACAATGAGCAAGCCGCGGCGATGTTCCTCGGACACGAGCTGCAGCTCCATTTCGCCCTCGCGCGCGTAGAGGACGATGTTGCGCGCCAGTTCGGAGATCGCGGTGGCGATCAGCGTGAGATCGGTGGCGACGAAACCGGCCAGCTCGCCCAGCGCGCGCCCGCGCTGGCGTGCCAGCAGCACGTCGCGATCGGAGCGAATGGGGATGTGTTCAACGTTTGGCACGGGGCGGAGGCGGGAGGGTTGCGATGGCGGAACCGGAATGCAGCGTCGTGCGCCCGGCGCGCCGGGTTTGCTGGTCCAGGAATGCCAATCCCTCCTCCAAATCCAGCGCCGTGGAGACTCCTTCGAGAGAGAGCCCCAACTGGACCATGGTGAACGCGAGGTCAGGATGGATGCCCACGATCACGGTTTCGGCGCCGCGGAAGCCGGCCATGTGGGCGATGTCCCGCAAGGTGCGGCAGGCGAAGGAATCGAGCACGTCCACCGCGGTGACGTCCACAATGACGCCGCGCGAGCGGAACTTGCCGACCTGCTCGACGAGCGAGCGGCGCATCTGGGCCAAATCGGCGTCGGTGAGCGCCGACTGCACGGTGGCGATCAGGTAATGGCCCTGTTTGAGTACCGGTACATCCACGAGGTCGCCTCCCGAGCCGGCGCGTCAGTTCTCCACCGGCGTCTCCGCGAAGGGGACCACCTTGTAGCCCAGCAGGCGCTCGGCCTCTTCGATACCGCCCTGCAAGTCGCCGACGGTGGTCATCTTGCCCAAGTCCACGCCGATGGTCACCAGGGTTTGGGCGATTTCCGGCGACAGGCCGGTCACGATGACGGTCGCGCCCAGCAAGCGCGACGCCTCGACCGTCTGCACCAAGTGGTTGGCGACGGTTGCGTCCATGGCGGCGACGCCGGTGATGTCAATCACCACGACTTTGGCGCGGTTGGTGCGGATGCCGCGCAGCAATTGCTCGGTGAGCTGGCGCGCCCGCTGCGGGTCGATCACGCCGATGATGGGCAGAATGAGCAGGCGCTCGCGCACCTGCAGGACGGGGGTGGAGAGTTCGCGAATCGCTTCCTGCTGCTCGCGGATGATGCGCTCGCGTTCCTGCACGAAGCCCACCGCCACGGTGTTCGCGATGCGGTTGGCGGCGGGCTCGTAGGCATCGAGAATGCGGTTCAGCTTGGTGAAATCAGCCTGGTACTTTGCAAACAGGGAGCGCGCGAGCACGTCGCGCAGCAGCAGCACGATGCCGACGACTTCGTGGGTCTCGACGCCGCGGGGAATAATGCGCTCGGAAAGGTTGCGGGCGTAGGCTTGCAGCGCCTCGAAGGTGCCGGTCTCGAGCGCCTCGACGTAGTTGTCGTACACCGACGTCGCCTCGGCGAAGATCTCTTCCTTCGTCATCGCAGTGAGCAGTTCGGCTTCCGTGATGCGGCGCGCCCACTCTTCGCGAAGTTGGGTGCGATTCTGGCGCAAGTGCGCGACCAGCTCGCGCAGCAGCGTCATGGTGGATTCCGGGCTGGCGACGCCGACGTTGGCGGCGTGTGGGGTTCCTCGAGTGGGCATAGCGGCTCCTTGCTTCTAGCGGGCTCCTGATGCCTCCGGGTGGAGGCCGAAAGCGGGTACTCAGATATTGCACCTACCGCCGCAAAAGTCAACCGCTGGCGTTAGGGGATTTCCCTGATTTTGCGCGGTCAATTCCCTGAACCGGCGAGTTGCGGACGGTGCCCGGCACAATGTTGCACCGGGATGCAATTCGGAGGGCCATGCGCAGGGCCGCCGGGAAGCGGCAACCGCTCGGCGCCCAGCAAAACCACGGCCGTGCGAATTTGGCAGCCGAGTTGCACGCTCCGAGCTTGAACGGCTTATGGCGCTTCCCAGCGGTCTCGATCTTGGAACCATTCCGGATGCTTCGGACGCAGATTTCGCTTCCGGCCTCGGCCCGCTGCCTCCGCGCGAGCTGATCTTCGGCGCTTCGCCCGCCATGAACCAGGTGCGGCAGATGCTCGAGCATATCGGCGCGACCCAGGTGGCGGTGCTGATCACCGGCGAGAGCGGCACGGGCAAAGAAGTCGTCGCGCGGCTGCTGCATCTGCAATCGGCGTGCGCGCACAACGCGCTGGTGAAGGTCACCTGTCCGGCGATTCCTGGAACGCTGCTGGAAAGCGAGTTGTTTGGCTACGACAAAGGCGCCTTCACCGGCGCGCACGCGAGCAAGCCCGGCCGCATTGAACAGGCTGAGGGCGGCACGCTATTCCTGGACGAGATCGGCGAGCTCGAGCTGGGCCTGCAAGGCAAGCTCCTGCAGCTCTTGCAAGACGGCCGCTTCATGCGCCTGGGCGGACGCAAGGAAATCCACGCCCGCGCACGCATGCTGTTCGCCACCAACCGGCAGCTCGATGAGGAAGTTGCCGCGGGGCGCTTTCGCCGCGATCTGTACTACCGGATCAACGTCGTCGGCATCGAACTCCCGCCGCTGCGCGAGCGCCGCGAGGACCTGGCGGCGCTGGCCCGCTATTTCATCTTGGAGTTCAGCCGCCGCTTTCGGCGCCATCCCGTTCCCATCACACCCGAGCTGCTCACCGCCATGCAGCAGCACACCTGGCCCGGCAATGTGCGCGAGCTGGAGAACATGATGAAGCGTTACGTGGTGCTGGGTAACATTCACGAGCTGCTCCAGCAGCTGGCGCGGCCGGCCTTGGTCGCCGCGCCGAAGCCGGCTGCAGCCGCGCCGGCCTCCGAGGAAACGAAAGCGGAAGAGAACTGGTCGCTGAAGGCGGCCACGCGCGAAGCCGTGCATCAAGTCGAGCGCGACATCATCTTGAAGGCACTGGCAGCGCACCGATGGAATCGAAAGCGTACCGCGAAGGCGCTCTGCATCAGCTATCGCGGCCTGCTCTACAAGCTGAAGGAGGCGGGCCTGCAAACGGCCGCACGCACCACGCCCGAGGAGGAATTATGAAGGCCTGCTCTCGATTTGCATTCGGATTGCCGACCGAAGCCCGGTGCCTTGCCGCCGCTTTGGCGCTCTCCGCCGCCGCCGTCGGCCAAACGGGAAATCCGCTGCATCTGCTTCCATTTTTCTCGAGCAAGTCGGCGTCCGCGGAGCATGGAGCGAGCCCCGCAGCCGCGCGGCCAGATGCGGGCGACGACGCCTACATCATCGGCCCCGGCGATGTGCTGGCGATTGACGTGTGGAAGGAGACGGAGATTTCCCAAACGCTCCCGGTACGCCCCGACGGCGACATTGCGCTGCCCTTGACGGGCACGCTGAAAGCCAGCGGTTCGACGCCCGAGATCCTCGCACGGCAAATCGAGACCAAGCTCGCTCCTTTCATCTCCCACCCGGTGGTGACGGTCATGGTGACCAAAGTGGTGAGCCGGGCGTTCCAGGTGATGGGAGCGGTCGTGCGCCCGGGCAGTTATCCGTTGGCGGGGCCAACGCGGGTGCTGCAAGCACTGGCCGAGGCGGGCGGCTTCACGCCGTTTGCCCACACCGGCAGCATCACCATCCTCCACTGGCAGCCTGACGGCAGCCAAATCCGCTACCAATTCGATTACGACGCAGTGATTCGTGGCCACGACGTGGACCAAGACCGCGAACTGCAGCCGGGTGACACGCTGATCGTCCCATGAGGATCCCCGCCCGATTCGCGATTGCGGTGCTCCTGGCTGCCTTCGGCGCCAGCATCGGGCTTCAGGCTCAAGGCGCAGCGGCCGCGCCCGCACCGACGCCCGGATGGTTCCAAGCCTCGATGAGCGCGCAATCGGTTTATGACACTAATGTGCGCCAGGACAATGCCGCGCCGCAAGCGGGATGGGAGGAGAACCTGAATGCCGTGCTTCAGGCGCAGCACCAAACCTCATCCAGTTCGATTTCGCTCACATACGACCCGTACCTGCAATGGTTTGCTTCGCTACCGGGCTTGAATTCTTTCAACCAGATCGCAGCCGTTCGGGCGTTGTACCAGCTCAGCCCGCGGTGGATCCTGGGCGGACACGCCAGCGGAGGATACTTACAAGAACTTCCGCTGCACGTTGTGGCTGGCCTGCAGCCGCTGCTCGCCGCGCCAGCCGCCGTGGCGCCGCGCACCCGCGAGGCCACGGGCGAAGCGGCAGTGAATCTCTCTTTCGCCGCCACCACCCGGCTTACGCTGAGCGGCTCCGGCGAATTCCAAGCCCAGCGCTTCCCGGGCGCGGGCGCCAGCAGCGGGCTCAGCGCGGTGCGCGGCAGCGAAGGCGAAGCGGCAGCAACCTGGGCGTGGAGCCGCCGAACCCAGATCGGCGTTCGGGCGCTGGCGCAGAACTTCGGTGTCGGCAATGCCTCCCACTTGGCGGCTGAGAGCCTCATGCTCACGGTTTCGCGCTCGCTCTCCCCGCTGACGCAAGTGCAGCTCTACGGCGGCCCGGAATACAGCCAGGTGCATGACACCTTCACGCTGAACCTGCCGGGGGGCGGCGTTCCCATTGCGCTCACCGACCGCGTCTACCGTGTTCGCACCTATCCGCGCTTTGGCGCGGAGGTGTCGCACCAGGATGCCGGGCATCCCTGGAGTGCGCAATTGCAGCGGCAGATCAACAACGGCGGCGGCGCGCTTCCCTTTCCTGTGGCCCTGACGCAAGCGCAGTTTCAATGCGGCCCGCGCCTGCGCCCGGGATGGCGTTTGCAGTTCGGTGCCAACGTGGCGCAGATGTCGGCGCTGGCCGCAGGCAATCTCGCCAGCCGGGTGCGCATGGCGGCTGTCTCGGTCACGCTGACCCGCCGGCTAAGCCGCGAGCTCAGCCTCGGTCTGGATTATTCCTATCTCGCACAGCGCGCCAGCGGGCTCATTCCGCTGACGCCGGCCGTCAACCGCAGCCTGGGCGGGGTGCGGCTGGATTGGGTGTGGCCCGGCAGCCTGGAGAGCAATTACTGAAATGCCATCACCAACAACTTCCCGAAGCCGGGCCACATGGCCGCACATCCGCGCGCTGCTGGCACGCCGGCGCTGGTGGTTCCTGCTGCCCATGCTGCTGGGCTGGGCAGGCGTGATCTCGCTGCGCTGGGTCTTGCCGCCCGAATACCAGTCGCAGGCGCTGCTGTTGATCGAGCACCAGTCCGTGCCGCAGTCGTATGTGCAGCCCAATGTGACGTTCAACCCGAGCGAGCTGCTGCAAAGCATGGGGCAGGAGGTGCTCAGCCACGACCGGTTGGCCGAGGTGGTGCGCCGGCATCAGCTCTATCCTGCGATCCAGAAACGGCAGGGAATGGAGGCGGCCATCATCCGCTTGCGCAGCCGCATCGCGATCCAGCCGGTCAGCCTCGACAGCCTCCCGCTGATGCCCGCCGGCGAATGGAGCGCGGTGGGAATCGCGTTCACCGACAGTTCGGCGGAGCGGGCGCAGCAGATTGACGGCGAGCTGACGACCATGTTCATCCAGGAGAACCTGCGCTCCACCCAGCAGGCGTCGGCGCAAACGACGGCGTTCCTCGAGCAGCAGCTGCAGCAAGCGCAGGACGCGGTCGCCCAAGCGCAGCAAAAAGTGCAGTCCTACGAACGCAGCCATCTGGGCGTGCTGCCCGGCCAAGATCAAGGCAACTTGGCCATGGTCTTGAACCTGCAAAACGAACTGGCCCAGAGCCTGCAGGCACGAAGCCAACTGCAGCAGGAGATTGCCACCGACCGGGCGCTGCTGCAGCAAGCCCCCAGTCCGGAGACTTCCCGATTGCAGCAGCAATTGGCGGCGCTGCAGGCGAAGGCGCGCGACTTGAGTACGCGGTATACCGACCGCTATCCGGACTTGCAGCAAGTTCGGCAGCAGATCAGCGACATCCAGGCGCAGCTTGCTCAGGCGCCGAAAGCCGAGGGAAGCACGGCTGAAAGCACGATGGCGCTGACCCAGGCGCGCAGCCAACTGCAGGCCGACGAGGCGCAGCTCCCGCATTTGCAGACGCAGGTTGCGAACCTTCAGCACCAACTGGACCTATACCAGCACCGTCTTACGCTGGCACCGCTTCCCGCCAGCGAGCTGGCGGCGCTCGAAGCGCAACAACAGCAAACGCAAGCGGCCTATCAGAGCGTGGCCAGCAAACTCGACGCTTCCCAGATGGCCAGCCAGTTGGAGCAGCAGCAGGGTGGCGCGCAGTTCCGGTTGGTGAACTCCCCCGATTTGCCCAAGCAGCCGGTTTGGCCAAGCCCGAATGCACTGATCTTGATCGGAATCGGCGCGGGTCTGGCCTTGGGTTTTGGCGCATGTGCGCTGGCGGAACTGGGACGCGATTGCATCAGCGGCGAGGCGGAACTGATGCAGTTGGGGTTCACCCCCATCTTGGCCTTCGTGCCGGCACTCGGGAGCCGGGGTGAACGGAAGCGCCGCCGCACCCAGCGCACGTTGGAATGGATTGCCGCATTCGCGGTGATCCTGATTTTGGCCGCTGGCAACATCTGGATGTGGCGGTTGGGACATTGATTTTCTGGAGACACCTATGCCCAGCGCGGAAACCTTGATGCTGAAGCCCGTCGACGATCTCGATGAGGTTTCGTTGGAGCGGGCCTTGGACGCCATTGCGCCGCTGGAGCTGCCCACCCCGCTGCCCGACCGCCTCGCGGCCTGGACCGATCCGGAAGGCTTAGGCGCGGAACAGTACCGCCGGCTGGCGATCGAGTTGTTGCACTTGCGCAGGCGCCGTCCGCTGCAGCGGGTTTTGATCACGAGCGCTGCCCCCGCCGAAGGCAAGAGCCTGTGCGCGGCCAATCTTGCCATCACCTTGGCGCGGGCGCGCGGATCGCGCGTGCTGCTGCTGGAAGGGGATCTGCACCGCCCCGTGCTGCTCAAGCGCATGGGAGTGCGCCGCGACACCGGCTTGGCGGATTGGCTGGAACGGCGCGCGGAGCTGCGGCAATGCCTGGCGCGCTGGCCCGGGCTGCCGCTCTGGATCCTGCCCGCGGCCCGGGTCTCCCAAGTTCCCCTCGAGCTGCTCCAGGCCCGCCTGCCCGAGAACATCCTGGAATCGCTCACCGCCCATTTTGGCTGGATCGTGATTGACGCGCCGCCGCTGCTCCCGATGGCCGATGCGATGCACTGGGCGCGCGCCGCCGATGGAGTGGTGCTGGTGGCGCGGGAAAATCGCACCCGGAGTTCGGATTTGCTCAGGGCGGCCCGCCAGATCGAGCCGGAGAAATGGCTGGGCGTCGTGCTCAACGAATGCCACGTCCGCGAGCACAGCTACTACAGCCGCTACTACCTCCCGGGTTGAGCTGAAGGGCTATCCATTGGCGCGGGACCGCGCCTGCGCCGCTGAGTTGCAGCACTGCAACGCTCGACTTGCAGCATTCCTGCAGCCCGATGCTCAACCCCGAGGCGGTCTTGGACGCGGCAGGCATCCCGATTCCGGATATTGACCGCGCAGAATCCGGGAAAGCATGGAATCGAGGGCGGCGGAATCCCTCCGTGGCGGGCATTGGCGAACCAGTTGCTGAACTACAAGACGAGATTGCAAATGGCGACCAACGTCCTCCCCGGCCTGTTGCCTCGCAGACGCGGCTGGCAAGTGGCAAGCTGCGAAGCCGTCGTGATCGTGGCCATGCTGCTCACGGCCTTCGCACTGCGCTATGGGCATGACACGCTCTTGCTGCTGCGCGACAGTCGAGGCGTTCCGCTGGCCGTGCTCGCGGCCGTCTGGCTGCTCTGCCTGTATGCCTACGACCTGTATGAATCGCCGATCCTCGGCAGCGCGCACGAGATTAGGGCGCGCCTGCCGCTGGTGCTGGGCACGGGCGCGGTTCTCGTCGCGGCTCTGGAATGGCGGCTGCCGGCGCTATACGCCGGCCAGCGCCTGTCGCTGCCCGCGCTGGTGGGGGTGGGTGCGGGCTTGTGCGCGTTCCGGGTTGGTTTGCTGATTTGGACCCACCATCCGCGCCTGAACGAACCGGTGCTGCTGATTGGCGACGGCAATTTCGCCGCTGCGCTGCGGCATGAGCTTCACCGCCACAGCGCGCTGGGCATGCCGATGGCGGGCAGCCTGAGCGCACCGCACGCGGAAGACCTGCGCGCTCTCACCTTCGCTCCGAGACAGGAGCGCTGGGCGCGGCGGCTGGTGGCAGCGTTTCCCGGCGGCTGGAGAACCATAGATCGCCAGTTGTGCCGGGAGTTGCAGGATGCGGGCTATCGCCTGGATGAGGGCCTTGTGCTCTACCAGCGCCTCACCGGGAAGCTTCCGGTCGAGGAACTCGCGCAGCGCGAGCCGGAGTTCCGCGCCGATGCGAATTTGCGCCGCACCCGGCGCTGGGGCAAGAGGTTCTGCGATTTCGCGGCGGCAGCCTTCGGTCTGGCCATGTGCGCGCCGCTGATGCTGGCGATCGCAGCCCTGATTCGGATCGAGTCGCCCGGGCCGGCAATCTTTCGCCAACGCCGTGTCGGCCGCCGCGGGCGGCAGTTCACACTTTACAAATTCCGCACCATGCGCGTGAACGCCGACCACGGCGGCCCGGCCCGGCCCGCCACGAATCGCGATCCGCGTTGCACCCGCGTGGGCCGATGGCTGCGGCGGCTCCGGTTGGACGAACTGCCGCAGCTGGTGAACATCCTGCGCGGCGAGATGAGCCTGGTCGGACCCCGACCCTTTGTGCCCGAGCAGGAGGCGGAGTGCGCCAGCGCCATTCCCTTCTACTGCCAGCGCTGGAGCGTCGCGCCGGGCGCGACCGGCTGGGCGCAGGTGAATCGCGGCTACTGCGCCACCTTGGCCGACAATCGCGAAAAGCTCGCTTTCGACCTCTATTACATCCAGCGCGCGTCGGCATTTTTTGATCTCTTGATCGCAGTGCAAACCCTGAAGGTGCTGTGCCTGGGCCGAGGTGGGCGGTGAGCGCCGCCTGGTCCACGGCCTTGGCCGCAGCGTTTTGGACTTGCTGCGGGCTGATTCTCTACACCTATGCCGGATACCCGCTGCTGCTGTTCCTCTGCTCCTCGATGCTGGAAGTGCGTCAGGCTTGGGCCCGGCTGCTGATGCCGATTCCCCCGGTTTCCGATGCGGCTCCGGAGTTGCCCGGCATTAGTCTCGTGGTGGCCGCGCACAACGAAGAGGCGGAGCTTCCTGGACTGATTGAGAGCCTGCAGAGGGTGGTGTATCCCCGCGGCCAATTGGAGCTGATCATCGTTTCCGATGGCTCGACGGACGCAACCAACCGCTTTCTGCAGAGCCTGGCTATTCCCGGACTGCAGGTCGTGCTGCTGGAAAGACAGCAGGGGAAAGCGAACGCATTGAACGAGGGGGTGGCGCGGGCCACCCATGGCGTGCTGCTGCTCACGGACGCCAGCACGCGCCTTCAGCCCGACACCGTCATGCGGCTGGCCCGCCACTTCGATGATCCCGGCGTGGGGGTGGTTTGCGGAGCGCTGCGCTTCTTGCACCATCGCGATTCGCAAAACAGCGAGGGCGCCTACTGGTCCTACGAATGCCTTTTGCGCCTGCTGGAGGGCCGGCTAGGCGCAACGCTCACCGCGAGCGGCGCGCTCTATGCGCTGCGCAAGATTTGTTTCCCTGCCCTGCAGCCGACTACCTGGATCGAGGATTTCCTGATTCCGATGCATGCGCGCCAGGCCGGATACCGCGTGCTGTACGATCCCGAGGCCTGGGCAACCGAGGTGCCGGCGGCGAATGTTGCCGGTGAGTTCCGGCGCCGGGCGCGGCTGGCCGTGGGCAGCTTCCGATCGCTGCGCGCATTGCTGCGCACCCGCTTGGACGGCTTCACCCGCTGGGCCTTCATCTCGCACAAGCTGCTGCGCTGGTGCGTTCCGTTCCTCCTGGTCGCGGCACTGCTTTGCAACATTGCGCTGTGGCCTCGGGAGGGGTACCGGACGCTGCTCGCCGTGCAATTCGGAATGTACGGCTTGGCCTTGGCCAGTTGGGCGGGTGTGCCCGGCGCGCATCGCTCGCGCCTGGCGGGCGGGCTGTATTTCTTCCTCGCCATGAATGCCGCCTTCCTCTGGGGCTTCTTCTTGTTTCTCTTTGACCGCGGAGAAACCGCGTGGCAGCAGGTGCGTTGATGCGCGGGCTCCTGCTGCAATATCACGCCATCGGCGCGGCAGCACCGGACGGCGACCGCCGCTACAGCGTCAGCGCAGCCGCCTTTCGCCGCCACTTGGCGCTGCTGAATGCCCTTAGCGCGGCCGGCACGCTCGAAGTTCAAGACTTGGCGGAATGGTGGCGCGGGAGGAACAAGTCGAGGCGGCTCGGGGTCGTCCTCTGCTTTGACGACGGCGCGCGCACGGATTACGAACTGGCGTTTCCGCTTTTGCAGGAGGCGGGCTTGCACGCGACGTTCTTCGTCTCCAGCGGCCTGGTAGGTCAGCCCGGATACCTCACCTGGAGCCAGATTGCCGAGATGCAGCGCTGGGGGATGCGCTTTGAAGCGCACGGCCATGCCCACCACGCGCTGAGCGCACTCTCGCCGCCAGGTTTGGATCGCGAACTGCGCACCGCGCGGCACATGTTGCAGGAGCATATCGGCACCGCGGTGCAGTATCTGGCCGCGCCCTTCGGCTTGTGGAGCGCGCGGGTGCTCGAGGCTGCGAAGTACACCGGCTTCCAAGCCCTTTGCACGTCGCATCCGGGGCTGGCGCGCCCGGGTCACAACCTGCTGCCGCGCAACGCGCTGCGCGCCACAACTTCGGACCGTCAATTGCAGCATTGGTTGCAGCAACGGCCGGGATGCTTTGCCTGGAGGGTCAGCCGCGAATGGTTGCTATGGACGCCCAAACAGATCATGCTGCACTTCCGCGCAGGTTGGCCCGAAGCGCGCCCGCGACGGACCGAGTCCACGTCTACGTCCTGATGGACGCGCTGGGATGGGCGGTGGCGGAGCCGCACGGATTTCTCAGGCAGCTGCTTCCCCACCGGCGCGCGCTGCGGACCACGCTCGGGTACAGCTCGGGAGCGATCCCCACCATTCTCACCGGCGAGGCGCCAAGCACGCACGGGCATTGGAACCTGCTCTACCTGGACCCGCAACGCTCTCCCTTTCGATGGCTGGAACGCATTCAACCCGCCACCGACCGCCTGCTCGACAACCGCTACGGACGGTACGCGCTGGGCTGGCTGGGGCGGCACCAATTGGGTCTTGGGCCGAGCTTCGAATGCGCGGTGCGGCCGAGCCTGCTCCCCTGGTTCAATTGGGCCGAGCGCAAACACCTGTATGAGCCGAGGAGCATTGAGCAGGCCCCCACCGCCTTCGACTACTGGCAGCAGGCCGGCGTCCGGTTCCATATTTATTCGCATCGCGAAGGCAAGGATTTCGACTTGATCCGGCGCGCGACCGCGGCCATCGAGCAGCGGCGCGTGGACACCGTCTTCGTCTATCTTTGCGAACTCGATCACCACCTGCACCTGCATCGCAGCGAGCCGCTGGCCATCCGCGACGCACTCTCGGAATACGCCCCGGCGCTCGAGCAATTGGCCGCCGCAGCCGCGCGGCGCGATCCGCAGATGCACTTCCGCGTGTTCTCGGATCATGGCATGGCGCCCGTGCACACGCGGTTGGATCTGGCCCGGCAGTTGGAGGCGCGCGGTTGGCGCATGCCGCAGGACTACCTCGCGGTGTTCGACTCGACCATGGTGCGGTGCTGGTATTTCAGCAAGGCCGCGCGCGCCGACATCGAGCCGTGGTTTGAGTCGCTCGACTGCGGCCACGTGCTCAGCGACACGGAATTGCGCGAGCACGGAACCTGGTTTCCCGACCGGCGCTTCGGCCAGACGATTTTCCTGCTGAATCCCGGGGTGATGATCGCCCAAGGAGACTTCAACGGCAAAGGCTGGAATCCCGAAGGCATGCATGGCTACCATCCCGACGATCCGGACTCGGATGCCGCGCTGCTGAGCAATCACGCCGCCGACCTGCGCATGCAGACGATCGGCGATCTTTTTTCCTGCCTTTGCGAAGCGTTGCCGGCCCGGAGGGCGGCCTGAGTGCTGCACCCGCTTCCACTTCCGCAGGCACCCGCGCCCGGGCTCGAGGCGCAGCGTCGCTTGCGGCTGCTGCATTTCTCCAACGCCGATGCGCGCGGCGGCGCCGAAGAGCACATGCTGACCCTGCTGCGCGGCCTCGATCACCATCGCTTCGAGCTGCACGTCGCCTGCCCGCCGGCGCTGGCCGCGCATCTTCGCGATTTGCCGGAGGACGTGCAGCTGTGCCCTGCCGCTCCGCACGATCCCTGGAGCGCAGGCCCGGGCCTAGCCCTGCGCGCATACCTCCGCCGCCACTGCATCGACGTGCTGCATGCCCACATTTCCTGCTCCAGCCGCGCCGCGGCCCCGTGGGCATGGTGGGCCGGCACCCCGATCGTGGTCGAGACCCCGCACGTGCGCGAGAGCTGGCGGCAGGGATGGCGCAAGGCGGCGTGGATGGATCGCATCGCGGGCCGCGGCGTTGACGCCTACATTGCGGTCTCCGAAGCCAATGCCCTGTACCTGCGCGATGACCGCGGGTTGCCGCCGGAAAAGATTCATCTCATCCGCAACGGCGTGGATGTGGGCCGGTTTCGGATGCGGACGGCACCGCAGCTGGACCCGCGCCCCGCGCTGGGCATTGCGCCCGGCGAGTTGCTGCTGCTGTGCGTAGCCAGGCTTGAACCGCAAAAGGGCCACACCGTGCTGCTCGAAGCGATGGCGCAGTTGTTGCCGGCGACCCCGCCGCTGCGCTTGGTCTGTCTGGGCGAAGGGCGCCTGGCGGGCGCGTTGCGCGCGCAAGCCGCCAAGCTCGGGCTGGGCGCGCGCGTGCTGTTTCCCGGCTTTTGTCCCAACGTGGCGACCTGGCTGAGCGTGGCGGATATTTTTGTTCTGCCTTCGTTTTATGAAGGTCTTCCGCTGTCGGCGATGGAAGCCGCTGCAGCCGGATGCCCGATTGTCGCCACCGACGTGGACGGCACCCCGGAGGTTGTCGAGGACGGCGGCAACGGACTGCTGGTGCCGGCTGGGGATTCCCGCAGCCTGAGCCAAGCGCTGCTGCGATTGATTGCGGATCCGGAGTTGCGGCGCCGCTTCAGCGAGAGCGGCCGCCAGCGCGCAGCGCGGCAATTCGACCAGCGCCGGCAAGTGGAGGAAACCAGCCGACTGTACCTGCAGTTGTGGCGAAAGACCGCGCCCCGTCGGCGCCGCGCGGCGTCGGGAGGGCCCCTTGGCTGAAATGCGAACGGCTCAAGCGCGGCTCGAAGCCGAACTGATCCGGCAGACTGTCGCGGGTTGCCAAACCGAAATCGGCTGTCGCGCTTTGGCTTTGACACTGGCTGGCAGCTTGGCCCGCCAGGAGGGAAGCTGGATGCGCGAGCGCGACGGTTCGATCCGCCTTCTCGGCGATGCCGAGGCGCTCCTGATTGTTTCGGCGCGCGCAGCGCTGCCTCGTGCCTCCCAGGCGCACCGCATCGAGCAGCAGGTCGAGCAGCGCCTGCACGCCGAGGGCATTGAAGCCAGCATCTCTCTCACGCCGGTGCGCGTGGGGTATCTGCGCGAGCTCCCTGCGCACATCTTCGGCTACGAATTGCGCAATACCGGGCGCGTGCTTTGGGGCGACCGCCGCATTTTGGACTTGGTGCCGGGCATGGAGCGCGCACAGCTTCCGCGCGCCGACGCCTGGCGGCTGCTGGCGAACCGCATGATCGAGCTGCTTCCCTCCGCTTGGCTGCAACGGCGGCAGGCGCCGACCTCCCACGGCGAGATCTATCCCTGGGTCAAGCTGTACCTCGACATGGCGACCTCGCTATTGGTATTTCAGCAAGCCTATGCCCCGAGTTACCGCGAGCGCGCCGCTCGCGTGCGGCTGATGGCCGCGCAATGCCCGCTGGGGGCGGCGTGGGTCGGCGACCTCGAGGAATGCACCGAATGGAAGCTGCGGCCGAATGAAGCGAAACCAAGCTGCTTCGCTTCTCCGCAAGGCTGCATCGAGGCGATTGGCGCAGCTCGCATGCTCTGGAGGTGGGAGCTGCGCGAGCTCACGTCGAGCGGCAGGGATGCGAGCGACCAAGAACTCTGGCAGCGCTGGCTGCGGCAGCAGAGTTGGGGGTCGCGGCTGCGAGGTTGGATGAGCGCCGCGCGCCGCAACCTGCCGGCTGCGGGGCGGCACTGGCCACGGTGGGCTTGGATGGCGCGCCGGGCTTCGCCGCGTCATTGGATCTATTCGGCGGGAAGCGATCTCCTGTTTCGCCTCAGCGAGCTGGGGGATCCCGATCCAGCATGCGACGCAGAGGTGTTGGACCGCCTGCCCATGCCTCGCACCGACGACCGAAGGGAAAAAGTTTCACGGGCCGAGGAGGCGGTGGCACTTGTGGGAACGAATTACCGCAGCTTGGTGGTGAGCACACGGGCGTAGGCGCATGCAAATCCTTTACCTCGCCCTCGATTGCCCGCTGCCCGCCAACAATGGCCTGCGCATGCGCACTGCCGCCATGCTGAGCGCCTTGCGGGCGGAAGGGTGCCGCACCACGCTGGTCTGCCTGCAAGCCACTGAATCGCTTTCCGCACGGGCGCAACTGCAGCATCTCTGCGAGGCCCATTGGATCCTCGATCACCGCATTCCAAGCCTGTCCCAGGGCCAGCATCTGCTGGGGCGGGTCCACGCCGCCGCTGCCCGGCTTCCGTTCGCGGCATTGCGCTTCCGCTCCGCGGCGGCACGGACGCTAGTACAGCAACTGTGGGATTCAGCCGCTTGGGACGCCCTCATTTGCGACACCGTGTTCAGCGCCATCAACGTGCCGGCGCGCGTGCAGCCGCTGATCGTGAACCACCACAACCTGGAGCACCGCATCTTCGACTCCTACTGCGCGGTGGAACGGCACCCGCTCAAGCGCGCTGCCGCGCGGTGGGAGAGCCGCCGCGTGCGCGCATGGGAGGCGCAGGTGGGCGCGCGCTCGAGCGGCAACCTGGTCTGCTCGGAGGTGGATCGGGAAGGTCTCCTGGCGCAGCAGCCGGGCGCGACGGTCGTTGTTGCGCCGAACATTGCGCCGAACATTGCGCCGATTATCTCCCCGGAGCTGCCCGACACCGGAGATTCGGTCGTGCCGGAACGCGACGGAGGCATTCTGTTCCAGGGCGCACTGGATTGGCTTCCGAATCGGGATGCGGTCGAATACCTGCTCGCCGAGATCTGGCCGCGCGTGCGGGCCCGGCACCCAATGGCGCGGCTTAAAATCCTCGGCCGCAATCCACCTGCGGCATTTTTGGCAAGGCACCGCCACCACCCCGGCGTCGAGTTCACCGGCTCCGTTCCCGACACTGCGCCCTATTTGGCCGAGGCGGCAATTTCCGTTGTCCCGCTGCGCATCGGCAGCGGCACGCGGCTGAAGATCCTGGAGGCCGCGGCGATGGGCAAAGCCGTGGTTTCAACCACGCTGGGCGCCGAGGGACTGAAATTTCTCAACGGCGAGGAGATTCTTCTGGCTGACGCGCCGGACGCGTTTGCCGCCTCCATCAGCGCGCTCCTGGCCTCCGCGCGGCTTCGGCGGGATCTCGGCCGGGCCGCGCACGCACGGGTGCAATCCGAGTACAGCTTGGATGCCCTGCGGTGCCAATTGCGCGGTGCGCTGCAGGGCCTGCACCGCGCGCAACAGGACTCGCAGTGGACCGCCGCACCCGAGGGAGCTGCGCAGGAAGCCTGATGCCACTGCTCTACTTGTTAATTTCGGCCATGCCGCTGACTCGCGATCCGCTGTGGGAGCATTTCGTGAGCGACCTGACGGCCATCAAGTTTCTGGGCCTGGGATGTCTGGGGTATGCCTTCTGGCATTGCATGGTGGCACGGCGCGGACCCGGTCTTTTGCGCGCGCCCGAAGCGCGCTGGATGCAGGCGTTATGCGCATGGGCTGCAATCTCCTGGCTTACGCTCGGCGCGCCCATTGCGTGGGAGCAGAGCCCGTTGCTGAGCTATTGTTCCTTTTTCCTGCTCTTGGTCATCACCTTGTGCGTAGTGGATACGTGGCAGCGCCTCGAGCAGGTGCTTTGGGCTGCGGTGGCGGCCGTGGCCATTGCCGGCCTCTACATCCTGCGCGAGTGGCAGGAGTATCACAACGTCTATGCACACTTTCGCCCCGGCTGGATCACAGGCGACCCCAACTACTTCACCGCCTCGGCCTTGATCGGACTGCCCGTGGCGCTCGCCTTCTGTTGCGCGCCCATCGCTTGGTGGAAGCGGACGGTGGCGGCGGGCTGCATGCTTGTCACCCTCTTGGCGGTCGGACTTGCCGCCTCGCGTGGCGGCTTGCTGGGGCTGGGCGCCATGGCGGTGGTGTTCGCATGGCGCAAGCGCTGCCTCGCGATCCTGCTGCTGGCCTGCATGGCCGCGCTGCCGCCGCTGATCATGTGGCAAAACTCGCCGCTGAATCGGCTGCTGCACCCCACGGTCTCGGACACCCAATCGTCCGATTCGCGCTTGGCCCTATGGCAGGCCGGAGTGGACATGATTGCGGCGCATCCGGTGGCAGGGATCGGGCTGGGCGAGTTCAAGCCCGAGGTGGAAGAATATGCTGCCCATCACAAAGATCTCGACCATATTGCGCACAACACCTACCTCGAACTGGCAGCCGAGATGGGTGTGCCGGCGCTGTGCGGCTTCCTGCTGATCCTTTTCAGCAGCCAGCGCACGCTGGCGCGAATGTGGCGCGAAGCCTCTGCGCCCAATGCCGGGGCGCTGCCGCCCTGGGCGGGCGAAGCCGCGCTGGGATTGCAGACCGGAATGCTGGGGTTCGCGATCAGCGCCTTCTTTCTCTCTGCCCAATACACAAAACTGTTTTGGCTTTTGATCGCGCTCTCCGCCGCCATTCGCGGCCTGCTGGCGGACCATGCGCTCGAGCCGTCGCCGGCGCGATCGATGGGTGGATCGATGGGTGACGCCCGGCGGCACGCGGCGGCATCATTCCCGGCGGAGGTGGCAGCGCATGGCTAGCGCCTTGGCCTACTCCGAACTGAGCCGGCGGGACTTCTTGACGCAAGCGGCCGGGTGCGGCGCGCTGGCGGCCAGCTGGCTGGCGCTGGCGGGCAGCGCATCATCCAGTGCCGCGGAACCGCGCTTCCGCGTGGTGAAGACCGAAAACCGATGGCTGTTTTCCACCCCGGGCGGCCATCCCTACTGGCTCTGCGGGGTCTTCAATGTCGATCTTTCCAGCTCGCAGTTTGAGATCGAGGCCGGGCGCAAGCCACTGAGCTTTGCGCAATTGAGCTTGGCAAAGTATGGCAGCGAAGCCGTGTGGGCGCGCCAAGCGGTGCGGCGATTGCGCGGCTGGGGTTTTAACTGTTTGGCTGAGTACGCCAGCGAGTACGCATTGCCGATCCCCATGTATGGGCGCGGTGGAAATCCAGAGTTCATGCCCTTCATGGCCATGATCCGGCCGGCGGCATTCAGCTTGAGGAACCGGTGGGGGTACGCCCCGGGTCCCGTGAAAGACCTGATCGCAGGCACGGACCCCGGCGTGTACACCGGTTGGCGAGGCGCGACCACGCCCGATGTGTTTGATCCGAATTTTGCCATCTATGCGCACGGCGAGGCCGACGCTCTTGCCCACCACTTGGGGCACTCCCGCTTTCTGCTCGGGGTGACCACAGACGACGCCGACGATCTGTTCGGCTTCGGCCCCGGACCCGAAATTCCGGCAGCCCGCATCCATCCTCACATTGGCTGGCTGGCCCTGGTCGGCGCCAGCGAGCAGCGCGCGAACCCGGCCCGGGGCGCGGTCTACGCCGACACCCGGGTCCATACCAAGCTCGCACTGCAAGCTTGGCTGCGCGAG
>DATNED010000212.1:0-3143 GCA_035553115.1 Terriglobales bacterium | reverse complement strand
GACCGCGGAAATAGCTGCCGCAATAAATCGTGAATTTTCAAAGGTTTGCAGGCTTGGCTGCGAGCGGCACCGCTGGGGCACCCTGGCGCAAGCGTACGCCAAGGCAGGATGCTTCGCAACCGACTTGGACGGAAGGGCTTGGGGGCTGCGAGCGGGTGCCGGGGAATTGGGGCCACCGAACCGCTCGCGCGGTCGGCTGGCAGCGCTCGTGCCGTGGTCGGGCGGGGTCGTCACCGAGTCACCAGCACCGGGTATTCGCGGATCTCACCGTCGAGGTAGCGTGCCAGGAAACGGGCCTGAATCTCGAGCATCCGGCGATAGCTGACCCGCGTTCCGAGCAGCGGGTGGGTGACCAGGCCATCCATGCGCAGCTCGTAGGCGCGGAAGAACGCCTTCCGTCCGTTGGGTGTCAGCGCGACGGCGGGCCCGGATTGCACGAAATCTCCTACAGTGACCATCCGGGTGTTGATGCAGTTCAGCACCGCAGAGTCGGCGATCAGCGGGCGGAAGGGCTCCATCAAATCGAGCGCCAGCGCCGGGCGACCGAAACGGGGCTGGTGATAGAAGCCCCAGTAGGGGTCGAAACCCAGCGCGTGGCAAACGATGGTCAAATCCTTCGCCAGCAAGCTGTACCCGAGCGAGAGCAACGCATTCACGGGGTCCCGTGGCGGACGGCGGTTGCGCGAGGTGAAATCGAAACGCAGCGGCGGCGGCGCGCTCTCGCCTGGCGGGCCGAAATCGTCGTTCGCGCGCAGCATCCCGCTGAAGTGCTCGAAATATACTCGTGCCGCCGTGCCCTCGAGCCCGAGCAGGCTCGCCTGGGAATCGGCGGTCATCGCCTTGTCGGCCAGCGACTTAAGCAACTGCAATGCGGCGGCCGGCGGGGAGACGTGATTGCGGCGCAGCATCACGTGCTGGTTCTGAATTTTGCCGCACACCAGCGTGCGGGCGAGCTCCAGGGCCAGTGCGTCGTTCTCGGCGGCGTAGAATTGACGCCTTCGCAGCAGCACGTTGCGGTCGCTGAGGCCGGTCGTGATGCCGTAAAACCATCCGCCTTGGGAGAAGTAGCAAACCGGGATCTCCGCCGAACAGAACGACTGCAGCGCCTGGGTTGAGAGCTGGACGTTGCCCATCAGGTTGATCTGCGAAACTTCGCCCAGCCGCGCCTCCTGCACCAGCGCGTCCTTGTCGCGGACCTGGATCACCGTGCCCGACTTCCCGACCCGAAAGCCCTGGGAGTTCAAATACAGCGGGCGCAGGTCGTCGCGTGCCGCCACCAACTGCCGAACCGCCGGCTCCGCCGCCGCGCCCGGCGCGAGGAAAAGCTCGAGTTGGCGCATGCGCTCCGGCGCCAGCACGGAGGTGGCACGGTCGTGCAATGCATTGGTTTCGTCGGGCAGGCAAATCCCGACCAGCGAGCAGCGCGGGCATTTCGGGCTGTCCACCAGCGGCGGCGGAATTTGGTCGCCAGCTGCGAGCGCGCGGGCGGCATCCAGTGCCGCAATCGTTTCGTTGACCAACGCCTCGTCGATGGGGACCGTCACCCGCTGCTTGGTGGCGGCATAGTAGAGCACCGCCTCCTCGCAGGTGTAGCCGTTGTCGCGCAAGACCAAAGCCTGGACCGCAACTTGCACGCGGTCGGCGGGCCAGGCTCCGGGGCCGGCTTCGGTCTCCATCGGCCGCCCGCGCTTATAGTCCACCGGCTGGACGGTGGGGCCGAAGCTGCTGTCGGTCGCAACCGTCTCGACCAGGTCCATTTTGGCGACCAATCCCAACCGCTCGCTTGAGAGCTCGATCGAACGTGCCTTGATGCCGGCCTGTTCGAGCAAGCTTGGCGGCGGCAGTGCCCCGGGTTCGGTGTCCACGCGGCTGTGGTGCGCCTGGCCGTCGGCGGTGTCGGCGCTGCCGCGGAACACGCCCTGCACCCACTCATAGAAGAACAGGCGGGGGCAATAGACGAACTCGTTGAGCATGCGCGCCGGCACGAGTTCGGGCAACGCCTTCTTGCCCAGATGGCGCTCGCGGGGCACGGGGGAGGGAGCTGCGGTGGCCATGGCGGTTGCCCGGTGCGTTCAGACGACGATGCAGGGCGCATCCACCTGGGCATAGGGCTTGCCCAGCGCCATAATCACGCGCTCTCCGCGTCCCTCGCTGGGGCCGAGGTTGACGAACAGCACCTGATCCACGCCGTGGTGGATAATCTGCCTCAATTCCTCGCGGCAACGGACGAGATCGGTTGGCGTCATCTGGCATTCGAAGATCGAGAACTGCAGATGGTCGCCAAACCCGCGCATGGTCTTGAACACCTTGCGCAGCCGCTTGTCGTCGCAGATATCGTAGCAGACCAGATACGAAGACCGCATCCCGTCTTTATACATCGGAATGAGGCCGTATTCACTTAAATGTGCGGCGATTGCCGTCGGGCCGTTGGGCGCGGACGCGGCCGAACCCAAACTCGTGTCTCGCATGATCCTAGCCGAATAAGGATTCAAACAATTCCGCAACCGGCATTCCCAGCTGCTGCGCGACTTCACCCAGTATGGCGTGCAGGGTACCCACGCGAAGTTCGGCGTGCGCCGGGATGGTGAGATGGTGCTGGCCCTCGGCGAGCTCGGCGGTCAGCCGCAGATGACTTCCGCTTTGACGGCTGATCTGGTATCCGTAGCGGTTCAATCGGGCTGCGAGCTCGCGACCGCTGAGGTCGCGGGGCAGCCTCACGACGAGATGACCTCGTCGCGGACCCAGTGCAAGTGGATGGTCCGCGGTCGCTCGGCTGCCTCGAAATGACACGCGACCGCGTCGCGGACCATGGCCTTCAGTTCCTTGTAGTCAGGGGCATGGGTGAAGATTGCGTGGCCGAGCGCGCGCGCGTCCAGCCCGCCCTCGGGCGAGTCTTGAACGGCGAAGACGATTTCGAATTCTCGCTGCTTCAATGAGGCCGCGGCCAATCAGCCGCGGAAGTACTTCGACTGTTTCGCGCTGCTTCGCCTCCTGCATTGCCTCGATGCTGCTGGCTGGATGCGTCTTGGCGGGCGCTATCCCAAGTGTACAGCCGCGCCGGGCTGCCCGGCCTCGCTCGCGCGGGCGGTTGCGAGCAGGGGCGTCGGCGAGCTTGCTATGGTGCTGCAGTCACCGGAACGAAC
>DATNED010000211.1:0-2165 GCA_035553115.1 Terriglobales bacterium | reverse complement strand
GGTTAGGCGATCCAGATTGCGGCCGCCGCTGTGGGTCCAGGCAAGGGAATTCGGGTTGAGCTGCAGCCGGGTATGAAGGCCGACCGGCGTTAGCTCGGCGCGGAGCGCGGCATCAATGCTTCCCCGGGCCTCGATGCCGAGAACCTCGTGGATGAGCTTCTGTTGCGCTGCGGCGTCCGGCGTCGCCTCTTCCGGCGTGGGAGCGAAATAGCCGTCGCGCGCCTCGACATCGTAACGGCCGGGTGCCGTGACCGCGACCTTGAGATGGTGGAAGGCGCCATCGGGCTTGAGATCGGGTCGGGCGAACGTGAGCTGATAGAAAACCTCTGGTCCGGAAACGTCCCGCTCATACGCCGACCGCAGGTCGTTGTTGTCGTGAAGGAAGTCGCCGCCGGTGGATTCGGCGATCTCCCACATGGCGGCATCGCGGGCACTAAAGCCGCCAGCGTCCTCCGAGGTGCGCCAGGCGTTGACCTGCGGGCTGATGTACGGATCGTTCGATTGGCCACCCGCGGGAATCGCCGGGGCGACTAGGCCGCGAGCGTCCAGCGCGTCTATGACCACGCCCGCGCGCAGCGCGGCGTTGATTAGCTCTTGCTGCTTCTGTTCGAGGTTGGCCTGCTGGGTGAGAAAGCCAGAAGACGTCAGCACCAGCGTGGGCCGGCCGGGTCGGCGCGCCAGCGCGGCCACCGAGTTCTCGAGCAGCGCCAACGTGGTTTCGGCCTGGATCTCCTCCTCGCCCCAGATCTCTTCGGCGCGAATGCGAACCAAGGTCTGGCAGTCCTGCGCGCTGTGACAGGCCATGCAGCGTTGGCCCTGCAGCACGGCCAACCGCTGCGCGTCGCTGCCCGGCGGCAAATGGATGATCTCCCAGGCCTGGTACGGCGTGATCAGCGGGCACAGCGAACCCGAGCTCGAATGCGGGTGCGGCGCGATCCCGCGCATAGCGCGGCGCAGCGCAGCCTCATCGCTGGTGAAGGGCAAATTGCCATAGCCGGAGCCGGTGACCACGCCGACGGATTCGCCCTGCGGCAGGTGCCCCCCACACTGCGACTGGTCGAGAAATTGCAGAGCCTTCTCGCGCGACCAT
Organism: Terriglobales bacterium; assembly: GCA_035553115.1. Taxonomy (GTDB): domain Bacteria; phylum Acidobacteriota; class Terriglobia; order Terriglobales; family SCQP01; genus SCQP01. The sequence continues at coordinate 1,075 of DATNED010000211.1, read as the reverse complement.
GCCAGGTCGTTCGCGGCGGTATGAAGGTCGTCGAAATAAAGCAGAACCGGGTGCGGCGCCTTCAGTGGCGCGCAGGCGCGATCCTCGACGGCGCTGGTTGCTTCGCCGGCCGATTTCGGAGCAACCGCAGAATCGCGCTCAACGACGGTGAACCCAGTGATCGCTTGCGGCTGGCCATCGTCCTGAAGCTTGAAATCCTGCCTGTCAAGGCCCGCGATGTCGTGTCGGCGCGAATCCAGAATCCGCACGTCCACCAAGACCTCGTTCGAACTCGATTCGAAGACGACGGTGGGCTGGTACGGCATCGAGGAAATGGCGACTTCGTCGGACTCCAGCGCACGGGAGGGTCGCTGGCTACCCGCGCGGGGACCTGCCAGCGACCACACGGCGGCTGTCAACGTGACCAGCGCAGCCTTCTTCGCCGATTCTGTCCGCATGGCCGGCCGCAGCTAGGAGATTTCCTCCCAATTTCGATAGGATTCGCCTAGCGGCTATTCTCAGGCGTCTGCGGCGGCAGCACGAGCGAAGCCTTGGACAAGCATTCCTGTACCCGCTCGTAGGCTTGCTCGACGGTGGTATTGCTGGCGCTGGCAAGCTCGGCCGCTAGCAGCATGGCGGCGCGGTCGAGCATCTTCTTCTCGCGGAACGAGAGCGGCTTGGCGTGATGCAGTTGCACCAGGCTCTTCAACACCTCGGCCACTTGCGCCAGCACCCCGCCCCTCATCTTGTCCGAGTTTTCACGGAATCGGCCCTTCCAATCGCTGGCGCAGGGAAAGCGGTCGGGGCATTGCAAAAAGCCGAGAATCGGGGTCATTTCAGCCGCGCCGGTCACCGGCCGGATGCCGATGTTGGCAGCGCTGGTCAGCGGCACCAGAACCCGCAAGTTGTTGGCTTCGATGCGCAGTAGGTAGAATTCCTGCCCGCTCTCGCCCAGGTCGCGGCGGCTGATATGCTCGATCACGCCCACGCCCTGGTTGGGGTAGACCACCTTGTCGCCAACGCGAAATGATGCTATCGCGCTCATGAGCCTTCCAGCCTTCCGTCTTCCCAGTATGCCAAAATGGCGTGGGGCACT
>DATNED010000210.1:0-6238 GCA_035553115.1 Terriglobales bacterium | reverse complement strand
GGTCGAACCTCGCTACCACGATGTTGTCGTCGCCACCTATGGTCGCGGCATCTACGTGCTGCGCAACATCTCCGCCTTCGAGCAAACCGGCGACATCACGCCGTCAGCCGCCGCATCCAAATTGTTCGCGCCCCGCGCTGGCTTCCGCCAGGCCCGCAGCGGCACCGCGGAGTTCGAGTTCTCCCTCGCCTCCGCGCCAGAGTCGCCGCTCAAGTTTCAAATTCACGACAGCTCCGGTGCCGTCGTGCGCACGTTCGAGGTTGCTGCCCACGCCGGCCTCAACCGCGCCGCCTGGGATCTGCGCTACGACTCCCCCAACGGGGTCGCGCTTCGCACCACCCCAGCCGACAACCCGCACATCTGGGAAGAGCCCCGCTTCCGCGGCCAGGACACGCGTCCCGTAACCCATTGGGGCATCGAAGGCGCGCAGCGCGCCGGACCGCTCGCCGCGCCCGGTGCGTACACTGTCAGCGTCAACCTCGGCGGACAAGACCTGAGCCAGCCGTTCAAGGTGCTCAAAGACCCCGCCATTGCTGCCAGCGAGGCCGACCTCGTCGCTTCGACCAAAATGCAGGTTCGCGTCCGCGACGACATGAATCAGGCTGTGGCCATGATCAACCGCCTCGAGGTGCTGCGCAAAGCGACGCAAGACCCAGCCTACGGGAAGCGACTTCTGGATGTTGAGCTTCAGCTCCTCTCCCGCTCCTCGATGCAAAGCGACGACAAGTATTATCCCGAGCAATACAAGGTCTACATGAATCTGATCTGGTTCAACGGCGAGATCGGGACCGGCGCCGGCGACGTCGCAGGCGGTGCGGATCACCGCCCCACCGACGTCTCTTACACCATCCTCGACGGCATCGAGAAGCAGCTCGCCGCCGCCAAGGCTGCCTTTGACCAGGTGACCGCCAGCCGCGATCCTTCGGCCGGGAACCGGAATCAATAGCGCGGCGTTTCGCGGGGCTCGCTCCAACAAAGGTTGCCGTGAATGGAAGGCGAGCGTACAGTGGCCATATGCGCGCGCGCCTGCCCGCCTTGTGTCTCCTTTTGGCGTCGCTCGCCTTCGCCGCCCCCAACTGGATCAAACTCCAGAGTCCCCACTTCACCGTCCTCAGCGACGGTGACCCTGCGGACGCCCGCACCATCGCCGACCAGCTCGAGCGCCTGCGCTGGGCTTTCCTTCAGGCGTATCCCAGTCTGAAGTTCGACGCCTCCGCCCCCACGGAAGTCTTCGCCGTTCGCAACAAGAAGGAGCTGCTCGAGGCCGCGCCCGCCTCGATGCAGGGTCAGGGCCAGTTGGATTGGTCCGGTGTGTATCTCGGCAGCCCCTACCGCGATTACATGCTGCTCCGCCTCGATGCCGCGGATGCCCCCGGCTCCTACGATTCAATCTACGAGTCCTACGCCTTCGCCTTGGAGAACGTCGCCAGCCAGGTCATGCCGCCCTGGCTCGGCATCGGCTTGGCGGAGTTCTGGGGCGCAACCGAAATCCAGGGCAACACCGTTGCGCTCGGCCGAATCCGCCGCGGCGATATGGAGATCCTCGGCAACCGGCAGCTTGTGCCCTTGACCACCCTGCTCAATGCGAAGCAAGACGACGCCGCGCGCGAGCACTGGGACACCGGCTCGGTCTACTACGCCGAGTCCTGGGCCCTCGTGCATTACCTCATCATGACGGGACGCGAAAGCCGCACCAATCCGCTCGGCGCATACCTCGCCCTCCTGAAGCGGTACCAGCAGGCGGGCGTGCCGCCCGACAGCCTCACCGCGGCCAGTGCCGCCTTTGGCAATCTCGATCTGCTGCAGCAGCATCTCGCGCAATACCTCCGCCGTCCCGTGCTCGAAATGATGAAGCTGGAGACCGCCGATGCCCGCATTGATAAAAAGCGGTTCGCCATCGCCCCGCTCCCCGCCGCCGATGCCGACGCCGCCCGTGCCGAGATGCTGGCCATCGGCGGACGCTCCGGCGATGCTCGCACGCTGCTGCAATCGGTGCTCCGCGATGCTCCCCAGGATCCCGCCGCGCTCGAGGCCATGGGCCTGCTCGAGATTCAAGCCAACGACAGTGCCGCCGCGCTGACTTGGTTCTCCAAGGACGCCGCGGCCGACCCGAACAACGCCATGGTCCAGTACGAGTACGCCGTTCTCGCCATGCAATCCGCCCATGGCGCGCTCGACCATGCCGCCGCTGCCAAAATCGAAGCCAGCCTCAAGACGGCCCTGCGCCTCGAACCCGACTTCGCCCCTGCCCTCGACGCGCTCGTCCAATGGGACTTCGAAGAGGATCAGAATCTGCCCGCCGCCGCAGGCTTGGCCCAGCGCGCCACCGCGCTTGCGCCCGGCAATTTTCACTTCGCCTACGACTACGCCATGGTGCTGGCTCGCCTGGGACGCGGGTCTGAGGCCAAGGCGATGCTCAACTCTGCTCTCGCCCTCGCGCGCGACCCCGGCGAAACCCAGCGCGCCCAGCAAATGTTGCAGCAGCTCTCGGCCGCTCAACCCGATGCGTCCTCGTACCCCGCCGCTCCCCGCTCGGAGCCTCCGCTGCCTCCGGTCGAAGCCATCACCACCGATCCCGATCCCCGCCCCATTCCCAGCGGCGCGCATAAGCACCTGCTGGGCGAGATCGCCGCCGTCCGCTGCCCCAGCGTCACCGCCATGGATCTCGATCTGCGCACCGGCGCCGGCATCGTGACGTTCCATACCGACGATTTCTTCACCGTGGCCTTCGCCGCCACCAATTTCCAGCCTTCCGGAACGCTGAATCCCTGCCAGTCCCTCGTCGGCTACGCCGCCCGCGTCGAATACGTCGTGCCCGCTCAACCGGGCGCGCCCGGCACCATCGTGGCCATTTTGCTCACCAAGAAATAGCTATGCGCCCTCGTTCCATTCTTGTCATCGCCTGGTTGGCCATCGCCGCCTCGGCCGCGCCCAAGTGGGTGCGCGTCACCGCGCCCCATTTCGTCGTTACCAGCGACGGCAGCCTCAGCGACGCCCGCCACGTCGCCGGCCAGCTCGAGCGCATGCGCGAGGTCTTTCACGAGGCGTTCCCCGGCTTGCGCGATCCCGCCGCGCCGCTCGAGGTGCTCGCCGTCGCCGACAGGAGGGAATTCGAGGCCCTGGAGCCCGCGTCCTATCTCGGCAAGGGTAAGCTCGAACTCGCCGGCTACTTCCAGCGTGCCCAAGAGCACAATCTGATCCTCCTCCGCCTCGACACCAACGATTCCGATCATCCCTACCGCGTCGTCTATCACGAATACACCCATCTGCTCACCCTCGGCGGCGGGCAGGTGATGCCGGTGTGGCTCTCCGAGGGCCTTGCGCAGTTCTACGAAAGCACCGAGGTCAACGGCAACACCGCTTCCATCGGCAAGTTCGAGGACTTCAACCTCCAGCTCCTGCGCGAGCGCCAGCTTGTGCCGGTGGCCACGATCTTTGCGGTCGGTCCGGACTCGCCCTACTACCGCGAGCAATCCAAGGGCGACATTTTCTACGCCGAATCTTGGGCGCTCACCCACATGCTGATGATGCGCCAGCGCCAGCATCATTCCCACGAGCTCGACGACTACCTCGCGCTCCTGCGTCAAAACGTGGATTCGGTCGCCGCCGCTGCCCGCGCCTTCGGCGATCTCGCCGCCCTGCAACAGCAGCTCGACCAGTACACCCGCCATCAGAGCTACGTCTACGTCAACCTCCCGCTCTCCGGCAAGGTGAACGAAAAGCAATTTGCAATGGTCGATATTCCTCAATCCTCCGCCGATGCCGAGCGCGGCGAGTTCCTCGCCTACGTCGGTCGCTTCGATGACGCCACCAAGCTCCTTCAGCAGGTCCTTGCCTCGGTTTCTGCCGCGGATCCCGCCGGCATCTCCGCCGATGAGAGCTTGGGCTACATCGCCTCGCGGCAAAATAAGTTGGAGCAAGCCGCGCACTGGTACGGCTTGGCGGTCGCCGGCAATACCTCGAGCTTCCTCGCCAACTTCGACTACGCCGCCATCACCATGCGCCTCGGTGCCGGCGACCTTGATGCTCCGACCGCCGCCAGGGTCGAGGCCAGTCTTCAATCGGCCATCCGGCTCAATCCGGATTTCGCTCCCGCCTACGGCGCGCTCGCCTCCTTGAAAGCCGAACGCCACGAAGACCTCGATGATGCCTATCGATTCGAGCTGCAGGCCATTTCCCTGGATCCCAATCAGTTCAGCTACCGTTACAACGCCTCCGGCATCCTGGCGCAGCAGCGCCGCTATCCGGATGCTCTGGCCGTGCTCCAGCGCGCGCTTCCGCTCGCCACCTCGCCTGAGGAAAAGTTCTCCTGCGAGCAGCGCATCAGCCAGATCCAGGAATTTCAAGCCCAGTCGGACGCCTACAGCAACCAGCTCCGCGCCCGCGTCGCCCCTCCCGCTGCCTCCGCCGCGCCGCCCTCCACGGCACCCTCCCCAGGCCCGCCCGCCTTGGTCCGCCGAACTGAGACGGCCGCCCCCGCTGCGGTGGAAACCGTCCTTTCCGGCACCATCGCCTCGGTGCGCTGCCAGTTGCCGCTTGGCCACCTGCTCGATTTGGACCTGCGCGGCGCTAGCGGGGTGGTCACGCTCCACGTCATGGACTTCGCCAAGGTTCCCTTGGGCACCGACAACTTTGATCTCCCCGATCACTTCAGCCCCTGCACCCAGCTGACCGGCCTGCGCGCCACCGTCCGCGCCGCGGGCGACCAGATCGTCTCCATGATCGTCGCGAAATAATACATACCGGAAACGATACGGATGGAAGTATCATCCATCCATGTGGCTGCCAATCCTGGTTTCCGCGGTCGGCGTTTTCATTCTCAGCTCGATCCTGCACATGCTCCTGCCGTGGCACAAGAACGACTTCCGCGGCGTGGCCAACGAAGACGATTTGATGGCCGCGTTGCGCGCCCAGAATCTCGCCCCCGGCGACTACATGATCCCCCGTGCCGCCACCATGGCCGAAATGAAGACCGCCGAGTTCTGTGCCAGGTACGAGCGCGGCCCGAAGGCCGTCTTCACCATCCTTCGTCCGGGCAAGTTGTCCATGGGCCCCGCCCTCGCCAAGTGGTTCGTCTACACCCTGGTCGTCAGCGCCGTCGCCGCCTTGATGGCGGGCCCGGTGCTCGGCGCCGGCGCTGATATCCACCCCATCTTTCATATCGTCGGCCTTGGCGCCTGGCTGGGCTACGCGGCTGCGCTCTGGCAGGGCAACATTTGGTATCAGCGCTCCGCCGCCACCACGCTGCGCTCGACCATCGATGGCCTTCTCTATGCCATCGTCACCGCCGCCGTCTTCGTCTGGCTCTGGCCGCACTAGAAGTGGAGGTTCTGCCAACGCGCGAGGCGCTATAATCGAGATGATATGGCGTCGAAGACCTTCTATCTCGAGACCTTCGGCTGCCAGATGAATGTCCACGACTCCGAGCGGGTCGCCGGCACCTTGGTCGCCGAGGGCTATTCCCCGGTTGCGACCATGCAAGAGGCTGGGCTCATCCTCTTCAACACCTGCAGCATCCGCGACAAGGCCGCCCAAAAGGTCTTCGATCGCCTGGCCAACTTCAAGGCGCTCCAGAAGCAAGGCAAGAAATTCGGGGTCCTTGGCTGTGTTGCGCAGCAAGAGGGCGACGCCATCTTCAAGCGCGCTCCGCACGTCAGCCTTGTCGCCGGCTCGGCCAGCTATCCCAGGCTCCCCGAGCTGATCGCCCAGCTCGAGTCCGGCGAAGCGCGCGTCACCGGCCTCGGCGAGGCCGATGCCGCCTTCGAGACCGACCTCACCCGCCGCGACCACCCCTTCCGCGCCTTCGTCACCATCATTGAAGGCTGCGACAAGCATTGCGCCTACTGCGTCGTTCCCTACACTCGCGGCAAGGAGCGCAGCCGCGCCGGCGCCAGCATCCTGCGCGAGGTCGCGCAGTTGGTTGCGCTAGGCTACTCCGAGGTGCAGTTGCTCGGCCAGAACGTCAACTCCTATCGCGATCCCTCGCCTGCCGCCCTCAATTTCGCCGAACTCCTCGCCGCCGTCGGCGAAGTTCCCGGCCTCCGCCGCGTCCGCTTTACGACTTCCCATCCGCGGGATTTCACCCCCGAGATCGTCGCCGCCATGGGCCGCAATTCCGTCCTCTGCGATCACGTCCATCTCCCGGTTCAGTCCGGATCCAATCCTGTCCTCGCCGGCATGCGCCGCGGCTACACGCGCGAGCAGTACCTCGACATCATCGCCGCCATCCGCGCCTGCC
>DATNED010000209.1:0-6717 GCA_035553115.1 Terriglobales bacterium | reverse complement strand
GCAGCCCGATCCAGCATGCCAGCGGCCAAGTACCAAGCCACGAAATCCAGTACCAATGCGGCCATCCCTTGCTCCAGTTGGGCACGGTCGCGGCCAATCCCATGATTTCGCCCAGCGCGAAAAACCAAAGCACCGCGCGATCGGCGGCCTCGCGCGCAACCCGGGCGCAGATGGCGGCGCAAAGAATTGAGATCAGGACGAAAAAGCCGGTGCTGGCGAGCAAGGCCTTGTCTGAAGGTATGTGTCCGAGCGCATAGTCGCCGGGGAACAGGCGCGAAAGCAAGGGGTCGGTGGCGAGCACCAAGACTACCGAAAGGATGTAGCATCCCAGCACGGCCGCCAGCGTTTTCGCCATACGGGGATTCTATACCGGCCGACGCATCAGTATCCCGGTTCGACGCCATCGTCCTCGACCACCGGAGTGACGATGTCGCCAAGCGCTTTTACGCTGCCCTGGAGCGCGCCCACCCGGCCCATGGCACTTCCCTTGCCCGGCGGCACGAGGTCGGCCATGGGATGTCCAAATCTCGTGATACGAACCGGCTTGCCCGTGCGTCGAACGTCCTGGATGACGCTCAGGCAGGTGGCTTTAAACTTGGAAATCGCGATTTCCTGCATGGCGTCAATCTACCATGGTCAAACCATGGTCAATTCCAGGCGCAAGCGGTTGGGGAGCAACCGCTGCGTGGTAGACTTCGTATTAAGCAGCATGGGCCGGTTTCCACTAGGAAAGGCCGTCGCGCCCTCCCATTAGGACCAGAACGTCATGCCCGAAAAGGCTCCCGATCCGCACGAACACAGTTTTCTGCTGGAACGCAAATCGTTCATCCGCGATCTAGTGGATCAAGTCAACGACTGGATCTCGCCGCCCAAAGATACGTTGGTGCTGGAATCGAAGCCGATTCCGGTGAAGGACATCTGGGGGCCGAAGCCGCCGCTTTCAAGTCGTCTGGGATCGGTCGGGGTACATCTGGCAGTGGTCGGGATCATGCTGCTGCCGTTCTGGCGGCCGGTGCGGATGCAGCTCAAGAAAGTTGTGGATGTGCCGATTTTTGTGCCGCATCAAGAACCCGAGCTACCGAAAATCCGGAAATTGTCCGGTGGGGGCACGCCGGTTCACACCGAAGCGCCGAAGTTGATCCAGATCCAGCAACCGCACCCGATCGTGGCACCAACCACGATTGTGCCGATGCAAGAGGCCCTGAGCGCGCCATCTTTTGGACCGGTCGGCGCATTGGCGGGACCTCCTGGACTCGGGCCTGGACCTGGCGGCAGCGGAAACGGAACCGGCAGCCCGGACGGAACCTGCATCAGCGGTCCGGATTGCGTGGATGGAGGCGTGGCGACGCAACCGGTCAAGGTGTACGATCCCGATCCGGAGTTCACCGACGAGGCGCGGAAGGCAAAATTCCAAGGCACCTGCGAAGTCGAAGTGACGATCGGGGCCGATGGGAAGGTTAGCAATCCACATGTGGTGCAGCAGCTCGGGCTGGGGCTGGACCAAAAAGCGATCGAAGCGGTGCTGAAATGGCGGTTCATTCCGGCGAAAGACAAGAACGGAAGGCCGCTGGCCGTGCGAGCGACAATTGAAGTGAACTTCCGGCTGTTCTAGAAGCGGACCGCTTCCAGTCGCGAGGGTCGCGCCGCTTTGCCCCGTGGGCAAAATCGGCGCGAAGGGCTGCGAAATTCCGAATGGGTGAAAGCGCCAATGGCGCTTTCACGCCCCGGGAATCAACCCAGGCGCGGCCCCGGCGAAGCGCAGCGCCGGTTTGGGGCCACGGGCCCCCAAGCCGGCGCGAGCATAAGCGGGACGAGCGGCGTAGCCGCGCTGGGGCCCGCGCCAACTAGGTCCTTAGCTGGGACGACGAGCTGAGGAGGCGGAAGAGTCGCTGAGCGGAGCGGGCAGGCTCGAGGCATGCGCCCGAAAGCGGAAGCGGCCTTGAACGATGGAGAGCAGGCCGGTGGTGAAGTAGCCGACGACGAAGAGCAGCAGGAACGGGATCGTCAAATAATTCTGCATGTCGAAGGCGTACACGGTCACGGCGGAAAAAACCAGGCCGAGGGCGATCTCGACGACGGGAGACCATCCGATCTTGCGGCGGTATTTGCGCTTCTGCAAGAGCGCGACCTGGCCATCCGCGCGGGTTTCAATGTTGAACTTCGGCGTGCGCTTGAAGGAGGTCTTGATGCCGAGCAGCGCCTCGATCACCGCGCGGGAATTGGTGACGGTGAGTCCGATGCCGATCGCCATCACCAGCGGCATGTAGAGGAGCGTCTTGTACCAGGCGCGCGGGTAGAGCTCGCGCTGCGAAGCAACGTAGAACGATGAGATCGAGCAGGTCGAGGCGATGAACAGGGGCAGGTCAATGTACAGCATCTGGAACCAGCCCTGGTAAAAGCGAACGATCATCGCCGGCAGCAGCAGGGTGCAGAGGACGATCATCAACGGATAGGAGATGTTGGCGGTGAGGTGGCACCAAGCCTCGACCTTGTGGTGCAGATCAATGTCTTTGCGGCGAAACAGGCGCGGGAGAATTTTCTTGGAAACCTGAATCAGCCCCTTGGCCCAGCGCGCCTGCTGGACTTTGAAGGCGTTCATCTCGACCGGGAGCTCGGAGGGGCACTCGACCTGGGGCAGGTACAAGAATTTCCAGCCACGGAGCTGGGCGCGATAGCTGAGGTCGGTGTCTTCGGTGAGGGTGTCGTGTTCCCAGCCGCCGGCCTCTTCAATGGCGCGGCGGCGCCAGACGCCGGCGGTGCCATTGAAGTTGAAGAACAGATCGGCGCGGTGCCGGCCGCCGTGCTCCATGACGAAGTGCCCATCGAGAAGGATGGCTTCGACGCGGGTGAGCCAAGAAAATTCGCGGTTGATGTAGCCCCATCGGGTCTGCACCATGGCCAGCTTAGGATCGGTGAAGTAGTCCACCGTGCGGCGCAAGAAATCGGCAGGGGGCACAAAGTCGGCGTCGAAGATGGCAATGAGCTCGCCGCGCGCCGCGTGCATGCCGGCTTCGAGCGCACCGGCCTTGAAGCCGTGGCGGTTGGTGCGATGCAAATAGACGATGGGCTCGCCCATGGCGGCGAAGCGGGCGACGACGGCGGCGGCGGCCTCGCGGGTTTCGTCCGTCGAATCGTCCAGGAGCTGAATTTCGAGGCGATCGCGGGGATAGTCGAGTTTGCAGATGCTCTCGACCAAGCGCTCGACCACGTACTGTTCGTTATAGATCGGCAACTGGACGGTAACAACGGGAAGTGCCTCGCCGCGGGCGGCGAAGCGGGCGGCGGGCTCGAGCGCGCGGCGCTTATGGTGGCGGTAATAGAGAAACACGAGGGTGTAGCGGTGAAAACCGTAGAAGGCGAGGATCGCAAGCACCAGGAAATAGGGGATGAGCAACGCCATGTCAAAGGCGTTGGGCTGATAAATGCCGGTGAAGGTGCGATCCAGAAGCTGAGTCTGGATGTAATGCAGGACCGGATTGGGCGGGGCGGCGAGCATTGCCGTCGTATAGTAGCCGGGGAGGAGAAACGCCATCGCCATTCGTCCTAAGCTGCGCCGGCCCCTGTTGTGGCTGATGGCCGCGTGGCTGGAGGCGGCATTCGCCGCCCTGCTTTTACCGCGGGTTCAGAGCCTTTCCCGCACGCTCTTGCTGCTTGCAGGGGCAGGAATATTCTACCTAATTGCCGCCGCGATCACCGTACGCAAGGAGACCGAGGCGCCAGCACTGCGGTTGCGCTGGATCGTACTGGCGGCAGTGGCCTTTCGGCTCACGCTGCTTCCGCTGACGCCGCAGCTTGCCCACGAGCTTTGGCGGTTTCATTGGGACGGCGAAATTCAGGCAGCGGGATTCAATCCGTATGCGTATCCGCCGACCCATGTCGTGTTCCAGCCGATTCGACAGGCGGCGGACCGGTTGGCGCCAGGGCAAGCCTGGGCGGCGTTCCATCCTCCCCTGGCGGAGCGGATCTTCCACTGGAACTTCAGCTTGGCCTCGACGCTGCGACTGGAGAAGATTCTCTACGTTGGCTGTGACGTTCTGCTGATTCTCCTCTTGGCGCGGGTGCTGGCGGCGCGGGGGCGACCGCGGGAGTGGACATTGTTGTATGCCTGGTCGCCGCTGGCCGTGTTTGAAATCGCAGGGAACGGACATATGGAGCCGGTGGCGGGAGTGCTGGTCTTGCTCGCGCTGCACTGGGCCGGAAGACGCGAACGGCGGTCGGGGTTCGTGGCCGGGGCGGCGGCGCTGACGCAGTGGTACGCTTTGGTTTTCCTCCCGATCGTGTTCGCAGCGGCGCGGAAGCGATGGCTGGGCGCGGCGGGATGGATGATCGCGCTGGGCGCAGCCGTGACGGTGCCGTATTGGTTTCTCAACCGCACGTTCGCGCTGGGCTTGGTGGCGAGGACCTCGTGGACCCATCTGGCATCGCTGCCGGCGTTCAACGCGAGCATTTTTGCCTTGGCGCAGAATTGGTTTGGCACGCCGGTGGCGTGGGCGATCGCGGCGGGATTAGTCGCGGCACTGGTGACCGTGCACAGCTGGAAGCGGAGCGAGGCGACGCGGGCCGCGTTCGGAATCGTGACGGCGATGATCCTGGTCATGCCGCAGGTTGCGCCCTGGCACATGCTTTGGCTGCTGCCGTTGGTGGCGATCTACCCCGAGGCTCCGTGGATTTATTTTTCGCTTGCGGTGCTGCTGGGATACGGCGCGGTCCAACACCCGGCCTGGGTATGGATCGAATACGCCCCGCTCTATGCCGGGCTGGCGTGGATGGCCCTGCGCGGCCGGAGGCAACCACGACTGGCGGTTGCGGGCGCGGAGGCATGATCGTGCTGGCCTCGGCATCGCCCCGGCGACGCGAGCTCTTGATGGGGGCAGGGTGGCAGGTCGAGGTGCGGGTGGCGAATGTGGACGAGATGCAGCGCGCACACGAAGCGCCGCGTGAATATGTGCTGCGGCTGGCGCGAACGAAGGCGCATGCCGTCGCGCCGGCGCCGCATCCGATCGTGGGCGCCGACACGGCGGTGGTGATAGACGGCGCAGTGCTGGGCAAGCCGGGGGATGACGAAGACGCGAGGCGCATGATCGAGCGCCTTGCCGGGCGCGAGCACGAGGTGCTGACGGGCTATTGCGTGATTCTCCCGGATGGCCGCGAGCGCGAAGGGGTCGAGGCCACGCGGGTATGGTTCTCCCCGCTCAGCAGCGCGGAGATCGCCGCCTATGTGGCGAGCGGGGAGCCGCGGGACAAAGCCGGAGCGTACGCCATTCAGGGACAGGCGGCGCGCTTCATTCCAAGGATCGACGGGTCGTATTCGAATGTGGTCGGGCTGCCTCTCGCTGCTCTCCACGACGCCTTGCGCTAGAAGCCGACGAGGCGGGCGGTGAACTGGATTTGGCGCGGGCCGCCCATGGCGGCGGTCGAAGAGGCGAAGAGCGGCAAGCCAGCGCTGAAGACCGGCGACGCGACGTTGCCGTACCAGCTGAGGCCATCGGGGCCGAACATTTTGTTGCCGTGGTTGGTGAGATTGAAGACGTCAAGGAAAAGATCGAGGTGGCGGCCGCGTCCGGGCAAGGTGAAATCCTTGACGAAGCGCAAATCGAGATCGTACATCGCGGGTTGCCGGAGCGAGTTGCGTCCGGCGACCTGACCGTTGAGGATGGCGCGGTCGTTGAGGTCGTTGCCGTCGTTCTGGGTGTCGAAGCCGATGATCGGCGTGTACGGTTCGCCGGAGTGGACGATGAAGATGGGGTTCACCTTGAAGCCCAGCGGCAGACGATCCGTGCCGCTGATGTTGAGGTTGTGGCGGGCATCCTGATTGGAGTCGGCCGCTTCGGCAGCGAGGTTGAAAGGATTGAGGGCGGTGACCACGCCGAAAGGACCCTGCGCCGAGGCGTCGTCGCGGCTGCGCGCCAAGGTGTAATTGGCGGCCAAACCCAAACTGTAGGGCAACTGGAAGTTGGCGGTGGTAAGCCAGCCGTCATAGGTGGAGTGGGCGCTGGATTCCGTGCGGAGAAATTGGCCAACCGCAGGCAGAGGACGGGTGGACGGAAAAACGGGCATGCCGCTCGCATCGAGGGCGGGAGCGGAGAGATTGGCGTCCACCACGCGTTCGAGGTCCCAACTGCTGTTGTGGCTGTAGCCGGTGGTGACGTCCACGCGCCGGTTCAGTTTCTGCTGCAGGCTGCCTGCGGCTTGAAACGAGCGCGGATTGCGGAAGCTGGGCGCGATGGAGTCCACCAAGGCCGCCGGAGTGGTCAAGCCAGGCGGGATGGAGGTCAATCCCGGGCCGAGCCTGGCGAGCGCAAGCACCTGCGGATCATAGTCGCTGTCGGCCACAACCGCGTTGAGGCCGTTGTCGCTGAAGGCGCGCTGGAAATATGTCGCGGGCGTGAACGCGTCGAAAAGGCCGGCAGAGAGGCGGAGCACGGTGCTGTGCTTGGGGTTCCAGGCGAGGCCGGCGCGCGGCTGCCATTGACCCAGGTCGTTGGAGACGGCCGAGGTGCCGGGAATGGCGGGGTTGGGACGGGTGGGCTGGGGATTCCATTGGCCGTCCCAGCGGAGTCCGGCGGTGAGGGTGAAGTTTTCTTCCAGCGCGACGCGATCATAGGCGTAGTACGCGGCACGTTCCACCGAGCCCTGGTATTGGAGCGATCCTGGCGAGGCAGCGAATGTTTTTTGGTAGCGGCGGGGATTATTGGCGACGAAGTCGGCAAGCGAATT
>DATNED010000208.1:0-7499 GCA_035553115.1 Terriglobales bacterium | reverse complement strand
CGAAAGCCCACGCGCAGGTGACCACGATCGTGCATGTGAGCATTGACTCCGGCTTCCACATTCAGTCGGACCGCCCGAAGCTTGACTACCTGATTCCCTCGACGATCGCGGTTGCGCCAGCGGCAGGAATCCACGTGGTGAGGGTGGCATGGCCGCAAGCGACCGACCACCGATTCAGCTTCGCACCGGACCCGCTCCCGGTGTTCGAGGGGACCTTGGCGATTCCGGTCACGCTCGCGACCGGGGCACCGGGCACGACCGTGCTGCACGGCAGCTTCCGCTATCAAGCGTGCAACGACGAGCTTTGCCGCCCGCCGGTGACCGAGCCGTTCACGCTCACCGTGGCGGTGCGCTGAGAAGAGGAAAAAGACGGCTGGCCAAAAGCTGGCGCTTTTCGCGAAGCACGCGGTAGCTGGCCATCCTAATCGAGACGACACCGAACCCTAATGCCGGGGAAGGCGTCTGGGCGACAGCCGCAGGCATAGATGACAACTGACCCGGCAGAAACGAGCACATTCCCGCGAGCGCTCCGGGCAGCGCGACCCGCGACAGGCGGGCCAGTAGATTGGGGACGAGTTCCAGCAGTAGGATCGGCTTCCGGTACCCGGTCGGTCGCGAGTCATGTCGTGCGGCGCCAAGCGGCAACAATGCTCATATCGTAAGCTCAAACCAATTCGATCGGGCCGGGATATTGCGCCACGACGGCGTCGGTGGTCAGGAGCGTGATGCGCTCGACGGTTGCCTGCGCCACCAGCATGCGGTCGATGGGGTCCTTATGAATGGGCGGGAGCGCGAGAGTGCCCAGCGCATGCGCGCCCCCCACGCAGAGCTCGCGGTACCCCCGGTTGATGAGACCCTCGCGCAGGGCGCGGGGATCCAGATCCAGGGCCCGACGCTCGCGGTGGAACTTGATGGCGATCTCCCAGACCGAAGCCACACTGAACCAGAGTTCAGGAAAATTGGCGATCAAGAGCTCACGCGCCAGAGGCGAGAATCGTTCCGGCTCAGCTGCTCCCCAGACCAGCAACTGGGTGTCGAGCAAATACTTCAATCAGCGCGGACTCCCTCGTCATCCTCGCCTTCGAACATGGAGATGATGCTCGTCCTGCATCCAGGTATTGAAATCGTCGGGGACCTTGATCGTGCCGCGCAGAAAGCCAAACCGTGGCAACTCCGGCTGCGCCTCGAGCTTGGTGACCTGCACCATCGGCTTGCCCGCCTTGGCGATGATGAACGGCTCCCCGGACACCGCCTCTTCGACCAAGCGGGACAGGTGCGTCTTGGCCTGATGGATGTTGACCGTCTTCATGATGGACTAGACTAAGTTTAGTCCATTCATGGCTGGCAGGCAACTGGGTTGGCGGCGGCACCGAGATTGGCACGGGCGGCCTGACGCCATTGGGCCAGCACCTGGTTGAGCGCGCCGCAGGCGCGCGCAAAGGTGCCGAGTTGAGCGCCGGTGGGGGCCGCGTCGGCGGGGGACTCGAGCAGGTTGAGCAGGCCGAGCAACTGGGACTGGGCGACGACGAGTGAAGGCGCGCCCACGAGCGCGCCCCGGCCGCCGCGGCCGCGGCCGGCAGCGCCGGCCAGAGCAGCCAGCCTGGCTTCTTCGGGCGAGCCCGGCGCCAGCGATTTGCGGTCGGCGGCGATCTTCTCGCCGGCCGCATCGGCGGCGCTGAGCGCGTCGAGGATGGCGCGCTGCAGGTGGGTGAGCTTGGGCAAGTCGGTGACGGCGTTGGGCTCGCGCGGGTCGGCGGCGACCACGAGGGGCTGGCTGGTCACGGCGCCATCCACGCTGAGCTGCACCTGGTAGGTTCCAGGCGCAACCAGGGGGCCGCGCGGCGCGGGAGCGGTGTCATGATCCACCGCGGTCATGGGGAGGCTGAGGCGCGGTTTTCCCGGCAGCGCAAAGCGCAAATCCCAGACGGCGCGATGCATGCCGGCGCCGGTGGCGAGCGGATGCAGCGGCTGCTTCCAGTAATCGGGCACGGTTTGCGGCTCGGCTTCGAAGGCTTGCAAATCGGGGTTGGGCGCGCTGCTCAGCGTGCGCAGCACTTCCCTGCCCTGGGCGTCGCGGATGGAGATAGAAACCGATTGCGCCGCTTGGGGCAGATAGTAATAGAGGCTCGCGCCGGCCGGAGGGTTGGGCGCATGCGGCACCTCGGGCGGAAAGGGCGTATCGGCGTTCAGGTTGGGATGCAGGCGCAGCGCGCGCGTCGGCCGGAACAGCACCACCTTGCCGGTTGCCGCGCCTGCGGCCAATTGCCGCAGCGGCGTCATGTCATCCAAGATCCAAAAACCGCGGCCGTAGGTGCCGATCACCAAGTCGCTGCCGTGGACGACCAGGTCGCGGATCGAAGTGGTGGGAAGGTTCAAGCGCAGCGACTGCCAGTGGTCGCCATCGTCGAAAGAGACATATACGGTGTTCTCGGTGCCGCAGTAGAGCAGGCCGGGGCGTTCGGGGTCTTCGCGCACCACGCGCACGAAGCTGCCTTCGGGCTCGCCCGTGGGCAGGCCACTCACTATCTCGGTCCAATTAGCGCCATAGTCGCGGGTGCGGAAGATATGGGGAAGGTAATCGCCCACGTTGCGGTTATCCATTTCCGCGTAGGCCTCGCCGCGCACCGTGTGGCTGGGCTGCACGAAGTTGAACTCGGCGCTGGCGGGCGCCCCCGGCGGCGTCACCTCGGTCCAGGTGGCGGTGCGGGCGGCGGCGTTGAAGTCGCGGCTGATCCATACCAGGCCGGTGTTGGTGCCCGCCCAGATCACGCCGGGCTCGGCGGGCGAGGGCGCGAGCGCGGTCAGCGCAGGCGTCGGGCGGCCGTAGGCAGGGGGCACCGGCGGCTGGCCGTGGTGGGCGGAGAGATCGGGGCTGATGTCGGTCCAATGATCACCGCCATCGCTCGAAATGCTGACGTACTGGCTGCCGAAGTACAGGAGATTCCGCTCGCGGGGGAAGAACCCGAGCGGCGGGTTGGTGAACTGCCGGTAGGTCTTGCCGTTCCCGCCCGGCGATACATCCTGATAGGTCCAGCGCGGCCGCACCACCTTGACCAAGGCGCTGTCGAGGCCGCCGGCATAGATGACGCCGGGATGCAGCGGGTCGGGCGCCACCGAACCGGCCTCGCCCGCCGGCATCGGATACCAGTCGAAATCGGTGATCTCACCAAGGTCGCCGCGGCTCGCGACCGCCACTGCGCCCGAGTCCTGCATGGTGGCGTACACCCAATAAGGAAAGGCATTGTCGGTGGCGATGCGGTAGACCTGGGCGGTGCTCTGGTTGTACCAGGGGCTCCAGGTCGCGCCATGGTCGAGCGATACGGTCGCGCCCTGATCCACACCCAGGATGATGCGGTCGGCGTGGTTGGGATCCATCCACATTTCGTGATAGTCGTCGCCGCCGGGCGCGCCCTTGAAGCTGGCGAAGGTGCGGCCGCCATCGGTGGAGCGGTACATCGAGGTTTGCATCACGTAGACGATGTCGGGATTCTGGGTGTCCACGTAGGTGCCGCAGATGTAGTCATTGCCGCTGATGCGCCCATCGTTGGTCGCCTTCGCCCAGCTCGCGCCGCCGTCATCGGAGCGGTACAGGCCGAAGCCGCCGATCAGGAAGACGCGCTGCCCGTGCGTGCCCTGCGCGACCGCGACGCCGGTGCGCCCGGTCAAGCGCGGAAGGCCGTGACCCGCAATCTCGGTCCAGGTTGCGCCTTCATCGTTCGACTTATACAGCCCCGTGCCATTCTCATAGGTGACGTGCTGGCCAGGGTTGGGGTTGTAATGGAGGTAGGTGGTGGCAAAGACCTCGGCGGGATCATCCGCTGCCCAGGCCAGATCGCGCGCCCCGGACAGCTCGTCGCGGTAGAGCACCTTGGTCCAGTGCGCGCCGCCATCGGTGGAGCGGTAGACGCCGCGGTCGGGGCTCTTGAAGTGGTAGTCGCCCTGCGCGGCGGCGAGCACCAGGTCGGGATTGCGAGGATCCACCAGCAGGCTGGCGATGCGATGCGTATGTTCCAGCCCGGATTGCTGCCAGGTCGCGCCGCCGTCGCTGGACTTGTAGATTCCATTGCCCTCGTTGAGCGAAAGGCCGGTGATCAAATCGCCGGTGCCGGCGTAGAGCACCTTGGGGTTCGAGGCCGAGACTGCGAGCGAGCCGATCGAATCCACCTCTTTCACGGCGTCGAAAATGGGGTTCCAGGTCACGCCGGCGTCGAGCGTTTCCCACACCCCCCCGCCGGGGAGGCCGATGTAGAAGTGGCCGGGCTGGCCCACGACCCCGGCCACGGCGGAGACGCGCCCGGCCCGCAGCGGGCCGATGTTGCGCCAACGCAGGCCGGAGAAGAGGGCGGGGTTGAGCTGGGCAGCCGCGGGGACAAGCGCGGCAGCCAAGAGCAGCAACATGCGGCGAAGCATGGGAATAGGATACAGGCGGAGGGTGACGATCCCCTAGGCGGCAGCGTCCGCCAGCGAGTAGACTTCGAGCGCGTTGGCGCCGAGGATTCTGGCGCGATCGGCCTCGGGCACAGCTAGCGCGCGGAGGCTTTCGAGCATGAGCTTGGGGCTTCCGATCTGGTGGGCGTAGTCGCTGCCGGCCAGGATGTGACCGGCGCCGGCGAACTGGACCGCCAGCATCAGGGCCTGGGGATCGAAGTTGACGGTGTCGAAGTAGAAGTGACGCAGGTATTCACTGGGCGGCTTCGAAATATTGACGCGGCATTCAGGGAAGGCGCGGTAGCCGCGGTCCAATCGCTCTGCCAGATAGGGGATGGCTCCGCCGAGGTGGCCGAGCACCCATTTGATGCGGGGAAAGCGCTCGGGAATGCCGGTGAAGACCAGCTTGGCGGCGGCCAGCGTGGTGTCGAACAGGAAGCCGACGAGCGGCATGAGCCAGTAATCGCGCATGGCCTCGACGCCGACCGGGTCGGTGGGGTGGATGTGCAGCACCGCGCCCAAATCGTTCGCCAGCTCATACAGGGGCCAGAAGCGCTCGTCGGCCAGGGCCACTCCGGCAATGTTGCTGAACAGCATTGCGCCCGGCAGGCCGAGCTGGCGCACGGCGCGCTCGAGCTCGCGCACGCTGGCGGGGGGATCATTCAACGGCAGCGTGGCCAGCGCGCCGAAGCGGCCGGGGTATTTCGCAATGCCCTCGGCGAAGGCGTCGTTGACCAGTTGGGCCAGCTTCACCGCGACCGCGGGGGTCTCGACATGGGTGCCGGGCGTGGTCATGGAGTAGACCTGGAGGTCGAGGCCGACCTCGTCCATCATCGCCACCCGCACCGCCAAGTCGCGCTGGCCGGGCACGGCGATGTTGTAGTCGCCGGGGTAGTGGAGGCGAGGGTTGCCGGCGGCATCGTAGCTGATCTCGACCCGGCTTTGTCCGCTCTCGAGCGCCTTCAAGTAGGCCGGCGGGTAGTAGTGATTGTGGACGTCAACGATGGGTGGCATAGGTGCGGGCGCGCTGGTGGCGGGCGAGCCCATAGTATGCCGGAACTCCGGTGGCGAGCAGCAGGAGGATTGCGAGCGCGCCCTTGGGGCCGGCGCGCGCGACGGTGGCCACGACCGCGATGCCGCCCGCCAGCAGCACCACGGCGGGAGTGTGCCAACGCCGCCGATGGCGCAGCAGGCCGAAGGCCATGAGGGCGAAAAAGCTCCACTCCAAATACACCACGCCGGTGAACAAACTGCGGTAACTGCCGACCACGACCAGCACGCTCGACCAGCCCGCTTGCAGCAGGATGGCCCGGGCCGGGGTGGCGAAGCGGGCATGGACGGCGGCGAGCGCCTTGGGCGCGAGGCCGTCGGCGGCCATCGCCAAATACACGCGCGGCCCGGCCAGGATGACGCCATTGAGCGAACCCAGGGCGGAGACCACCACCAGGGCGGCGATGGCGGCCGCGGCAGCCGGGCCGCCGAGCACGCCCGCGGCTTCGGCTGCCACGCGGCTAGAAGCACGGATGCGCTCGAGCGGCAGGGCGCGCAGGTAGGCCGCATTCAGGCCGAGATAGGCCAGGGTCACAACCGCGACCGCGATCCAGAGCGCGCGCGGGATGACGCGCGTGGGCTGGCGGGTCTCGCCAGCGGCATAGGTGACCATGTGCCATCCGCCGAAGGCGAACAGGGCCGCACTGGTGGCCAGCCCGAACGCACCGAGGCCCGGCCACGAGGTTGCAGCGGGCGCTTGCGCAGGCGCGCCGGGCGCCGCGAACGCGATGAACCCGATCAGGCCCGCGATGGCCACCACCTTGACCGCAGTGAGCGCGAGCTGGGCGTTGGCGGCGGGGCGGAGGCCGCGATAGTTCAGGGCCGAGAAGAGCGCGATGTAGCCGACGGCGATGGCGCGGATGGCGGGCTCACCGAAGGACGCGGTGAAGCCACTGTAGCGGGCGGCGATCAGGGCAATGGCGGCAACGATGCCGGAGTGCATGAGCCAGAACATGGCCCAGCCCCACAAGAACGCGGCCGCCGGCGAAACGGTCTCGCGCAGGAACACGTACACGCCGCCGGTGCGGGGATAGAGGCGTGCCAACTCCGCGCAGGTCAGCGCGCCGGCGAGCGTGAGCGCCCCGGCCGCAGCCCACGCGGCCAGGATGGCGGAGGGATTGGAGAGCGCACGGCTGACCTCGGAGGCCTGCACGAAGACGGTCGCGCCGATCATGATGCCGACCGCAAGCGCGGCGGCATGGGAGAGACCGAGGAGCTTAGGCTCGGGAGAGAAGGCGTTTACGCAGTTCGTCCCGGCCGGCATGGCTGACGGAAGAATAGCCCAGAACCGGAGCGGCGAAGGCGGCTTCGAAGCGCCGCAACGCCAGCGGGCGCTGATTGCCGCTGAGGCGGTCCCATTTGGTGGCGACGATCCCGAGCGGTATGGCGTGGGCGCGCAACCAGACGGCGGCTTCGAGATCGAGCGCCTGCGGCTCGATGCAGCCATCCACAAGCAGCAATGCGAGGAGCAACTGAGGGCGACGGCTGCTCAGGTATTGCTCGACCAGCCCGGTCCACTGCTCGCGCAGGCTGCGGCCGGCCTTGGCATAGCCGTATCCGGGGCAGTCCACCAGCAGCAGTTGGCCCTGGTTGACGTCGAAAAGATTGAGCAGGCGGGTGCGACCCGGAGTGCGGCTGGTGCGGGCGAGCTTCCCGCGGCCGGCGAGGGAGTTCAGCAGGCTCGACTTGCCGACATTGGAGCGCCCCAGCAGCGCGACCTCCGACGGACCCTCCCCGGGCAGATCGCTGAGCGCGCTGCAACTCTTGACGAATTCAACCTGCCAAGTCGCGCTTGAGCCTCGTAGCTGGGCCGGGCTCACTGATGCAGCGTTTCTCCCGCTGCCTCGCCCTCGGCGGCCACCGCAGCCTCGACGACGAGTTTGGGGATGGGCCTTTCCAGCGCGGTTTCCAGCACCTGATCCATGGTCTCGACGGTATGGACCTCGAGCAGGGCGCGGATATTCTCGGGCAGGTCGGCAAGATCCTTCTCGTTGTCGCGGGGCAGGATGATGTGGCTGATG
>DATNED010000207.1:0-3883 GCA_035553115.1 Terriglobales bacterium | reverse complement strand
CGGACTGGGAGGGCGAGGGCGGCGATGGCGAAGAACAGCAGCAAGTTGGCCGGAATGTGCAGGTTGAAGTCCACCCAGGAGTGGACGATCAAGCCGGCGCAGGCGATGGCCGCGCCCACCGCAAGCGAGACCGCCGGAGGCGCGCCGCCGCCGAGGTGGATTTGCGCCGGCGGCCAGCGCCGCAGGGTTTGGTAGAGGCCGCGGAACCAGAAGCTCCAGAAGAGCAGGGCGCAGAGGGCGCCGGCGAGTCCGGTTTCGGCCAGCCACTGCAAGACGTCGTTGTGGGCGAAGGTGTAGATGGCGTTGTCATCAAACCGGGCGAACTCGGGGTAGAGGTTGGCCCAGGTGCCGAGGCCCCAGCCGGTCCACGGTCGCTGCACGAACATGTCCCAGGTGCTTTGGTTGAGAAAGGCGCGTTGGGCGAGGTTGGGCTCGACCGTCGGCCCCGACCCGTGATGGAGGCGGGCCTGCATGCGGTTGGTGCCGACGATCCAGACCATGGCGGTGGCCAAGGCGATGGCGGCCAGCAGCGCGGCGCGACGGCGAGCCTTGGGCGCGGCGAGGTAGCGGGAGGAGGCAGGATCGGCGCGCGCCATATCGAGGGGGCGGGCGGTCGGGGGCGCGTCCGGCTCTGCCGTCGGCTGCTCGGGCATCTCCTGGCGCAGGCGCTCGAGGAAGAGCCAGATGATGAGGCCGCTGATGGCCTCGACCGCAAGCGCCGCCATGCCGCCGCGGCTGGCCGAGAGCAGAACCGCAGCGATGCCGAAGGCGGGCGCGGCGGCCCAGGCGAGGAAATGGGAGAGCGGGCGATGGCGATGCTGGAAGGCGGCGACGCAGGATAGGGGCAGCAGGAGCTCCATGCAGCCGGCGAAATGATTGCGGTTGACGAAGCTTCCGGCCGGGCTGGCGTAGAGATAGGTGAACCTCCAGTAGACGCCATCGGCGCCGGTCAACACCTGCAGAATGGCGAGCAAGGCGAGCGCCGCAGTGAAGCCATTGACGGCGGAGGCGATCCAGCCGGCATCGCGGTCGCCGCGGTAGAGCTGGGTGAAGAGGACAAAGACCGCGCCGGCGGCGGCGAGGTGAAGCGCGGCCGAAGCGGTCGAGGCAGGCACCTGGCTTGCGCCGGCGCCATATTGCCAAACGGCAAGCAGGGCGAAGGCCAGCAGCGGCCAGTAGATCGGCCGCCAGTGCATGCGGACGTGGCCGCGCCAAGCCGCGAGCGCAAGGGCGCCAAGCGCGGCAAACACGAGGGTGTACGCGAGGCCGAATGCCCAGGCATAAACGCCGCCGAAGGCGGCCACGGCGAAGGCCATGGCCAGCAAGGGCAAGGCGAGCAGGGCGCGGCGGATGTTCTCGGGCCGAAGCGGGCGCTTCATTGCATTCCGGGCGCTCCGACTCCCGTGACGTTCATGCCCGTGACCAGGATCGCGCCCTGAAACGCGCGCTCGCCCAAGGGGCGATGCAGATGGACCACAAGGCGCAAGCTGCGCAGGCCCGCGGGCGCGGCAGGGAGGGTGAAGCTCACCTGCGCCGATTGCCAGGCGGGGCCGGCGGCGAGCGGGAGCGAAGCGATCGGCGTGCCGTCGGCAGCGCGGAGGTCCAAGCTGAACCCGCGGGCGGGCACACCGGCCAGCGAGCGAGCCCAGGCCTGCAAGCGCAGCGACGTGCCCGCGGGAACGATCAGCGCCTGTTGCGCAAGATCGGCATTGTCGGGCTGGGTGCCATCGAGGCGGAACTCGGCGGCGGTGGGATGCGACAGGTCGCCGGTGTGGACCGTGCTGGCGCGCAGGCCGGCGGCGAAGGGCCATCTCCAAGCGAGGACTTCGCGCAGCGAGGAGGTTGGGTCGGCGGCTGGAAGCGGAAGCCGGCTGGCATACGCCGGATCAAAATTGGCGTCGGCGAGGAACGGCGGCGCCGCGGATTTCTGCAGTCCCGGCATGAGCTCCGCTTCGGTTCTCAGCGCCGGCGCGGTGCCGGCTTGCTCGGGCCACTGGTGCCACACCGCGGCGAGCCAATCGGCCAAGGCGGCTTGCCGATCGGCGGCAAAGGCGGGGTCGGGCGGCAGGCGGGTGAGCCAATCGGCGCCCGACGCCGCAGCGCGGGCATCGCCGTGCTCGACCGCGGCGCGCAGATAGGAGATGGCTGCGTTGTTCGAATCGCGGGGCAAAGCGGCCGCGAGCTGGGGGAAATCCCAATGGGTGGCGGTGAGCGCGCGACCGACGATGGCGGGGAAATCCTGCTGCGGCGCCAGGCGGGCGGCGACCTGGACCTCGCGCCAAAAGCCGGGCTGGTCGCCGCGCGCCAGGAAAAGATTGGCCAGCCGCCAGTGGTCGGAGAAGCTGGGCAAGCCGGGGCGGTTTTGGTTGACGGCAAGCGCGCGGGGCGTGTTGCCGAGCGCGAGCTCGACGGCGGTGAGGTCGGCGACCGTGAGCGGATCGAGCGGATCGAGCTTCGCCGCCAGCAGGAGCTGGGTCTCGGCCTCGCTGGGCGAGCGCAGGAGCAGGGCTTCGCCCCAATGGCGGTGGTAGATGGGAACCGAAGGCCGCCAGCGCACCGCGGTCGCGAAATCGCCGCGCCGGTCAGCCCGATCGGCGCGCCAGACGATCGCGTTGGCGGCCAGTCCGAGAAGCGCGCAAGCCAGCAGCGCGGCGGCTGCCATGCGCTGGGCCGAGCGGGCCGCTGGCAAAGCGGGGGAAGGCTGCGAAGCGGCAGGCGCGGCCATAGGTCTCTGACGGCTTGCACTATAGCATTTCGCGGGGTGCGGGGGCGCGGCCCCGGAACGCGGTATCTGTGGACCGGGCAGATGCGCGATCCCGCCCCCGACCGCGCGGGCCTTGGCGTCGTGGACCCGAACGATCCGGAAGGCCGCCGGAAGAATGGCGGCGGGCACTTTCGGCACGCGGATGTGAGGGATTTAGCGCTAAATCAGAATCAATCTCGCGCAGTAAACTGAAGATGCTTCTAAGAGGTGCAATCATGCCCACGTCCCTTCGCGCCGCCGCCGCAGCGCTCATTATTGGCATTTTGTATGTGGCCGGCCAGGTCGCAAGTGCCCGCGCCACAGTGGTGGTCCGAGTCCTGTCGCCGGAGGGCGCGAAAATTGATAGCGCCGTAGTTTTGTTTCACCCGGATGATTCAGGCAAGAACGGGCGAGACCTCCGGAAGGACGTGTGGGCAAGGAGCAACCACGAGGGTGCAGCCACAGCCGAGCTCCAGCCGGGATTCTACGACCTCGTGGTGATGAAGGGAGGGTTCACTGCGGTCACCAGAAAAATTGTCATTGAATACAAGGACCCTGTGGTACTCGTCGCGAATCTCAGCTTCGACCCGCTCGTCCTTTGCCATCTGGGCGACACTTTTCATTGAACCGAGTCGTGGCACCAAGAATCTGGCGCGAGCCCTCGATGGCGGCTGCTTGCGGCTTCCTGAACCAGGAGGACTACGCCGAGCTGATCCGCGTGCCCTGGTGGAAACTGGCGGTTTGGGAGCGGGGCTTACAGCAGCCGGACGGGACAGCTACGGTGCAGGAGGCGTTTGCCGCTTGTTGATTTTGGCGCTCTGCGCTCGTCGGCAGCGTCGGCTATGCTGAACGCTTTATGCTGCTACGGTTCGCCCCTTTTAACTGCAACAAGCGCTTCGATGCGCTCGCCACTGAGTCGTTGCCAGAAGGCAGTGCAGCACTGCGGGCTGAGGTAAAGTTCTGGCGTGCCTGCCAACTAATACGCTCGATTAGCAGGCTGCTGGCAATCGGCGCCCGCGGGCATCTCGGAAGAGGGCACGCAGCTCGCAGCGCCGATTTTCAGCAGCCTGCTAGGCCGCGCCGTCTTTTCGGGCACCGAAAACGGCCTGAATTGCGACGCCGTCGAGACCGTCTTCGACA
>DATNED010000206.1:0-6353 GCA_035553115.1 Terriglobales bacterium | reverse complement strand
GGGCAGGTAGTTGTAGGTCCAATCCTCGAACGGATAGGTCGAGGTCGAGCCTCCCCCCTCGGTGATGGGCCGGTCGTAGGCGCCGCCGGCATCATGATTTTCTTGATCGTCGGGCTTGCCCCAGGTGATGTAAATCCGCCCGCGGTCAGTCCGCCAGCCCGCCTCCCCGGCGGCGAAGTGCTGGTTTGCATAGGCGAAGCGCTGATAATAATCTTCCTTGTACTGGTTGAAGGTGCTCTCCGGGTCCGGATTCCTGCGCCGCCAAAACTCCTCGATGAAGGCTTCGCGCTCGTCCTCATTCTGCAATTGCAGAAACGCTTGCCGCTCCTCGTCGGTGATGATGTAGGCAACATCCTCGTTCAGCCACTTCTTGTCTTCCGGGTTCAGCTCTTTTTCCAGCGCTTGTTGCTGCTTCCGGCGCTCTTTAGCAGTGAGGGCATGCTTGGGCGGCGGCGCAGCCTGCTGCTGCGCTTGGGGCGGGGAGGCGGGCGCGGCCGGAGGCGTGCCCTGCGCGGACAAGGCCACACCGAACATCAGCGGGGTTATCCAGCGGAACTTCATTACCATGGCAGCAGGCACAGCTCCGGGGACATTCTCTCACCCGATCCTACCACAAACGCCCCGGGGCGCGCGTGGAGCGGGGCGGGGCGATACGGGGCGTCTGGCGTTGTCCTCGGTCGGGCGCGAATCCTCACGTGGCATCCAGCCACGCTGCGGTTCGCGCCCTCCCTGCGTCCTAGCCATCCACCCCGTCTCGCCCCTTCCCGGGAGTCGCTCCCCGGCAGGGGTCCGCCGTTCCGAATTTCGCAGGCCTGGCCCTGCGATCTTGCCCCGACCTGCGGGGCAACTCGGGCCCTGCCGCCAAAAGCGCCACTTCTGGCGCATTCACCCCTTCCGAGTTGCCGCCCCTGCTGGGACTGCGCGGGGCGGCTCTCGCAACCCTTCGTGCCGATTTTGCCCACGGGGCAAAGCGGCGCGACCCCCGCGTAACGCCCCGGGGCGCGCGTGGGGCGTTTGTGGAACCGTTCCCGGGCGGGTGCGTACCTTCTTCCGCACGTCACAAACCCTGCCCGCGCGTCCGCACGTCACAAACCCTGCCCGCCCGTCGTTATCCATTAAGCTGATAGAGTAGACATTTTTCCTTATGAGCACAGGCAAGAAGCTGATTATCTTCGCGGTCATGGTGCTGGTCCTGGGCGGCGTCATCGCGGTGTCGCTGTCCCAATCCGGCCGCGACCGCACGGTAGTGCAGACCGCAGTGGCGGCCCAACAGGATCTCTCGGCCATCGTCACCGCCTCGGGCGAGATCACGCCCAAGACCTACGCCGACATCAGCCCCAACAACGTGGGCCAGATCACCGATCTCTACGTCAAGGAAGGCGACCGGGTGAAATCGGGCCAGCTTCTCGCCAAGCTCTGGAACGTGCAGCAGGCGGCCCAGGTGGCGGGCATGCAGGCTTCGCTCAAGACCTCCGAAGCCAACCTCGCCGCCCAACAGGCCGCTCTGGGCACGGCGCAGGCCAACCTTGATCGCGACACCGCGCAACTGGCCCAGGTCACCCAGGATTGGCGCCGCACGCAAGCACTCTACGAAGATCAGCTGCTGGCCCGCTCCGATTTCGAGACCAAGCAGGCCGCCTACAAGACCGCCGAAGCGCAACTCGAGGTGTCGCAAGCCACGCTCAAGCAGGTCACCGCCCAGGTGGCGAGCCTGCAGGCGCAGATCCATCAATCCGAAGCCAACCTGCGCGCGGCCAGCGACGCGCTCAGCCGCACGGAATTCCGCAGCCCGCTCACCGGCATCGTCACCTACCTGCCGGTGCACGTGGGCGATACGGTGGTGATGGGCATCCAGAATTCTCCCGGCAGCGTGATCATGCGGGTGGCCGACATGTCGGTGGTCACCGCCGAGGTTCAGGTGGACGAAACCGATATCGCCAACGTGCATGTCGGCCAGCCCGCCACGATCGCCATTGACGCGTTCGGCGACAAGAACTTCCCTGCCCATGTCACCGAGGTCGGCGACACCGCCATCCTGCGCTCCACCGGCGTCGCCGCCAGTTCGAACGGCTCGGATGCCCAGCAAGCCAAAGATTTCAAGGTCGTCGTCCAACTTGACAATCCGCCCGCGGACATCCGGCCCGGATTGAGCTGCACGGCCCAGATCACCACCGCCACCGTCGCGAACGCCGTGAGCGTGCCGCTGCAGGCCGTGGTCGAGCGCGATCCGAGCCAGCTCAATCCCGCCAACCCCAATGCCCCGGCGCTGCCCACCGCCGTCAGCAGCAAGAAGGAAACGCCGATCCAGGGCATCTTCGTGATCAAGGCCAGCTCCCTAACCGCCGAGTTCGTCCCTGCCGCGACCGGCATCACCGGCGTGGATCACGTGCAAGTCCTCAACGGCATCCACGCCGGCGACCAGGTGGTCACCGGCCCCTATGCCGCACTGCGCGATCTCACGAACCATGCCAAGATCAAGGTGGACAACTCCTTGACCGCCCAGGCCGCCGCCGCAGCCAGCAATCCTTCGAGCAATTGACCGCCATGGCCACCACGCCGCTCGTCGCCGCTCCCGCCCCCGCCTCCGGCCATGACACGCCCGCGGCAGCTCCCGACCGCGACGTTGTGATCCAGACCCGGGATCTGTGGAAGATCTACCCGATGGGCAGCGAGCAAGTCGCCGCCCTGCGCGGCGTCACGATCGAGATCCACCGCAACGAGTACGTGGCCATCATGGGGCCATCGGGCTCGGGCAAGAGCACGCTGATGAACCTGATCGGCTGCCTGGACTCGCCCAGCAAGGGCCAGTACTGGCTCAACCACCAGTTGGTGAGCGAGCTCGACGACGACGCTCTCGCCCACATCCGCAACCACGAGATCGGCTTCGTCTTCCAGACCTTCAACCTGCTGGCCCGCGCCACCGCCCTGCACAACGTCGAACTTCCCCTGATCTACGCCGGCGTCCCCGCCGCGCAGCGGGCCGACCGCGCGCTTGAAGCCCTGCGCAAGGTGGATCTGGTGGATCGCAAGCTCCACCGCCCCAACGAGCTCAGCGGCGGCCAGCGCCAGCGCGTCGCCATCGCGCGCGCGCTCATCAACAACCCCAGCATTCTGCTCGCCGACGAGCCCACCGGCAATCTCGATTCCACCACCAGCAACGACATCATGGCGCTGATGGACAAACTCTGGGAACTGGGCAACACCATCGTGCTCGTGACCCACGAACCCGAAATCTCCGAATACGCGCATCGCGTGATTTATATCCGCGACGGCCAGGTCGCCCGCGACGAACTCACCAAGCGCGGGCGCGAGCGCGCGCAAGCCAAGTAAGCCCTCCGTGCATTTCAAGGAATCGCTGCTGGTGGCGCTCGACACCTTGTGGTCCCACAAGCTGCGCAGCTTCCTCACGCTTCTTGGCATCATCGTCTCCATCTGGACGCTGGTTGCGGTGGTCTCGCTGGTCCAAGGCGTGAACCAGTACGTCGGCGACAAGATCGCCGGCCTGGGATCGAACAGCGTCAATGTCAACCAATTCAGCCTGGACGATATGACCGACCAGAAGCGCTTCCGCGAGGCCCAGAAGCGCAACAAGCCCATCACGCTGGCCGAGTACCAGTACCTGCGTGCCCACGCCACGCTGGCCGCGGCGGTCGCGGCCGAAATCCAGCGCCAGACCGGCACGACGCTCAAAGCGGGCAACCATTCGATGACCGATGTCGTGGTCGCCGGCGACACTGCCAACTCGGTCGCCCTGGCCCAGTTCACCGTTGTAGGCGGCCGCTTCCTGAGCGAAACCGACGAGGACCACGACGCTCCGGTCGCCTTCATCGGCGCCGATCTTGCAAACAAGCTTTACCCCGGCACCAACCCCATCGGCCAGCAACTCAACATTGACGGGCACAACTTCCTGGTCATCGGCCAGGCGAGCGTCCTGGGGAACGTGTTCGGCCAATCGCAGGACAGCTTCGTCGAGATCCCGATCGGCGTCTACCGCGACATGTACGGCACGCGGGATTCGATCGGCGTCAACGTCAAGGCACCGAACGCGCTGCTACTGCCCGCCGTCACAGACCAGGTGCGGGTGCTGATGCGAAACGTTCGCCACCTGCACTATGCCGACCAGGATACGTTCGGCATCATCGGCGCAGATTCGCTCATGAACCTCTGGCACCAGCTCACCGGTGTCATCGCCGGCGTAATGGTCGGGGTCAGCTTCGTCTTCCTGGTGGTCGGCGGCATCGTGATCATGAACATCATGCTGGCGGCGGTCACCGAGCGCACCCGCGAGGTCGGCATCCGCAAGGCGCTCGGCGCCCGCCGCAAGGACATCCTCTCGCAGTTCCTGGTCGAGTCGGCCGTGCTCTCCACTGTCGGCGGGGCCATGGGCATCGCTCTTGCCTACGGTTTCACCGTGGTCGCCGGCGCGGTCACTCCTCTGCCCTTCTCGTTGCCGTGGCTGGCGGTGCTGGCCGCCTTCGTGATCTCGACCTCGGTGGGGCTGTTCTTCGGCATCTATCCCGCGCAGAAAGCCGCCAAGCTCGACCCCATCACCGCGCTGCGCGCGGAAACATAGATTTCCACCATGGCCTCGAGCTTCAACGAAAACCTGCACCTGGCGCTCGACACTGTGCGCAGCCACAAGCTGCGCTCGGCGCTCACGATCATCGGAGTCTTTGTCGGCACGGTCACGCTGATGGCCATTGGCAGCATCCTCACCGGAATGAACCAGACGGTGGTGGACCAGCTCGATAGCTTCGGCACCAACACCATCTTCATCTACAAGTTCGCCCCCGGCATCCACCTCGGCAACCTGACCCGCGAGGAGCGGATGCGCAAGCCTCTCAGCGACCTCGACATCGCCGCCGTGCGCCAGGACTGCGGCGCCTGCCAAGCGATCAGCGCCCAGGTCCTCCCCAGCGGCAACTTCGGCCCACCCGGCAGCGGCGGCATCAACGCGCGCGTGGGCGCCCACGAAGTGGATGGCCTTAACTTCACCGGCACCGAGGCCAATTTCCCGCAAGCCACCAACCAGAGCATCGAGAACGGGCGCTATTTCAGCGACACCGAGAACGACCATCGCGCCAACGTCGTGGTAGTCGGCCACTCCGTCTCCGACGCCCTGTTTCCCGGAATTGATCCGGTCGGCAAGTCGCTGGTCATTGATGGCACCAGCTTCCGTCTGATCGGCGTCTTCGCCCCGCGCAAGGGCGCCGGCCCCAACCAGCAGGACCTCGCCGCCCGCATTCCGTTCAAGACCTTCGAGAAGCTCTACCCCGCCGCCACCGAGCACGCCATCGAGGCGCTCGCGCGGCCCGGCATGCTCACCATTGCGCAGGACCAGATCGAGATGGCGCTGCGTCGCTCGCGCCGCGACAAATGGGACGCCCCCGACAGCTTCGGCACTGCGACCGCCGACAGCATCATCGGCCAATTCCACGACATCACCGGCCAAGTCGCCCTGGTGATCATCGCCGTCGCCTCGATCGGCATGCTCATCGGCGGCGTCGGAGTGATGAACATCATGCTGGTCTCGGTGACCGAGCGCACCCGCGAGATCGGCGTGCGCAAGGCGATCGGCGCGCGGCGCGTCGACATCATCCAGCAGTTCCTCTCCGAAGCCGTGTTCCTCACCGGCCTGGGCGGCATTCTCGGCATCATCGGCGGATGGCTTATCAGCGAACTCATCAAAGTCGCCATCCCATCGCTCCCCAGCTCGGTCCCGCTATGGGCGGTCGGCGTCGGCTTCGGCCTTTCGGTCAGCATCGGCGTCTTCTTCGGCCTGTACCCCGCGGCCAAAGCCTCCAAGCTGGACCCGGTCGAAGCCCTGCGCTACGAGTAGCCGCGGCAATCCACCGGCGCTGGCTGCGGCGCATACGCGCTGCGGTACGATGAGGGGTATGCGTCGTTCGGGATCGATTCGCCTTCTCCTGGCGTGCTTCGTTTTATCGGCATTGGCTTGGGACCAGGGCGCAGCCGGCGTGCTCCGCGGCAAGGTCACCGATTCTGCCGGCACCCCCATTCCCGGCGCGACCATTTCCATCGAAGGGCAACCGGGAACTACCCTTCGCACTGTCCGTGCCGATGCCTCAGGGGCTTATGCCGCAACTGACCTTGCCGCAGGCGTCTATCAGGTCACGGCCTCTGCGCCAGGCTTCGCGCCGGTGACCGGATCGGTGCAAGTGACCGAAACCGCCCCCACCATATGGAACGCAGTGGCGACATCATCGCTTTCCCTGTCCAGCTTGGGGTTTCCCGCGAGCGCAACTCAAGGCAATGCCGCAGAGCAGGCCCGGCTCAACCGCCGGGCGCGCATGCTGAAGATCCATCAGACGCTAGGGCTCATCACCACGGTT
>DATNED010000205.1:0-12783 GCA_035553115.1 Terriglobales bacterium | reverse complement strand
GAGCTGCGCGGTCTGCAGCGCCGCCCGGTCGGCGCGCACCACCGAATCGTCGGCGGCCGCCGAGGCTTGCAGTTGTTCGTTCTGCTCCTTCGAGACGATGCCCTGTTGGGCCAGATCGCTGTAGCGCTTGGCCTCGACTTGGGCTTGGGCGTCGGTGGCCAAATCCCGCGCCAAGTTGGCTTGGACTTGCGCCAGCGCCGCTTCGTAGGGCTCCGGATCAATCGTGAACAGCACCTGCCCCTTGTGGACCGCATCCCCTTGGCTGAAGCCCACGGTCTTCAGCTCGCCGGTGACGAGGGACTTGACCGACACCGTGGACATCGCCTGCACCGCTCCGATGGCTTCAAGGCGGGTGGGCACATCCTGGCGCACGGCGCGTGCGGTCGTCACCGGCACCGGCGCCAGCTCGGCCGCCTTCGGTTGGGCCTGGTGGCATCCCGTCTGAGCGCCCGCCAGTGCCAGCAGGGCTAGGGAAATCCAAGAAGAAGAAGTCATGTCCGAGCGCGGGCGGCAGCCCACCCGATGATATTGTATATCGCCCGAGATGACGGTGAAATCAGGACGCCTGTGCAATATTGAAGGTACACAGCCATGCATCGAGTCAACCGCTTCGCCTGGCAGGGGACGCATCAGGCTGCGGCGCCGGGCTTGTTGATCGTGCTCGCGCTGCTCTCAGCAGCGGCGTTCTCGCAGGCCAGCTCGTCGCTGCCGGCATTTGACGCGGTTTCCGTCAAGCCCTTCGTCTATCCAAACCGCCCGTGGAATCGGAGCGCCCAAATTGACCCGCAGCGCCTCTACATCGAGGGCATGGCGCCGGTGGAATTAATCGAGCTGGCTTATTCACTGAACTCGAACCAGCTGACCGGCCTGCCGCGCTGGGCGCAATATTCACGCGACAGCCTTTATACCATCGCCGCAACCACCGATAAGCCCACCGGCAAGGATCATATGCTGCTGATGCTGCGCCGCGTGCTGGCCGAAAATTTTCAGCTGAAGGTCGAGGTAACGGACAAGGTGGTGCCGGTCTGGGCGCTGGTGGTGCCGCCCAGCGGGCCGAAGTTCAAGCCCATCGGCCCGGATGAGCGTTGCCTCAGCGGCGTCATTAGCCGGGACGACATGAAGAAGGCAGGTGCGCCACCGAGTTCCATGGGCAGCTTCCATGGTTGTTCGATTGCGGACCTCGTGCGCGCATTCAACGGGGGACCGAACCCCAAGGAGTTGGGCCGGCCGGTGATTGACAGAACGGGTCTCGCCGGGCGCTACGATCTCACCGTCTGGCGCGAATTTGCAAAGGATGATTCCTACACCGGTCCGGGAATACGATTTTCGAACGTGGAACCATTCCGCGAAGCCGTGCAGAAGGAGCTGGGCCTGAAACTGGAAGACGCATCCGGTCCCTATCGCGTGGTCAACGTCGTGAGCATCGCCCGCCCGACGCCAGGCAATTGAATGTCTCAGGGCTTCAGGGAAGCTTGCAGGCGCCCGCGCCAACTTCCCGCGTGATTGCGCTATGCTCGAGGCGTGGGTCAGGGCGGAGCAAAGCTGAGGTTGATCGCGCGGCTGCTGGCGGTGGCGCTGCTGCTGCCGCTGTTGGCCAACGCGGTGTCAGCCAGGCTGGCGCCAGCGCCGAGCATGCGCGACATGGCTGCCTGCTGTGCCAAGATGCAGGGCGGCCCTTGCCCCATGGCGCCATCCGCGCGTGATTGCTGCCTGCAGCGCGTCTGCGCGGCGCAGCCTGCCGCGCTGCTTGTGAGCAAAGCGCCGCTGCCTCCGCCGGCCCGGATCTCGGTGCGGCTGGGAACGCTGATCACGCTCAAGCCGTTGGCGGTCCACAGCCCGGCCGCGGACCTGGTGCCGCATCCACCGCCTCGACCCACCATTCTGCTGATTTAGACCTCTCCTTCCGCGCGCGGGTCGCCCGGCGCACCGGCGTAGCCACGCCGGGGCCCGCGCCAACTACTGCCACGGAATTTCTGGCGAGTTGAGGAGGTGGAGTATGTCCATGCCAAGGGCGTGGATGCTGGTGTTGTGCATGGCCTGTACCGCTGCGGCACAGGGTTGGCGGGTGCCTGCGCGCCTGCAACAGGACATGGTTCTGCAATCGAGCGGCGAGCTCGCGATCGCCGGCGATGGTCTTCGCTTCACGTCCGCCAAAGGCGAGGTCCTGTTCTGGCGCTATGCGGACATCGCCACGCTCGATCTCGCCCCGCGCGCGCTGACGGTGGTGGCGTTCGCGCCGCGGCGCTGGCGCATGCCCGGTCTGCGCCGCTGGCGCTTCGATCTGGAAGCCGCGCTGCCGCCGGCGCAGGCGGCGCGCCTCGCGGCCGCCCTCCCGCGCCCTGTGCTCGACGCCGTGCCCAACCCCGAGTCACCCGCCTGGATCGAGCTCCCGGCTTATGCGGACGGTCAGAACGGGGAGTTGCGGTTCACCGCCGCGGGCATTGATTTCATTACCGCCAAACGCGGCTACGCCCGCCACTTCGCCTGGCGCGACATCGAGACGCTAACCCGTCCCGACCGCTGGCATCTGGGTGTCGGCGGCTTCCGCGAGGCCTGGGCGGCCCGGCTGAAGCAGCCGCTCAGCGCCGCCGACTTCGACCGCTTGTGGCAGCGCTTCGAGAGCGGGAGCGAGCAATGAGAGCCGCTGCGCTCGTGGTTCTGGGCCTGGGGGCGGCGCTCGCGGCGCAAGCGCCTGCGCCGCTGTCGGGACTGGTTGCCGAGGCCTTGCGCGCCAACCCGCAACTCCGCGCGGCGCGACTCGGGGTCGAGGCCAGCGCCGCCGTCGCCGCCCAGCGACGGGCCTTGCCCGACACCCAGCTCGCGGTGCAGCAATTGGCCGTCGGCACTCCGGTGCCCTTCGCCGGCTATGCCAACAGCGACTTCGCCTATATCGGGCTGGGCGCAAGCCAGGAGATACCGTTTCCCGGCAAGCGCGCCCTGAGGGCCGAGGTTGCTACCCATGCCACCGAGGTGGACCGGCGCGAACTCGACGCCACCCAGCGCGCCATCGTCGCCCAGCTCGAGACCGACTATTACGAGCTCGCCAGCCTGCAAGCGAACTTGGCCACGCTCGTGCAGCAACAGGCCACGCTGCGCCAGCTCGAGCAGGTGGCCGGGGATCGCTACCGGGTGGGCGAGGGGCGGCAGCAGGACGTGCTCCAGGCCCAGGTGCAGCAGACGCGCATCCTGGCCGAAATCAGCGATCGTCACCGCCTGATGGCGGATTCCGAGGCACGGTTGAAACAGGAATTGGGCCGGCCGCAGACCTCGGTGGACGTCGTTGCCGAGCCGTTGGCCGAGCATGCCCTTACGGTCTCGCTGGCGGCTCTGCTGGCCGCCGTGTCCGAGGGCAACCCCGGCGTGCGCGCGGACCAGGCGCGCATCGAAGCGGCCGGCGCCGGGGTGGCGCTGGCGCGCAAGGAGTTCAAGCCCGATTTCAACGCCAGCTACATGTGGCAGCACACCGCGTCGCAGTTCCGTGATTACTACATGGCGACCTTCAGTCTGAACTTGCCCAACCGCGGCCGCCATAAGGCCGAGCTGGCGCAGGCCACCTCCGAGCTCGACCAGGCCCAGGCGCTGCGCCAGCAGACGCTGCAGGCGCAGCAGGCCGAGGTCGCGCGTCAGTATGCCGCCGCCCAGAACGCGGCCGAACAGCTGCGCATCCTCAACCAGGGCCTCCTGCCCCAGGCGCAGGCCGAGTACCGCTCGGCGGTGAACGCCTACCAGATCGGCGCGGTGGACTTCCAAGCCCTGCTCGCCGCCTTCCTCGACCAACTCGATCTCGAAATGGACCGGCAGGATCAATTGCAGGCGCAGGCTGCGGCGCGGGCCGCGCTGACCGCGCTTACCGGAGTGCCTCTGTCATGAAGATTTCCGCCGTCGCAATCCTCGCCGTGCTGACCCTGGCCGCAGTCGCGCAACAGTCTCCCAGGCTGGACGACATCCGGCTCTCGCCCGAGCGCCTGCAGAGCATCGGGGTCACCTTTGCCACCGCGCAGGTCGAGAACGTGGGCGATGACCTGCGCGTTCCCGGCAACGTCGCTGAAGACGAGCAGTTGCAGGTGAGTGTGGCAACCCGCGTCGCGGGCTGGATCCAGCAGGTGTTCGTGGACGCGACCTACCAATATGTCCGCCGCGGCCAGCCCCTGTTCACTCTCTACAGCCCGGAAGTGGCGGCGACCGAGCAGGAATACCTGTTGGCGCTCGGCAACGCCAAGCGGCTGGCCGCGAGCACCGTGCCCGGCGTTGCCGCCGACGCACAATCGCTGGCGCAGGCCGCTGCGGCCCGCTTGCAGCAGTGGAATGTGCCGCAGGCCGAAATCGAGCGCGTGGCGAGCTCCGGCAAGGCGCTGCCCGCGTTCACCGTCGTGTCGCCGGCGGCCGGGTATGTCACCGTGCGCAACGTCCTGCCCAACCAGCAGGTCGAGCCGCAGGCCGAGCTCTACCGTGTCAACCCGCTGTCGCCGGTGTGGGTGTTCGCCCAGGTGAACCAGAACAATCTGGGCCGGGTGCGCACGGGCGCGCCGGTCACGGTCACGGTGGACAGCTATCCCGGGCGCGTGTTCGCCGGCCGGGTGGAGTTCATCTACCCGCAAATTGATGCCGCCACCCGCACCGCGCGCGTGCGCCTGGTGTTCGACAACCCCGGTCGCGCGCTCATGCCGGGCATGTTTGTCAATGCCGACCTCAAGCTGTCTTTCGGCCGCCGCCTGGTAGTGCCCACCTCGGCGGTGCTGCAGACCGGCACGCAGGCGATTGCTTTCGTGGACGAGGGCGGCGGGCGACTGTCGCCGCGCCCGCTCGAATTGGGCGGCCAGGTCGGCGACTTGGACATCGTGCTGAAGGGCCTGAAAGGCGGGGATCGCGTGGTCAGCTCGGCCAACTTTCTGATTGATTCGGAGAGCCAGCTTCAGGCCGCTGCCGGCGCCTTCATGCCCCCGCCGCCGGGCGCCGGCCAGGCCGCCGCGGTGAACCAGCCGGCGCGCCCTGCCGCGGCCGCGGCCACGGCTGCAACAGTTAGCCTCACCACCCAGCCCTCACCGCCGCACAAGGGCAAGAATACGCTCCAGGTCAGGTTGGCGTCCGCGGCCTCGCCTATCGCCGATGCCCAAGTCTCGGTCACCTTCTCCATGCCCGCCATGCCGGCCATGGGCATGTCCGCCCTCACCGAGTCCGCGCAATTGGCCAGCGTCGGCGGCGGCCTCTACCAGGGCGCACTCACCCTTCCCAACGGTGGCACCTGGCAGGTCACCGTCACCGCGCGGCGCGGCGGACAGCTGGTCGCCAGCCGGTCGTTGTCGCTGCTGGCGACCGGAGGCACGTAGCATGATCGCCAAATGGATCGCAGCCTGCGCCCGCAACCGCTTCCTGGTCCTCGCCGGCGTGGCAGCCCTCACCTTGGCCGGCATCTACTCGCTGCAGCATGTGCCTCTGGACGCGCTGCCCGATATTTCCGACGTGCAAGTGATTATTCACACTCGGTGGGTGGGCCAGCCTCCGAATCTGATCGAGGACCAGGTCACCTATCCCATCGTGACCGCGCTGCTGGGCGCTCCCAACGTGACGGCGGTGCGGGCGCAGACCATGCTCGGCGACAGCTACGTCTTCGTAGTCTTCCAGGACGGCACCGACCTTTACTGGGCGCGGGCGCGCGTGCTCGAGTACCTGCAGCGCATCGCCGGCCAGCTTCCGGCAGGGGCAACGCCCGTCCTGGGCCCGGACGCCACCGGAGCCGGTTGGGTCTACGAGTACGCCCTGGTGGACCACTCCGACACCCAGAGCCTCGCCGGCCTGCGCGCGCTCCAGGACTGGACCCTGCGCTACCAGTTGCAGTCCGTGCCGGGCGTGGCCGAGGTCGCCAGCATCGGCGGCTTCGTGCGCGAATACCAGGTCCATCTCGACCCCGACCGGCTGCGCGCCTACAATATCTCGCTGGCCACGGTGCTGGACCGCGTGCGCGCCTCGACCAACGAAGTGGGCGGGCGCTCGCTTGAAATGAGCGGGGCGGAATACATGGTCCGCGGCCTGGGCTACTTGACTTCGCTCGACGACTTGCGCGAAATCCCGGTTGCCACCCACAACGGCACGCCGGTGCTGGTCGGCGACCTGGGCACGGTTGCCTTCGGACCCGATTTGCGCCGCGGCGTGGCGGAGTGGAACGGCGAGGGCGAAGCCGTGGGCGGCATCGTGGTGATGCGCTACGGCGAGAACGCGCGGAACGTGATCGCGGCGGTCAAGGCGAAGATTGCCGCGCTCGCGCCCACGCTGCCGCCCGGCGTCGAGATTGTCGCCGGCTACGATCGCAGCGCACTGATTGACGCCGCCGTGGGCACGCTCCAGCGCGATCTGATCGAGGAAATGCTCATCGTCAGCCTGGTGATCATCGTCTTCCTCTGGCACTTCCGCTCTGCGCTGATCCCGATTGTGGCGCTGCCCATCGCGCTTCTGGCGGCCTTCGTGCCCAT
Source organism: Terriglobales bacterium (assembly GCA_035553115.1). Lineage (GTDB taxonomy): Bacteria > Acidobacteriota > Terriglobia > Terriglobales > SCQP01 > SCQP01. Next base: position 6,316 of record DATNED010000205.1, on the reverse strand, counting down.
GATGTGGCTGCACATCAGCTCCAACCTGATGTCGCTCGGAGGGCTCGCGCTGGCCATCGGCGTCATGGTGGACGCCGCCATCGTCATGGTCGAGAACGGCTATCGCCATCTGGCGGAGGCCCAGGCCGGGGCCGGAGGCGCGCCGCTGACTGCGCGCCGGCGCGCGCGCGTGCTGCTGGGCGCGGCTCAGCAGGTCGGCCCCGCCATCTTCTTCTCGCTGCTCATCATCGTGGTCTCGTTCCTGCCGGTCTTCCTGCTGCAGGCCCAGGAGGGGCGCATGTTCCGCCCGCTGGCCTGGACGAAGACGCTGTCGGTCGGCTGGTCCTCGATCCTGGCGATCACCCTGGTCCCGGTGCTGATGGTGCTGCTCATCCGCGGCCGGCTCAAGCTGGAGGCCGAAAATCCGCTCTCACGCTGGACGCAGCGCATCTACCTGCCCATTCTGAAATGGGCGCTGCGCTGGCCCAAGTGGACCATCGCCTTGAATGTACTCTTCGTTGCGGTCACGTTGCCGCTGGCCTGGGGCCTGGGGAGCCAGTTCATGCCCTCGCTCTATGAGGGCGCGACGCTGTTCATGCCCACCGCCCTGCCCGGCATCTCGATTACCACCGCGGGCAAGCTGCTGCAGGAGCAGGACCGGGTGCTGCGTTCGTTCCCGGAAGTCGCCAGCGTGTTCGGCACCGTGGGCCGATCCGACAGCGCCACCGATAACGCTCCGCTCTCGATGTACGACACCACCATCACGCTCAAGCCGCGGGAGCGGTGGCCGGCCGGCATGACCTACGAAAAGCTTATCGGCGGGATGGACGCCAAGCTGCAAATTCCCGGCTTGACCAACACCTGGACCATGCCCATCGCCAACCGGCTCGACATGGAGCTCACCGGCATCAAAACTCCGGTCGGAATGAAGATCCAGGGCCCGAGCCTGGCCGGCATCCAGGCCGAGGGCGAGCGCATCCAGCGCGTGCTGGGTGGCATGCCGCAGGTGCGATCCATTTTCGCCGAGAAGGTCGCCGACGGCTACTACGTCAACATTATTCCCGACCGCGCCACCGCAGCCCGCTACGGCCTCACCGTTGCCGACGTGCATCGGGCGGTGAGTGCAGGCATTGGCGGCGAGACGGTCGCTACCAACGTCGAAGGCCGCGAACGCTTCTCCATCAGCGTGCGCTATGGTCGCGATTTCCGCGGCGACATTGGTGCCCTGCGCCAGGTCCTGATTGCGACTCCCTCCGGGGCGCAGATCCCACTGGGCGAGGTGGCGCAAGTCACGCTCTCGCGCGGTCCGGAAATGATCCGCGACGAGGAGGGTCAGCTCACAGGCTACGTATATCTGGACCTCAACACCCGGGACTATGGTGGGTTTGTCCGCCAGGCAACAGCGCTGCTGCGTCAGAAGCTCGCGCCCGCGCCCGGCTATTCCTGGTTCTGGTCGGGCGAGTACGAGTTCGAGCTGCGAGCACAGCGGCGGCTGGAGATCATTCTGCCGATTGTGTTTGTGGTGATCTTCGTGCTGCTCTATATGGTCTTCCATTCGATTGGCGAGGCGGTGATGCTCATCATCCCCACGATCTACGCCTTGAGCGGCGGTCTGCTGCTGCAGTGGATGCTGGGCTACGAGTTCAGCGTGGCGGTGTTGGTGGGCTATATTGCGCTCTTCGGCATCGCCATCGAGACCGGCGTGGTGATGGTGGTGTACCTGCACGAGGCGCTGGACCGGCACCTGGCCCGCGAGACGGTGAACGGCCGCGCCGAAGTCGAAGCCGCCGCCATCGAGGGAGCGGTGCAGCGCCTGCGGCCGAAGCTGATGACGGTGATTGCGGTGCTGGCCAGCTTGGGCCCGATCCTGTGGGAGTCAGGCATCGGCTCGGACGTGATGAAGCCCATCGCCACCCCCATCGTGGGAGGTATGCTGACTTCGAGCATCAATGTCCTCATCCTGGTGCCGGTCCTGTTCGTGCTGTTGAAGGACCGCGCCAGGCGCCGCGGCCGGCTGCGGAGTTCCTGCATTCAAGAGGACACGTCGGAATCCGCCGCGCGCCGCTCGGCCCCGTGGGCGCGAGAGCAGTTCCAGCTCGCGCCGCAAACTACAGGATGCGGGTTAAGGTACTATGCGGGTGAACCGTCTCGGGACCGGCAGGTCCCCCGTTGTTGGCGTAGAGCCAGCCAAACTCTTTCAGATGAGGGATGGTAGGCACGTGGGGATTCGAACCCCAGACCTCTACCGTGTCAAGGTAGCGCTCTAACCAACTGAGCTACGCGCCTACGCGCCCTTATTTTATCATCGGGGGCGCGCCGCCGCCGGGGCCATAGCCTTTGGCGGTGTCGTAGTCCTTGCCGTATTTGTTCTTGTGCGCCGCCGCGGCGGCGATCTCCTGCACTTCCAGGGCCGGCAAGGCCGCGCCGGGCTTGATCTCGACGGCCTGCTCCAACTGCGCCAGCTCGGCGGCGTGGGCATGCTCGTACCAGACGTGCAGGTGGTATGCGCCCGGCGGCGCAGCCGGGATGCGGTAGGCGCCCGAGGCGTCGCTGACCGCATACCAGCGACTGGGGACGGTGACGATCACTGCGCTCATTTGGGGATGCAGGTTGCAGAAGACGTAGCTCACGCCCGGCCGGCTGAACATCTGCGCGCGCGAGCCGCCGGCTTGGTAGAGGCCGAGATCGAAGGGGCGCGCGTCGCCGAGCGAAAAGACGTTGTGGAAGAACGGATCGAAGTTCGGGAAGGCCACCGTCGCGCCCACCGGCACGACTAGCAAATGCGGCGCGAAGCGCTTGTCCTTCTGCGCCATGCGGAACGCAGGCAGGGGCGCGACCAGCGCATTGCTTCCATCGTCGGCCGTGAGCCAAACCACAACCCCCGCGTTGCCGGTATTGGACGCGGCAAGATGCCGCACCGTGACGTTGCCCTGCAGCGGCGCTTGCGCGACGGCGCCGACCGCAAGCAAAGCCAAAGCAGCAACGCAGCGCTTCAAAAGATGACTCCAATGGCGGCGTTGATCTGCGCCGCGGTGAGCGTCGGCGCTACGAACGGAGTGGTGTAGATGCGGCGGTATTCCAGCGCCAGCACCAGGTCCGAGCGCGGCTGGTCAATGAAGTTGAACAGCGCGGTGTGGTTCCGGGCTAACGGGTAGTTCGGATTGGTCCCCTCAAAGCGCTCGACGTCGGCGGCGAAGGCGTTGTCGAGGCCGTAGGCGGCATTGAACTGCAGCGAGGGGGAGAGATGGAACTTGAGCTGCGTCCAGCCGCCGGCGGCGTTGACGCCGGCAATTTGCGTCGTGGCCTGCGTGAGGTCGGGCGTGCTGGAGACGATGCTGGTGCCGATGCCCCCCCAGAGCCCGCCGATGCCGCGGCCGCGGAACGCCTCCCCGCTCAGGTCCAGGGCGGGCGCCAGCGCCAGGTTCCAATCCGCGGTGAGGGCCCAGGCCTGCAAGTTGCGGCCGAAGCCGTACGTCTGCCGGCTGCCGTATGCGCCTGCGCCGAAGGTGAAGGTGCGATCGAAGAGGTCGCGGCCCAGCGATTCATGAACTGCGAGCGCGGGTTCCCGCGAGAACTCGCCGGCCTCCGGCACACGGGAGCTGAGGCGGGCGGGGAACTCGCCATCGAGCGGATCGAGCAGCCCGGCCTGGAAGGTGTTGCGCCAGGTCGCGCCCAAGCGGTCACGCTGCTCGAACACCAGCTGCGGGGTCCACGTCCAGAGGTTGCCGGAGTATCCGAGCGCCGGAGTGCCGAGCGATGCGTAGGAGGTCGGCGACAGCGGCGAAATGAATGGGGTGTCTTCGCCGAACAACAGCGAACGCTTGCTCCAGTCCAGCCGGCCGCGCGCGATCTTGAGGCGGGCCACGCCGCCGGCGCTGCCATCGAGGCTGTTGGGCAAGCCGCCGAAGAAATCGGCGATCAGTTCGCCGCTGCTCTGCGCGCCCCAAATCTGGGGTCCCGACGCCTGCAAGGTGATCTCACTTTGGCGCACGGTGGCGCCCAGCGCGCCGCTGCGGAACGGCGCGCTCGAGGGCAGCGCAAGGTTGGGCACGTCGCTGTTCTCGGCGGTGCCGTTATTGCTGTAGGCGTTCATCAAGAGCAGGCCGCTGAGGGTGAGGCGCGATTGGGAGCCGCTCTCGACCTTGGTCTGCTCCTGGCCGTCAATCTTGCCGTTGGCGATGGTTTGCTGATCGTCCGCGGCGGCGAGTTTCGCCTCGAGTTGGCCGAGCGCGGCTTGCTCTTGCGCCAGTTGCGCCTGGGTGGCGGCCAAGGCGGCGCGCAGCTGCTGGATCTGCGCGCTGAGTTCGGCGTTGCTGGGCGGGGGCGTAATGGTCTGGGCGGCCGCCGCGGCCGTGGTCAGCAGCGCCAGGGCGCAAATCCAGGGTGTGCGGCGTGGGGTCATGCGGGCAAGCGGCAGGCCGGGCGGAACGCAGGTGATTTCACGCTACCATGTGATGACTCCCGGTTCGGGGCTTTGTAACCTCGTCGCTGCGCGCAAATCGTTACTGCTAAGGTACTCGCCCAGGCGCCCGATGCTACGACGCTGGAAGAATCTGCGGCTGCAGAACAAGCTGGTGCTCTCGATGGCGCTGATCTCGGCGCTGCTGACCGGGGCGGCGCTGCTGATCATCCGCTCGCGGGTGTACGGGCAGATCAACCAGCAGATTGCGCAGCAGGTCGAGGCTTCGCTGGCGGCGTATCAGAACTTCGAGAACCGCAGCCAGGCGCTGAGCGCGAGCGCGGCGGCGCTGGTGGCGAGCGTGCCCTCGCTGGAGGCGGCGATGAGCACCCAGGACGCGCGCACGGTGCAAGACTCGCTCGCCGAGACCAGCACGATGCTGCCCGCCGGATCGGTGCTGGCGTTGGCGGACCGCAACGGACGCGCGCTGGGCAGCGTGCCCGCGCGCAACGGCCTGAATCTCGCCGACGCGCAGGCGCTGCTGCGCCAGGACGCCGGCAGCCGCGCTCCCGGCTGGTGGCAAGGCGGCGGGCGGCTGCTGCGCGTGTATTTCCATCCCATTTATCGCGGGCCGCCGGCGGACGAGAACCTGGTGGGCACGCTGGCGCTGGGGCAAGAGGTGGACCGCACGCTCGCCGAGCAGATCAGCCAACTGGCGGTGGGGGATGTGGTGTTCTCGATCAACGGGCAGCCGGTGGTGAGTTCGCTCGATCCCGACCAGGAGCGCCGCTTTGCGGCGGCGGGGCTGGCCGGCACGTTGGGCATGCGCAGCGGGGTGCGGTTGGGCGGCGACACCTTCGCGGTGGGCAGTGTGCGCCTGCCCGGCGCGGGCCCGGTGACCACGCTGACCGTGCTGCGCTCCTTCGGGCCGGCGCAGGCGTTTCTGCAGGGGTTGAACCAACTGATCCTGCTGGTGGGCTTGGCGGCGTTGGCGATTGGCGCAGGGCTGGTCTTCGTGATTGCGCGCGCGTTCACGTATCCGCTTTCCGAATTGGTGACGGGCGTGCGCGCGCTCGAAGCCGGCGACTTCAGTTTTCCGCTGCAACCCGGCGCGGGCGATGAAGCCGGCGAGCTCACCGCCGCCTTTGCCCGCATGCGCGCCAGCCTCGAGCAGAGCCAGCAGCGGCTGCTGCACGCCGCCCGCATGCAAGCCGTGGGGCAATTGGCGGGCGGGGTGGCCCACGATTTCAACAATCTGATCACGGTCATCAATGGTTTCAGCCAGCTGATGATGGACCGCGCCGGGGCGGAGGATCCGAACCGGCGGTATCTGCAGCAGATCCAGCAGGCGGGCGAGCGGGCGGCGGCGGTGACCCGGCAGTTGCTGGTCTTCAGCCGCAAGGACACGGCGCAGCCGCGCCCGCTGCAGGTGAACCCGGTGATCGCGGCGATGCACAAGATGCTGGCCATGTTGATCGGGGAAGGCATCGAGCTGGTGCTGCGGGCGGGTCCGGACTTGCCGCCGGTGCGGCTCGATCCCACCCACCTCGAGCAGATGATCATGAACTTCGCCGCCAACGCGCGCGACGCCATGGCCCAGTCGCGCGGCGGCACGCTCACGATCGCCACCGAGGCGGTGACCGCGCCCGATGCCGCACGCGGACTGCCGGCGGAGGTTCCCCCCGGCGTCTACGTGCAGATCGAGGCGCGCGACACCGGCAGCGGCATGGACGCGGAGACGCAGCGCCATATCTTCGAGCCTTTTTACACCACCAAGGAAGTGGGCAAGGGCACGGGCCTGGGGTTGGCGACGATTTACGGGATCGTGCAAAGCGGCCGCGGGCACATCTTCGTCGAGAGTGCGGTTGGGAAGGGCACCTGCTTCCGCGTGCTGCTGCCCTCGTGCGCGGGCGAGGCCGATGCCGAGGCGGTCGAGGC
>DATNED010000204.1:0-13500 GCA_035553115.1 Terriglobales bacterium | reverse complement strand
CCCGCTACGGCATCGAGCTCAGCACCGGCTCGGTCCTTCGTTGCCGCATCGTCGGCGGCACGCCCCTCTATGGCGTGGTTGCCGACCACGACGTGCTCGTGCTGCAGTCCGAGGTTGCGCAGGCCGCGTCGGCCCTGCTCGGCGAGGGCAGCGTCGCCTATGGCTTGAACCTATTTCACGACCTCACCCACATGTCCGGCGGCATCCCCCTGCCCGAGATCAACGGCGGCGGCGTCTCCATGGGCAACAACGTCTGCTCGAATTTTCAAAAATGCTGATACGTCGGGCCGCTGCCGGCAGGGCCCGAGTTGCCCGCAGGCCGGGGCAAGATCGCAGGGCTCGACCGAAGACAACCCCAGACCCCCCGTATCGCCCCGCCCCGCTCAATCAGGGTAGGTTGACACCGGCCCCTGCCGAAGAGCGACTCTCCGGAAGGGGCGAGACAGGGTGGCTGGCTAGGACGCAGGGAGGGCGCGAACCGCAGCGTGGCTGGACGCCTGTGCGCAGCACGGATGAGGATTCGCGCCCGACCGAGGACAACGCCAGACGCCCCGTATCGCCCCGCCCCGCTCCGCCGGCCCATGCCAGCCCCAAGGTCACGACTCCGCCGATCCAAGCGTTCCGCATGTCCGCACTCCAAGCGAGAACATTCTATGTCCTTTTCCATCGCCGTTCTCCCCGAAGCCAGCAAGCTGGCGGTAGGGCCCGAGTTGCCCCGCAGGTCGGGGCAAGATCGCAGGGCCATCAACAACCAGTAGCCTGCTGCAGACGCTCGCGCACCAAGCCTGCCAGCGCGGCGCGGGGCTCGGCTGCGCCGCCCCATTCCTCGGTCGTGATCGGCGCTTGGATCCGCACCTCGACCCGGCCGGGGCGAATGCGCCATCGCCCTTTCGGCATGCACGCACCGCTGCCGCGAACCGCCACCGGAACCACCCGCGCCGCCGCTTGCTGCGCCAGGTAAAACGGACCCTTCTTGAATTCCAACAGTTGCCCGTCGGGCGAGCGCGTGCCTTCGGGAAAAATCAGGAACGACCTGCCCGCGCGCACCGCCTCCGCAGCGCTCGCGATGCTCGCCTGCGCCGAGGCGCGATTGCTCCGATCCACCGGAACCAGCCCGCCGATCCGCAGCACTGCGCCCAGCAGTGGCACGCCAAACAGCTCCTTTTTTGCCAGGAACGCGATCTCCCCGGGCAGCGCGCCCAGCAGGATCGGCGGATCCAGATTGCTCTGATGGTTCGCCATATACAGGCGCGGCCCGATGCCGGCCAGATGTTCCCGTCCCGTGATCTCCACCCGAACGCCGGCCAGCGCCAGCAGCCCGCGGATGCCCGCGCGCGCCAAGGCATAGGTGAAATCGAGCCTTCGCAGGCACAGCAGCCACGGCAGCGAGATCACGCCCGCCGCCAGCATATACACCCAGGCGAACCCCCACACCGCCAGCGACCGCAGCGTGATCACTCCTTCACCCGCGCCACCAGGTCATGCCCTCGGCCACCAGCGAAGTCGGCCCCACCAGGCGCACGGCCGAGCCCGGCCCGGCCCACACCACCTTCTGCACGCCGCCCGGCGTCGTCACCTCCACCGGGGTTCCTGCCGCGCCCGCGACGATGGCCGCGATGGCCGCCGCGCAGCTCCCGGTGCCGCTGGAGCTCGTCGGCCCCACCCCGCGCTCGAAAATGCGCACCTCGAGATGGTGCCGGTTGTGCACCCGCACGAACTCGACGTTGGTCCCCTGCGGGAATCGCGGATGCGACTCCAGCGCTGCCCCCGCCGCTTCCCAGTTCTCCGGGAACTCCGGGACCATCACCACGCACTGCGGATTTCCCACCGAAAGCACCGTGGCGTCCCATGTTCGACCCTCCGCGGTGATCGTCTCGCGCCCCGCGATCGCCGGCACACCCATTTCCAGCTCGATCAACCAGTGCGAACCTTCGCCGTCGAGCACCGTGGCCCGGAGCGGCCCCGCACCGGTGTGCAGCACGCCCTCGCGGAACCCGTGCTTGGCGTAGAACGCAGCCACGCAGCGCGTGCCGTTGCCGCTGATCTCGGCCTCGCCGCCGTCGCTGTTGCGCAACTCCAGTTCAAATCCCGTCCCGTGCGGCCGTACGAACTCCACCCCATCGGCGCCGACGCCGCGATGGCGATCGCAGATGGACCGGCTGAACGCGCTCCGCTGTTCGTGCGGCACGGCCTCCGCGTCCACGATCAAGAAATCGTTGCCGTTGGCTTCGGCCTTGACGAACCGCACCGCGCCATCATGGCTCATTGCGCCGGTATACCTCGATTGCATGCTGATAGGGCGCGCTCAGCGCCGCCACCTGATGGAAATACTGACGCAAATCGCGCCGGTTCACCAGTTTCGCCACCGGGCTGCCTTCCTCCACCACCACCCATTGCACGTGCCGGTGCGGCGCGAAGAGCGCATCCTGCCACAACAGGAAATTGGACTCCTGCACCACCTCCCGCACCGCGATTCCGTCGTCGGCCAACGCCCCCGGATACGTGCCGTAGTACATCAGCACCCGCTCCCCCTTCTGTCGCGGCTTCAATGCTTTCGCCAATTGGTGCTCCATCGCCAATCGGTCGGGCGCGTTGTGCTCCGCTTCCGCGTACGTCACCGGCCCCGGCGCCCGCAGCATCTCGGCGTATCCCCCGGCGCACAATCCCGCCAGCCCCAGCACCAGCCCCAGGCGCAAATGCGGCACCAGCACCCTCTGCGCCGCGGCCGCCATCGCGCTCACGGCCAGCGCCGAAAACAAGGCCACCGCCGGCAGCATCTGCACTCCGTAGCGCAGGTTGTAGTATCCATGCGGCCAATATTGCGGCACGAAGATCGGCACGTTCCCCGACCACATCGCCCACAAGTACCAGGGCAGCGGCGCCAGCAGCATCCACGCCGCTCCCCGCCCCCGCCACCGCCGCCATAGCAGCACTCCCCATAGCGCCAGAATCGCCAGCGGGACGCCGCAGGTCAACACCACCGTCTTCAGGAAATACAATGCCGCGATGCGCAGGGCGTGATCCCCCGGGTAGCGCAGGCCGCCGTGCCGCAAGGCGTTGAGATAGATCTGCCGCGCCGAGTAGGGACCGGTCGCGAAGCTCAGTGCGTCATTCAGGTACCACCAATTGTAGAGAAGCCAAAGCGCCGGTCCCGCCCCCGCGAGGGCGCAGAATCGCCACGCCCGCGACCATGCGCCGCGCACATCCGGCGCGCTGCCCGCCAGCACCGGCAACGCGAACGCAAGCGCGAACCAGCCGTCGTACCGGCACAGCGTGGCGGCCATTCCCCACACTCCGGCTTGCCACGGACGTCCGCGATCGCAGGCATCCACCAACCCGAGAAATGCCGCCAGATAGACGGTCTCGGTCATCGGCACCGCCGCCAAATACAGCAGCGAAGGATTCCAGCAAAAAAAAACGGCCGCCCAGGCTCCGGCCGTCGCGCCCCAGTTCCGCGCCACGATGCGATGCAGCATCCACGCGGCCACCACGAAGGCCCCAAGCGCCGGCGCCGCTCCCGCCACTCCGTTGCGCCACAGCGGCAGGAACAGCACCAGCGGCGTCATCAACAAATGCGGCAGCGGCAGCCACACCGTTCCCCACTGCCCCAGCCCAGGGGTCGCCGAATCCACCATGCGGCGCGCAATCGCAAGATGGGCGGTGGCATCGCCGTAAAGCAGCATCTTGTCCGCCGCCCACGCCCAGATTAGCGTCCCGCCCCCAGCCGCCAACGCCAGCAGAGGGGCCCACTCGATCTTGCGCTGGAGAGACACGTTCCGCTGCGGCCCCGTGCAGACTACGAGCTGCTGAAGCGCGAGAGCGCTTCGAATTCCCGGTACCGTCCCTCAATCTCGTCCTGCGTCAGCTCCACCAGCCGCTCCACCCCGAAGCGTTCGCAGGTGAAGCTGCCCAGAACCGAGCCGTACACCACCGCCCGCCGCAGCGTCATATCGTCCCATTGCCCCTGCTGCGCCAGGTATCCCAGCATTCCGCCCGCGAAGGCGTCGCCTGCCCCGGTCGGATCCACCACGTCCTCCAGCGGATACGCCGGCACCCCGAAGAATTGGCTGTGGCTGTACAGCGTCGCGCCATGCTCGCCGCGCTTGATCACGACCGCCGCCGGGCCCATCTCGAGAATGGCCCGCGCCGCCCGGAACAGGTTGTTCTCTCCGGTCAGCAATTGCGCCTCGGAATCGTTGATCGTCAGCACATGCAGCCGCGAAAGAAATTGCCGCACCTGCTCCGGCTGGCCGGTGATCCAGAAATTCATCGTGTCGCCGCCCACCAGCTTCGCGCGCGCGCCAAGCTGGTCGCGCACTTGGCACTGCTGCGCCGGCGCGATGTTGCCCAGGAACAGGAACTCCGAATCCAGGTACGCCGGCGGCAGCTTGGGCTCGAAATGCTGAAAGACGTTGAGCTCGGTTTGGCGCGTATGCCGGATGTTCAGGTTCGCTTCGTACTCGCCCGCCCAGAAAAACGACTTGCCCTCGGCCCGCTCCAACCCTAGCAGGTCAATGCCGCGGCGGCTCAGCACCGCCTCGTCTTCGGCGGAAAAATCTTCTCCCACCACTGCCACCAGTCGCACCGGCGTGAAGAAGGACGCCGCCAGGCTGAAATACGTGCCCGAGCCGCCCAGAATGCGGGGCGCGCGCCCCCGCGGGGTGGTGATGTCATCAAAGGCAACCGAACCGACAACGAGTAATGGCATGGGTTTAGGTGAGGTACTTTCCGATAATCGGCCGCAGCTGCTCCAGCGTCGCCGCCGGCACCAGCTTCGGATCCGTGATCAAGGCGTGCTTCAACGCGCTGCCGCAGCCGCATCCCTTCGCCGCCGTCTTGCCCAGCTCGCCCACCGCGTTCCGGACCACCGCGGCCGCGTTCTCCGCATTCTTCGTGAGGTTGGCGATGATCTGCGCCACCGTCACCGCGTCATGCTCGGGATGCCAGCAATCAAAATCCGTGACCATGGCCGCCGTGGCGTAGCACAGCTCCGCCTCCCGCGCCAGTTTCGCCTCGGTGAGGTTCGTCATCCCGATGACGTCGGCCCCCCAGGATCGGTACAAAAGCGACTCGGCCCGCGTTGAAAATGCCGGCCCCTCCATGTTCAGGTAGGTCCCGCCATCGTGCGCCCGCACCCCGGCGGCGGCGCACGCGCCCGCCAGCACGCCGCGCAGCCGCGCGCAGGTGGGCTCTGCGAAGCCGACATGCGCCACCAATCCGTCGCCGAAAAACGTCGCCACCCTGCGCTGGGTGCGATCAATGAACTGGTCGGGCAGCACGAATTCCAGCGGCACGTGCTCCTGCTTCAGCGATCCCACTGCCGACAGCGAGAGAATCTGCTCCACTCCCAGCAGTTTCATCGCGAAGATGTTGGCGCGGTACGGAACCTCGCTCGGCGTGAAGCGATGGCCCCGGCCGTGCCGGCTGAGGAACGCCACCGCCACCCCGTCCAACTCGCCGGTGATCAGCGCGTCCGAGGGCGCTCCAAACGGCGTGTCCAGCCGCCGCTCCTGCGTATGCTCCAACCCCGGCATGTGGTAGAGCCCGCTGCCCCCGATGATGCCAATCTTCGCCAGGCTCATTCCGTTCCCTCGACCAGCTCGATCAGCACGCCGCCGGTGCTTTCCGGATGCACGAACACATACCGGTGCCCGCCCGCACCCACCTGCACCGCGTCCTGCACCAGGCGTCCGCCCCCCGCCTTCAGCCGCGCCACCGCCGCCGGCAGATCCGGCACCCGCAGCGCCACGTGGTGCAGCCCCTCGCCGCGCTTCTCCAGAAACCGGCCGATCACCGAGTCGGCCGCCGTCGGCGCGATCAATTCAATCCGCCCCGCGCGCAGCGGCAGCATCGCCACCCGCACCTGCTCGTGCGCCACCTCTTCCCTGCCCTCGGCCTCGAGCCCGAGCAGCGCGTACGCCCGCATGGCTGCGTCAAGATCGCGCACCGCGATGCCCAAATGGTCCAGCGCCAACATGAAGGGTAAGTATAAACCGCCGCACCGCGGCTACGGCAGCGCCTCGGCAATGATCGCGTCCACCGCCGTGATCGGGTCCTGCTCGTTGGCAGCGATCGCCTCCGCCAGCTTCGCCACACGCTCATCGCTCATTCGCGGCCGCAAAACGCGCTCCGCCAGCCGGTCCCGCGCCAGCACGCGCAGCCGCTGCTCCCATTGCCGGGCGCGATGCCGCCTCAGCCCTCCATGCGCCTCCAGCCATTGCAAACGCTCCTGCACCGCCGCCTGCAGCGCTTCGACTCCCGTGCCCTCGGTGGCAATCGTGCGCACAATCGGCGTCCGCCAGGCCTGCGCGCCCTCGGCTTTCGGAGCCAGCGACAGCATTGCCTTGATCTCCTGCTCCAGCCGTTCCGGTCCGCGCTCGGCTTTGTTGATCACGAAGATGTCGGCGATCTCCATCAGCCCCGCCTTGATCGCCTGCACCTCGTCGCCCATCCCCGGCACCAGCACCACGACCGTCACGTCCGCCAGTTGGACGATATCCACTTCGTCCTGTCCCACGCCCACGGTCTCCACCAAAATCCGCTGCCTCCCCGCCGCGTCCAGCAGCGCCACCACCTCCGCCGCCGCTTGCGCCAATCCCCCCAGCGCCCCGCGCGTCGCCAGGCTCCGGATGAAAATCCCCGGATCGGCATGGTGCGCCTGCATCCGGATCCGGTCGCCCAGGATCGCGCCCCCCGTGAACGGGCTCGTCGGATCCACCGCCACGATCCCCACCGTCTCCTCCGCGCTCCGGTAACGCCGCGCCAGCGCATCCACGAGCGTGCTTTTCCCCGAACCTGGCGGGCCCGTGATCCCCACCACCCGCGCCCGCCCGCCCAGCCGGTAGGCGGCTTGCAGCAGCGCCTCCGCCCCGGGCGCAGCCTCGACCACGCTCGAGATCGCCCGCGCCAGCCAGCGCGCATCGCCGGCCCGCAACCTGTCTTCCCATTCGGCCATCGCCAGATTCTAGCGGTTCGCCAGCTCGCGCGCGATCACCAGGCGCTGAATTTCGCTGGTGCCCTCGCCGATGGTGCAGAGTTTGCAGTCGCGATAGAACTTCTCCGCGGGATAATCCTTGATGAATCCATAGCCGCCGTGGATCTGTACGCACTCGCTCGCCGCCCGCACCGCGACCTCGCCCGCGAACAGCTTGGCCATCGCCGAAGCCTGCGTGATCGTGCGCCCCTGATCCTTCTGCCACGCCGCGCTCATGGTCAGCAGCCGCGCCGCCTCGATCTCGGTCGCCATGTCGGCAAGCTTCCATTGGATCGCCTGGAATTCCCCGATCGCCTTGCCAAATTGCCTGCGCTCGCCTGCGTACCGCCGGGCCGCGTCAAATGCGCCCTGCGCCATGCCCAGCCCGAGCGCCGCGATGCTGATCCGTCCGCCATCGAGCACCTGCAGCGCATCCACGAATCCTTCGCCCTCGCCGCCCAGCAGCGCATCGCCGGGGACCTGGCAATCCTCGAAGATCATTTCGCTGGTGTCGCTCGCCCGCATCCCCAGCTTGTTTTCCTTCTTGCCGGCGCGGAAGCCGGGCGTCCCCTGCTCGATCACGAATGCGGATATCCCGTGCTTCCCCTTGCTCTTGTCCGTCACCGCCATCGCCACGCACACCCGCGCGTGGCTGCCGTTGGTGGTGAACGTCTTCGCTCCGTTGAGCACCCATCCGCTCCCCTGGCGCACCGCGGTGGTGCGCGTGCCGCCCGCGTCCGAACCCGCCTGCGGCTCCGTCAAGCTCCAGCATCCGATCCATTCGCCGCTGGCCAGCTTCGGCAAATATTTGCGCTTCTGCGCTTCGCTGCCGAATTTGAATATATGGTTCGTGCACAGCGAATTGTGGGCCGCCACGATCAACCCGATGCTGCCGTCCACGCGCGACAGCTCGCTGATGGCCAGAACGTATTCCACGTACCCCATGCCGCTGCCGCCGTATTCGCTCGGCACCAGAACGCCCAGCAAGCCCATCGCCCCAAGCTCGCGCAAGGCTTCGCCCGGCCAGATCTGCCCCTCATCCCACTCCATCACGTGCGGCGCGATCTCGCGCGTCGCGAACCCCCGCACCGTCCGCTGCAGCGCGCGCTGCTCCTCGGTCAATTCGAAATCCATGCTTGAATTTTAGGCATCCCGCCGCTTACCTACCGGATGGCAAGCGGCCGCCCTTGACTTTGCCACCAGCCCCGCCCATCCTAGTGGGTCTTTGTCCTGCGCGCGAAGGAGCGTTTTTTGCCCAACGTTCGGGTCTTTTTCCACAATCATTGCTTTGACGGCTCCGCCTCCGCCGCCGTTTTCACCGAACTCTATCGCAGCGCTCGCGGCCAGGCGCAATTCGAGTACTGCGGCCTCAGCCACACCGCCGGCGCGCTTTTCGATCCCGCCCAATTCTCCGCCGGCGACAACGCCATTGTGGATTTCAAGTACAGCGCCGATCCCCGCGTCACCTGGTGGTTCGACCACCACCTCAGCGCCTTCCTCACCCCCTCCGACGCCGAGCATTTTCGCCAGGATCGCAGCGGCCAGAAGTTCTACGACCCGGAGTGCACGTCCTGCACCAAGTTCCTGGCCCGTGTCGGCGCGGAACGGTTTGGCCTTGATCCTGCGCCGCTCGCCGAACTCGTCCACTGGGCCGATATCGTGGATTCCGCCCGCTTCCCCACCGCCCAATTCGCGGTCGAAATGAAGGAGCCCGCCCTCAAGCTCACCCTGGCGATTGAAGGCTCGACCAATCCGGCCTTTCTGCACCGCCTCATTCCCGATTTTCTGGCGGCGCCGCTCAGCGAGCTCATCACCCGCGACTACGTGCGCGCCGAGATGGACCCCTTGCTCGCCCGCCACTGGTCTTCGATGGATCTGGTCCGCTCCCGCCTCGACTGCCGCGACGGCGTCATCTCCTTCGATCTCAGCGACCTCGACCAGGAAGGCTACAACAAGTTCGTTCCCTACTACTTCTGCCCCGAAGGCGTCTACAGCGTGGGCGTGAGCCGAAGCCAGTACCGCATGAAGGTGTCGGTTGGCACCAGTCCCTGGACCGCTGCGCCGAAGCTGGTGAACCTGGCCGAGGTGTGCGAGCGGTACGGCGGCGGCGGCCATGCGCGCGTTGGCGCGATCTCATTCCCGCCCGATCAACCCGAGCGCGCCCGCGCCGCGGCGGCGGAGATTGCTGCCGGGCTGCGCGCCGCGCTAGCGAGATAGAACGCCATGAGTGACTTGGATTCCTTGCGTTACCCCATCGGCCGCTTCCAGCGCATCCTTGCCCCGCATCAGCCCTCCGCGCGCGCCGCACTGATCGAATCCCTCGCTGCCGTGCCCGCCGAATACCGCCGCGCCGTCGAGCCCCTCACGCCGGCCCAGTTGGACCGCCCCTATCGCCCCGGCGGCTGGACCATCCGGCAACTTGTGCACCACGTTCCCGACAGCCATGGCCAGGCCTACAGCCGCATGAAGCTCGCCCTCACCGAAGACCAGCCCGCCATCAAGACCTACAACGAAACCCTGTGGGCCGAGCTGCCCGACACCGCCGCCACGCCGGTTGCCGTATCGCTGGCCTTGCTCGATGCTTTGCATCTGCGCTGGACAACCCTGCTTCGCCAGCTTCCCCCAGCCAGCTTCCAGCGTGCGTTTCTCCACCCCGAGTGGGGCACCGTCACCCTCGACGAAGCCCTCAGCCAGTACGAATGGCACGGTCGCCATCACCTCGCCCACATTCGTCAAGCCTTGCTCGGCGGTGGCGCCGTTGGCACACGCGCGAACCCCTGAATTCAATGAATTCGCTGGCCTCGCGGCTCCCGAAAACCCGAGTGCTTCTACCGCCCCAGCCAACTCGCCCGCCGTGCCGGAGGCGCCCGTCGAGTTCCTCGAAGATCAGATGGCGGATGCGGCGGGAAGCGATCAGGCCGCCGGCGCAGGGCTTCGGCTTCGGGGCTTCCCCACTCCTGCCTCGCCAGCTGCGATCCCGCCGCCGCGCAGCGCGCCCTCGCGCCCCGGGGCTGGCAGGTGCTCCGCGCCCGCGCTCAGATGTCGTAATAAAGCTGGAACTCGTACGGATGGGGCCGCAGCCGCACCGCGTCTACTTCGTTCTTGCGCTTGTAGTCAATCCAGGTGTGGATCACGTCCTCGGTGAAAACCTCGCCCTTCAGCAAGAATTCGTGGTCCTCCTCGAGCGCGCTCAGCGCCTCCTCGAGCGATCCCGGCAGCGAGGGGACATTCTTCAGCTCCTCCGGGCTCAGGTCGTAGATGTCGCGGTCCAGCGGCTCGCCCGGGTTGATGCGGTTTTCGATCCCGTCCATGCCCGCCAGCAGCAGCGCCGAGAAGCACAGGTACGGGTTCGCCGACGGATCCGGCGGACGGAACTCGACCCGCTTCGCCTTCGGCGACGAGGAGTACATCGGAATCCGGCACGCCGCCGAGCGGTTGCGCCGCGAATACGCCAGGTTCACCGGCGCCTCGTACCCCGGCACCAGCCGCTTGTAGCTGTTCGTCGTCGGCGCCATGATCGCCGCCAGCGCCGGCGCATGCTTCAGCAGCCCGCCGATGTAATGCAGCGCCATCGGCGACAATCCCGCATACCCTTCGCCCGCGAACAGCGGCTTGCCCCCCTTCCACAGCGACTGGTGCACGTGCATGCCGCTGCCGTTGTCGCCGAAGATCGGCTTCGGCATGAACGTCACCGTCTTGCCGTATTCGTTGGCCACGTTGCGCACGATGTATTTGTACTCCAGCATGTGGTCGGCGCTCTTCACCAGCGTGTCGTAGCGCAGGTCGATCTCGGCCTGCCCGCCCGCCGCCACCTCGTGGTGATGGCACTCGACGTGCAGCCCCGCCGCGTCCTGCATCTGCATCACCATCTCCGTGCGCAGGTCCTGATAGTGATCCGTCGGGGGAACCGGGAAGTACCCCTCCTTCAAGCGCGGACGGTAGCCGAGGTTGTCCTCCTCCCGGCCCGAGTTCCAGCGCCCCTCCTCGGCGTCAATGAAATAAAAGCCGTGCTGCTCCCGTTGATCGAAGCGGATGTTGTCGAAAATGAAGAACTCCGCCTCCGCCCCGAAGAAGGCCTGGTCGGCGATGCCGGTCGAGGTCAGGTACGCTTCCGCCTTCTGCGCGATGTAGCGCGGATCGCGGTCATAATGCTGCCGCGTCAGCGGGTCGCTGATGTTGCCGATCAGCACCAGCGTCGGCACCGCGCAGAACGGGTCCAGCATGTGCCAGCTCGGGTCCGGCGTCAGCAGCATGTCGCTCTCGTGGATTGCCGCCCAGCCGCGGATGCTCGATCCGTCCATGCCAAAACCGTCTTCGAAGCTCGCCTCGCTCAACTGGCCGATGGGAAAGGAAACGTGATGCCACAGACCCGGCAGGTCGGTGAAGCGCACGTCTACGATCTTGACTTCGTTCTTTTTGCAGAATTCGAGGATCTCTTTCGGCGCGGGCATGGGTTCTCCTTGGGGGCTTTCCTCCGCAGCGGAGGTACACTATGGCGTCAGCCTAGCAAGCCTGCTTCCGGGCGCGCCAATCAATAATTTCTATTCCGGCTATGGATTTCGACCAGCTCCATGCGTTTCTTGAGGTCGCAAGGCTGAAATCCTTCTCCCGCGCGGCAATTCAGTGCTTCCGCACCCAGCCCGCCATCAGCGCCTCCATCCGCCTGCTCGAAGAAGAAGTCGGATCGCGCCTCTTCGACCGCAGCGGCGGCCGAGTCGCCCTCACCGAGGCCGGACGCCTCTGGCACCCCGTCGCCGAGGCCCTGTTGCGCGCCCGCCAGGACGGCATCCAGGCCATCGCCGACCTCGACCACGCCCCCCGCGGCGAGCTTCAGATCGCCGCCAATGAGGGCAGTTGCCTGCATGTCCTGCCCGAGGTCTTCGCCGCCTTTAAGCGCCAGCATCCCGCCGTGCAGGTCCGCATCCGCCGCGGCGAGCACAACGACATCCTCGAATCCGTGCTCGAGAATCGCGCCGACTTCGGCGTGGTCTCGCTCCCGGTGCGCGACGCCCGCCTCAAGGTCGTTCCCCTGCACCGCGACGAAATTCTGGTCGCCGTCGCCCCCGGCCACGAGCTCGCGCGCCGCGCCACCCCCGTCTCCGTCGCCGAGCTGGCCCGCCTGCCCCTGCTGCTGCCCCGCGCCGGCCAGACCCGCGAGGCCATTGAAGAATTGCTCGACGGCGGCAGCGCGCCCCTGCACGTTTCCATGGAGCTCGACTCCACCGAGCTGCTCAAGGGCTTCGCCGCCGCGGGTCTCGGCGTCGCCTTTCTGGCCCGCACCCTCGCCGCCAGCGAGGAGCGCGCCGGCGAAATCAAGCTGCTGCCCATCGCCGGCAAAACCCTGCACCGCGACCTCGGCCTGATCTTCCGCCGCGACCGCGCCCTCGGCCGCGCCGCCCTCGCCTTCATTGACATCGCCGTCGGCTTCGCGCCTAAGTAGCCCGCCCCTCCGCGTACAACCCTTCGATCAAGGCGCGGTGGCGCGCCTCGACCGCGCGGCGGCGCACCTTGATCGTCGGCGTCAATTCGCCGCTCGCCACCGTGAACGCTTCCGGCAGCAGCGCGAACCGCTTCACCGTCTCAAACCGCGCCAGCGTGGCGTTCACCGCATCCACCTCCATCTGGAACAGCCGCCGCACCGCCGCGTCCGTGCATGCCGCTCCGCGGTCCTCGCAGGCCGCTCCCCGCTCCGCCACCGCGCCCCAATCGGGCACCAGCAGCGCCACCGCGTAGTGGCGCCCGTCGCCCAGTACCACCGCCTCGGCCACCAGCGCGCTCGCCTTGAGCTTGGCTTCAATCGGCTGCGGCGCGATGAATTTTCCCCCCGAGGTCTTGATCAAGTCCTTCTTCCGGTCGGTGATGTACAGGAATCCGTCTTCATCCCGGCTGCCGATGTCGCCGGTGTGGAACCACCCCTCGCGCAGCGCCGCCGCGGTCTCCGCCGGACGCTTCCAATACCCCCCGAACACCGATGGCCCGCGCACCAGCAATTCGCCGTCCTCGGCAAACCGCACTTCCACATTCGGCATCGCCCGCCCCACCGAACCCGGCCGCCTTCCCCCGGGTCGGTTCAGCGCCACCACCGGAGAGGTCTCCGTCAGCCCGTACCCCTCGTCCACCATCAATCCCATCGCCAGCAGCTTCTCGCTCAAGTCTTTCCCCAGCGGCGCTCCGCCGGCAATCACCTTCGTCAGGCGGCCGCCCATCTTGCCCCGCAGTTTGCGTCCCACCAGCCCATCCGCCAGCGCCGCCCGCAACCGCAGCCCCGCCGGCATCGCCGTGCCCGCGCTTCGGTGCGGCGCTGCCTCTCGCCCCACCGCGCACGCCCAGGCAAACAGCCTGCGCGCCAGCGCCGGCTTGGCCGCAGCCTGCGCCTCCACTGCGGCCGCGATCTTTTCAAACAGCCGCGGCACCGAGGCCAGCAGCGTCGGCTTCACTTCGATCAGGCACTCGGGAACCGATTCCAGGCTGGGGGCGAAGTAGGTGGCGCTTCCGTAGAGCAGATCCACATAGGCCAGGTGCCGCTC
>DATNED010000203.1:0-5508 GCA_035553115.1 Terriglobales bacterium | reverse complement strand
CCTGGACGCGCTCGCCGATCATCTGGACGGCGCGCAGGGCGGAGAGGGCGGCGCCTTCTTGCCAGGCGTTGATGTGGCTGACGTGGTCGCCGGCGAAGTAGAAGGGGCCGTCGGGCTGGATCAGCACCTCGTACCCCGGATTCAGTCCCGGAGCGTTGCGGCCGAACCAACTGATCCAGGCGCCCAGGTTCCAGGGCACGCGGCCCCAGCCCACGTAGACGCCCTTTCCCAGTTCCTGGCCGTGGCCGGGGTGCAGCTTCTCGACCGAGGCGCGGGAGAGGTCGAGCTTGCCCTGGAGCGTCGCGGCGGCGAAGGCCGGGAACTCCGCGCTGTATCCGCCCACCAGCACGCCCCGTTCGGAAAAGAGATCGGCGCTCGGATACCAAACCGGGCTGCAGCCGCCGGCCACATACGACAGCCCGCCGTAAATGTTGTACTCCTGTTCCCAGAAGCGGCGCGACTCCCATGCGATCTTGTACTGCGGGCTGTAGCGGGCGGCGGCGATCACCTGTTGGTACTTGGGCGAGAAATCGGTCGGAATGGTCTGCACGATCGAAAGCGGCATGGCGCAGATGCAGTAGTCGGCTTCAAGCGTGCGCTGGCCGCTGCCTTCGCTGTACACAATGCGCACGCGCTCGCCGTTGCGGCGGATCTCGCGCACCGGGGCGTTGTACTTCACGATGTTCCCGAGGCCGTGGGCAAAGGCGTAGGCGATGCGGTCCATGCCGCCCACGGGCTGGAACATCGTCGGCTGCCAGTCGAAATCCTCTTCCGACAGCTCGCCGCGCCAGAAGCGGGAGTCAAGCATGGCCCCGAGGCCCATCGGCGTGTGGAACACGCCTGCGGCGTCGCCCGCCCCCGGGCGGATGTCGTAGCCGGCGCGCTGCGAGCCCTTGTATGCGCCATTGGCGTCGAGCGGGCCGTAGGAGCGCAGGAACGCCCCCATGGCCTGGATGTCGTCGGAGCTGAGTTCCTGGTCGAGCGCGCCGCCGACGATGCACTTGTCGAGCAATTCCGAGACCTGCCCGCGGGTGTCGTTGATGACTTGGCGCTGTTCGAGCGGCACGCCGCCGTGGACCGTGTCGTCCTGCAGCAGCGTGCTGCGCGAAGTGTTGACCTCGACCTCGAGCTTGACCCCCAACTCCTTGCAATAGCTCAGCATGGTGCCGTGCACCGAGGGCAGGCGCGCCGGCCCGACGTTCTGGTAACTCCCTTCATCGAAGGCGCAGGTTTGGATCGAGCCGTCGTTCAGCTCGATCTTGGTGCCGCGCCGCACGGTCCAATTGCGCCCCCCGGGGCGCTCGCGCGCCTCGAGCACGGTGCAGGCGAAGCCGTGGCGGCGCAGCTCCCAGGCGGCGGCGAGGCCGGCGATGCCCGCGCCCAGCACAACCACGTGCACGCCCTGGCCGCGATCGGGGTCCATCTTCAGATCGGGCTTGGGCTCGGCCTTCGTCGGCATGAGGCCCAGCAATTGCATCGTGCTGAAGGCGGCGGTGAAGCCGCCGGCCCGGCCGACCTGCGCAACGAAATTGCGGCGCGTCATCATGGAGCGGTCGCTATCACGGCTTACGATACTTCACGATGGCGCGCTGCTCGACCTGCGCGCTCAGCACCGCGCCGCTGGCATCAGCCCAGACGCCTTCGCCGCCGCTGGTGGCGGACTTGTCCGGCGTCGCGAACGTATCAGGGATGAAGGCGGTCACGATGCCATCGTTCACGTTGCCGATGCGGATGCCGCGCTGCCATCCCGGGTGGTAGCCATACCCCAACGGCGCGCGCGATTCCGAATCGGACGCATACAACACATCGTGCGCGTCAATATAAATGGCGCTCGGCCGGCCGAACTGGGTGAGGATGCTGAGCAGCTTGCCGCTTTGATCGAAGACCTGAATGCGGTTGTTCCAGCGGTCGCCGACGTACAAGCGCCCTTCGCGGTCCATGGCCAGGCAATGCGGCGCATCGAAATGGCCGGCCTCGACGCCGTGGCCGCCCCACTGCATCAGGAATTTGCCGCTCGGGTCCAGCTTGACGATGCGCGCGGCGTGGCTGGGTCCGGCCTCGTGGCCGTCCGCAACGAAAATGTCTCCATTGGGGGCGACCACGACGGCGTTCGGCTGGCTGAAGGTGTCGGGGCCTTCTGCCGAGACGCCGGGTTTGCCCAAGGTGCGCAGCAGCTTGCCATGCGGGTCGAATTCGAGCACGTCGGCGCCCTTGCCGTTGGCTGCGCGAACATCGGTCATCCAAATGTGGTCGGCCGCGTCAATGTAGAAGCCGTGCGGAAAATTGAACATCCCGCCGCCGAAGGCCTGGAGGAAATTGCCCTGGGCGTCGAACTCCAGGATGGGGTCGAGGCTGCTCTCGGCGCAGCTGTTCGCGCCGCAGCGCTCGGCGATCCAGATGTTTCCGTGGCTGTCCACCGCCACGCCGCTGCTCGAGCCCATGGTGCGGCTGGCCGGAAGCTTGAGGAAATCGGTCACGGAATGATACGGATCGGGCTGGGCGTTGGGTGCGTTGCGCGGATCGGAAGCCGCCGGCGAGAGCACGCCGGAGGCGCGGTTGGCGGCGTCGAGCGCGGCCAGGTCGGCGGGTGCGGCGCGCGTCCCGCCGCGCTGCGGCGCGGCGGCAGCCGCGGCCGCGGGCGCCGGATGCGGGTTCGCGGCTTGGAAGCCGATCGCATTCAGGAATGCGCTGCGGTGGTCGAGATCTTTGCCGCCGGCGGGGAAGCCGTTCGATCTCAGCAGGTAGGCCAGGATGTCGGCGTACGCCTCCGGGCTCAGGCTCCCGGCCGCATTCTGCGGCATGGTGGTGCGGATGCGGTCAAAAAGCGCGCCGAGGGTGAGCCCGTCGAAATCCGAAACGAAAGGGCCGCCCGTCAATCCCGGAGCTTCGTCAATGCCCGCCAAATCGTCGCCATGGCAGGAGGCGCAGCTTTGGGTGTAGGCGGTCGCTCCGCGCGCCGCCTGCGACAACGTGTAGACGCCGTCCCATACCGAGGCGACCGGCGCGGCTTGATCCGCCTGGGACCGGATGGCGATGGCCGCGGGCAGCAGGCACGCCACCACCAAGGCCGCGACTCGTATGCGCATAGGGATCCCTACCTGCTGTCGGGCAAGGTGTAGCAGATGTACTCGCCCGAATAGTTACCGCCGCTCACCGCGACGATGAGGTACTGCTTGCCGTTCACCATGTAGGTCATCGGGCTGCCGGATTGCGGCGCCGGCATCAGCACGCCGCCGACCTCTTGGCCCGTCTTCTGGTCGTAGGCGCGCAGCATGGCGCCGCGGGGATGATCGGGGGTGGTGGTGACCATGGCATCGCCCGCGATCACCAGGCTTTGGGTGACCAGCGTGCCGATGTTGTAGCTGCGCTGGCCTGTGCGAGGAACATTGAGGCCCTTCAGCGCCGGGCTGTTGCGGATGTAGTCGGGCGTGTCGCCGTGGGCGACCTGCCACTCGATCATGCCGGTATCCAGGTTGATCGCGCTCAGCGTGCTGTAGGGAGGCTTGACCAAGGGGAGGCCGTCCACCGTGAGCGAGGGCACGCCGCCTCCGCGCGCGCCGCGCGCCCGTTCGGCGGGTGGCGCGACCGCCACCGCATCGGCGCCTTGTCCGGCGCCCGCGGCGGTCACCATGGTGATGTGCTGACCGACCTGGCCCTCGATATAAGGAAGGTCGGTGAAGTTCGCCGGCGGCGGCACCAGCGCATAGGCGCCGAGGCAGCCGTCGCACGACATCACATAGACGGTGTGGTTCTCGGGGTTGAACGACCCACCCGGCCAATTGGTGCCGCCCGAGGCGGGGCCGACGGTCAGCGTGGCGCGCGGCCCGGCCGGAGGCTGCTGGCTGAGCACCGGCGGAGTGTAGATCGGCCCCAGCTGGTACAGCTGGGCAAGCTCCAAAGCCTTCTGATGAATCTCGGGGGTGAAGGCGATCAGATCATCGGTGGTGAAGCCGTTGCGTCCGTACGCCGCGGGCTTGCTGGGAATCGGCTGCGTGGGCGAATACCACTCGCCCGGCACCTTGCCGGTCGGGACCGGCGTCTCCGGCATCGGCCAGACCGGCTTGCCGGTGAGGCGGTCGAAGACGTAGAGCAAGCCCATCTTGGTGGGCACGGCGACGGCCTTGATCGGCTTGCCGCCTACGGCGATGTCCATCAGCAGCGGCGCCGAGGACATGTCCAGGTCCCAGATATCGTGGTGGGTGATCTGGAAGTACCACTTCATTTTTCCGGTCTTCAGATCCACGGCCACGATGCAATCAGAGAAAAGGTTGTCGCCCGGCCGCTTGCCGCCGTAGAAATCGCTGGTGGGCGACTCGACCGGCAAATAGGCGAGGCCGGCCTCGGGATCGGCGGTGATCTCGGTCCAAATGCCGGTGTTTCCGGTGTAGTCGGCGGAGCCGCCGAGCCAGGTGTCGTAGCCCTTCGCGCCCTTGACCGGGATCGTGTTCCACTGCCAGAGCTTCTTGCCGTTGCGGACATCGTAGGCGCGCGCCGAACCGCGGTTGTTGCGGAAACTCGAGGGCGTGAAGCCTTCCTTGAATGCCGACCCCACCAGCACCTCGTCGCCAACCACGGTGGGCGCCGACTGCCAGCCGATTTCGCCGGTGGTCAGATCGGGCAAGATCTTCTGATCGTCGGTCGCCTTCAGATCCACCTTGCCGGCAATGCCAAAAGATGGAACCGGCTGCCCCGTCTTGGCGTCGAGCGCGATCAGAAAATACCCCGGCGTGACGTAAAGGATGCGCGCGCCCTGGCCGTTCGGGCCCGCCCAGTACGAGAGGCCGCGGCCGGAGAGCTGCCGCGGCGCGGCCGCGCCGCGCTCGCCCTCGCGCTCGCCATGGACCCAAAGCAGTTCCCCGGTGGTGGCATCGAGCGCGACCACGCCGCGCCGGTTCCCAGCGGTCGCATAGACCACCCCATCCACTTCGAGCGGCGTGCCCTCGAGCTTGTATTCGGGGTGGTTGCCCAGGTTGTCGGTCTTGAAACGCCAGGCGACTTCGAGATTGCTGAAATTCGTGGCGTTGATCTGGTCCAGCGGCGCGAACCGGCTGCCGGACGTGTCGGCGAAATATTGCGTCCAATTGACGTTGCGCGGCCCGTTCGCCTGGGGAACCGATGCCAGCCCGAGGAGGAGGGTCGCGGCCAAGACCGAAACCGGTTTCATGCCGCGCCCGCCTTGATCTTCTCCAGGCCGGCCTGAATCGCGGCCTTCTGCGCCTCGGTGACGTCGGGAAAGGGCGGACGCTGGTAGGTCTGGGGCACGCCCATGCGCAGGCTGAGCGCGTATTTCAGCGGCCCGAACGAGCCCACGCCGCCAGCGCGCATCAGCGCTTCCGTGGCGCGCATTTTGGCCAGCGGCACGCGATAGTCGCTGCCCGCATGGAAGGCTGCGAAAACATCGGCGGCCTCGCGGCAATAAAGGTTGCCATCCATCAGGATCGCGCCCATGCCGTGGTCGAGGGCGTACTCGAGCTTGCCGGAGGTGCCGGTGCGCATGTTGAGCTCGGG
>DATNED010000202.1:0-2793 GCA_035553115.1 Terriglobales bacterium | reverse complement strand
GTTGACGATGTAGCCTTCCATCTCGACCGGCGACATGCCGCCATAGGGCTGGGCGACGTAGATCACCGGCGCATCAAGCTTGGGGAATACGTCAATCGGCATGCGCAGCAGCGCGAGCGCGGCCAGCCCCACCACCGCCAGCACCGCCACCAGCACCGTCACCGGGCGCCGCAGCGCCGCGCCGATCAGGTCCATGTCAATGCCCTCCCGATGCGGCGCGGACCAGGGGCTGGAGGTCGCCGGCGGCGAATGCGGTTTCGAGCAGCGCGCGCCACACCTGCAAACGGCTCAGGGCCTCATCGCTTTGGGCTTGCGCCAGCAACTGCTCGGCGTTGGCGAGATCGACCACGCCGGCAAGGCCGCTCTGGTACCGCACCCGCGCCTGCGCCTCGCTTGCGGTGGCGGCTTCGAGTTCGATGGGCGCCTGCGCGGCGACCGCGCGGGCCGCCGCCAAATCGGCCGCTGCCCGCTTGCCGGCCGCGTCCAGGCTCGAGGCCACCTGCTGCTGCCGCGCCGTTTCCTGCGCGAGCTGCGCCCTCGCGGCGGTCTGCTGCTGCGCCGTCGTGCGCCAGCGGGAAAAGGAGAAATCCACGCCCAGGCCGACGCCCCAATTCCCGGCCGTGGTCGGCGCCAAGCCGCTGGCCCCGCCTGCAAACGAGCCCGCGGCCAAAACTCCGCTGCCGCGCCCGTAGGCACTGCCCAGCACGAACCAGCGCGGCAGCGCCGAGCGCGCGAGTTCCTGCGTGCGCGCCTGCGCCGCGGCCACGACCGACTCCTCGGCGCGCAGCTCCGGATGAAGCGCGGGGGAGGGAACGGGCCCGGGCGCGGGTGCCGCGGGCAGCGGCCGCAGCGCGGGCAGCCCGCCGCTCCAGTTCAATGCCTCGGCCAGGTTCGCCTGCGCGATGGCAAGGTTGCGCTCAGCGTTGCTCTGCCGGATGCGCGCCCCGGCCAGCTCCGCCTGCGTCCGCGATGCGTCGGCGCCGGGGCGCAGTTGCTGATCCACCAGCGCCTGGATGATGGCCGCGATCTGCTGCCAGCGCCCGACATCGGCTTGCGCCACGCCGAGCTGCTGTTGCGAGGCCAGGACCGTTAGGAAGGCGTCGCCGGCGTGGGCCCCGACCTGCAGCCGGGCCAGATCCACCTGCGCGCCCGCGGCCGCGGCCAGATCCCGGTAATAAAGGATGTTGGCGGCGCGCCGTCCGAAGTCGGCGACCTCCCAGGAGAAATAGGCGCCGGCGGCGCTGGTGAAGGCGCTGGTGGGAGCGTAGTCCTTGGCCGGAACGGTGCCGCTGATCGAAGGCAGCGGGCTGGGAAAACTCAGCCCCAGGGTAGCGTTGTCGGTGGCCCGGTCCCATTGCCCGGCGAGCCCGAGGTTCGGGAGCAGGTTGGTTGCCGCCACCCCCGCCTCGGCCTGCGCCCGTGCCAGCCCTTGGCGCGCGGCCTCGACCCCGGGATAGCGGGCCACCGCCGCTTGTACGGCATCCGGAAACGCCAATGCCGGCGTCTGCCCGCCCGCGCCCAGCGCCAGCGCCGCCCATGCCGCCGCCCGCCTCCATTCCATGCAGAGTACAACGTGAAACCACCCGCCGGGGTTACGCCGCGCACACTCGGATGGCCCACTGGTGATATCAATTGATTGACCTATTGCAGGAAATAATGGTCTTGACATCGCCAACCATTCGTGCCGATGCCCGCGCGGCTCGATTCCGGTGCCCCACGCGGTGGCGCCGCGCGGCCGTCCGCCGGAGCCCGGAGCGGTTGACCCAAGTGCGCTATCATACTGGGGTTGCGCTTTGCTGGCCTAAACAGCGCACGCTGTGATATGGTTCCCACGGGAGGGTGCTCTCCATGAAGCTGCG
Source organism: Terriglobales bacterium (assembly GCA_035553115.1). Classification (GTDB taxonomy): domain Bacteria; phylum Acidobacteriota; class Terriglobia; order Terriglobales; family SCQP01; genus SCQP01. The sequence continues at coordinate 934 of DATNED010000202.1, read as the reverse complement.
CGGCTTCGTCGTCTTTGCCTTGACCCTGCTGGCCCCGGCCAGCCTGCTCTTTGCCCAGCGGGGTGGCCGCCGCGGCGGCGGGGCCGGCGGCCCGGCGCCGATGCAGTTCCGCGCGCTGGGACCGGCCCAAGGCGGCGGGCGCGTCTGCTGCGTGGTCGGCGTGCCCGGCCAGCCCAACATCTATTACGTGGGCGCCGGAGGCGGCGGGGTGTGGAAGACCACCAACGGCGGCTTCAGCTGGACGCCGATCTTCGAACACGAATCCACCGAGTCCATCGGCGCGCTGGCGCTGGCGCCCTCCAACCCCAACCTGGTCTGGGTGGGCACCGGCGAGAGCAATGTCCGCAACGACGTGATTGACGGCCACGGCCTCTATTTCTCCCCCGACGCGGGCGCGACGTTCCGCGAGATCGCCCCGGCCACCTTCCACCATGCCGGGCAGATCTCGAGAATCGTGATCAACCCGCACGACCCCAACGACGTGCTGGTCGCGGTGCTGGGCCACGCCTTCGGTCCCAACCCGGACCGCGGCGTCTACCGCTCGACCGACGGCGGCGCGACCTGGGCGAAGACGCTTTTCGTCAACGACACCACCGGCGCAATTGATCTCGCCATGGAGCCCGGCAACCCGCGCGTGCTGGTGGCGGCGATGTGGCAGACGGTTCGCCATCCCTGGGGCTTGGAGGACGGCGGCCCCGGCAGCGGCATCTACAAAACCACCGATAACGGCGCCACTTGGCACAAACTCTCGCGCGGCCTGCCCCCCGGCCCCTACGGGCGCATTGCGGTCGAATTCGCGCCCAGCCAGCCCGAGCGGCTGTATGCCGAGATTCAGGCCAAGCGCGGCGTCTTCTGGCGCTCCGACGACGCCGGCGATTCCTGGACCATGGCCAGCGACGATTACCAGCTCAACAGCCGCCCCTTCTACTTCAGC
>DATNED010000201.1:0-5255 GCA_035553115.1 Terriglobales bacterium | reverse complement strand
GCGATGCCCCCCTGGTCCATGCGCATCATCATCATGGGCTGGTCCTTGGTGAGCGGGCGCTCGGGCATGCCTTGAACCTTGAAGGGCAGGTCCATCTTCACCCCATCCGGACCCGGCGGCTGCAGCTTGCTGCCGCCGTCGGCGACGGTGAGCGCGTAGGCATCCATCACCTTCGAGTCATGGTGCAGCTTGAGCTGGAACTGCTCGGTGAGCAGCTTCTGCATCAACTGGTTCATCTGTTCTTTCGTGGCCGGCGTCGCGGTCACGGCGGTGATGTTGAAACGCTCTGTGTTCATCCAATCCGGCGCGGTGAGCTGGTAGGGCTTGAGCTCGAAGGCGTTCAGGATGATCTGCCGCAGCGGCAGATTCTCGATCGTCACCCGCGTCGGATCCACTTGATTGTTGATGCGGATGAAATTCCCCGACGGCGGCGGCGCCGCCTTGATGGTGAAGGCGTCGAAGGCGGCGGGGGGCGCCACGGGGGTCTGGCCCACGGTGATCGCGGCGCAGCTAGCGAGCGCCAGCAAAATGGGAAGCTTCATAGGCGAATGGGGAGGCTGAGGTCACTGGCCGACGGGGGACTTCAAGGCGCTGTCAATGACGAGAAGCTCGACCGGGCCTTTCTTGCTCTCTAGTTTAAGGCCAAGTTGCTGGACGGCAGTGAAGATGCTGGGGGCGGGATCGGCGGCCTCGGGAGGCGCATTGCCGCCGTCGCCGCGACCAGGGTCGGGACCGGCGCCGGCGCCGCGCGCGGCCATGCGCGCGGCCGCTGCCTTGGAAAAGAGGGTGCCGCCAGACGGCACGGCGAAGGTGAGGTTGATGTCGTAGTCGCCGGTGAGGCCGGTTTCGTCGGTGACCTGTTTGCCGAGCTGGCGGGCGAAATTGCTGGCGAGATCCTCCATGGTGAGGTCGCCGCGGAGCGTGATGGCGGGCGAGCCGCCCATGGAGCGAAGCGACATCTGCAATCCGCCCTTGGGCAAGGGGCGACTGGGCTGGCCTTGGACGGTGAAAGCCGGCTGGACTCCCTCGGGACCGGGAGCCTTGAGCTTAGCGCCAGCATCCGTAGTTGTGAGGGCGTAGGTTTCGGTCTCCTTGGTGTCGCGGTGGAACGTGAGCTTGAATTGCTGGGTCAGCATGGCCTGCAGGAGCTTGTTCATCTGCGCCTGGGTGGCGGGCGAGGCGGTGACGGCGGTGATATTGAAGCGGGCGTCACCCATCCAATCGGGGGCGACGAGCTGGTAGGGTTTGAGCTCGAAGGCGCTTTGGATGATGTCGCGCAGGGGAAGGTTCTCGATGGTGATGCGGGTGGGGTCGTATTGGTCGGAAAGGCGCATGCGCCCTCCCTCGGGCGGCGGGGAGGGCTTGATCGAAAAGGCATCAAAGCTGGTTGGGGGCGCGGCCTGCGCACCCGCCAGGACCGCCAGCGCCAAGCACAGAATTGCGAATGGGAGCCTCATGATCGCCTCGTCTTTCTCCTTGAGCAACGGTGAACGGTCAACTGAGGTAGACGGCGCCGGCCGGGCCGCGTTAGCCAAATCGTCGAGTGGTAGGTTTGCTGCTTCACCGAGGACCGATGGGCGTTCGGGCCGCGCTTTCGATCACCAGCACGTCCACCGGCAGCTTGCGGGATTCGAGCTTGAGGCCGAGTTGGTCGCGCAGGGCGTTGGCGAGCGTGGGAGCGGGCACCGAGGCTGCGCCATCCGTTTGGGCGTCACTGGCCGAGGCGAAGCGCAGGCGGAAAAGGTACCGGGCGGCTAGGTTCGTCTGGTTGATCACCGGCCTGCCTAGCCGCCGGCTCAGATTCGCGGCCAGTCCGGCCATGGTCTCGTCGGCGAGCATGGTGGTGACTTCGGAGTCATTGATGGAGATCGTTTGCCCGATCGCTGCGATGCCCGGGCCACGTTGGGTGCTTAAATCCGCAAACATTTTTTTCGCAGCCGTGGCCTCCTGTGAGCCGTTGGCAAGAGAAGTGATGTCTTCACCGGCTGCGGCCTCGTGCAGCTTGGATGCCTCCATCAGGTCGAGCACATAGACCTGCTCCGGCCGCTGTTCGCGGTGCGATTGGATGGCGAATTGCTGCACGAGCAGCGCCTGCAGCGCGGCATTCGTGGCCTCGTGCGAGAGGGGCGTCGCGCTCACTGCCTGCACATCGAAGCGCGCGATGGACATCCAATCCGGCGCTTGCAGCTCGTAGGGCTTGAGCCCGTACACGAGGCGAAGCAGCGCGTCCAATGCAAACCCGTTGGCCGAGAAGCGCGTGGGGTCATAGCGGAGGGGATGAAACATTGGTTTGCCGGGCACCGCCGGCGAGGCCGGTTTGATCGTGAATGCCTCGAATGTCGTCGGCAGTCCCTGCACCGCAGGCCGCCCCCAAGCCATCCCGACCGCGACCGGTGCAGCTACCGCGGCCACCCCGCAGACCGCCAGCACCAGCCACCGCGCCCGCGATAGGCGCGCCCCTAACCGCCCATCCAGCACGGCGCGAACGCGACCGGTCAAGCCCCCACCGCTGATGCCAGCCGCGCACGCTGCCGGCACCGCGACAAAATGCCGGCAGACCTCGATCACCGCACCGGCATATGCCGCCGGGTTCCTTCCCTCGGCCAGAACTGCCTCGTCGCAAGCGCGTTCGCGCTCGGCCACCATGCGCGCGCCGATCCACCAAACCAAAGGATGGAACCAGAACACGACCTCGACCAGTTGATGCAGCGCCGACCAGAGATTATCCCGCCGCCGGATATGGCAGCGTTCGTGCGCCAGCACCGCCTCGAGCTGCTCGGCGCTGAGCCGCTGCTCCAGCGCCGCGGGCAGCAGCAGCACCGGACGGAAGATGCCGAAGACGCCGGGCTCGAACGACGCGTTCACCCGTTCGCCGTTGACCGTTCGCGCAAGCCGCCAGAGGCGAAGCCAGGCGCAGAACCAGCGCGCTGCCAGCACGATCGAGCCGAGCAGCCAGGCCGTGCCCAAGATCGCCAACCAGGAAATCCCTGATCGCGGCGCCGCGGCCGCTAGCGCCGCGGTCGTCGAAACCGTCGCGAACGGCTGGCTCATCGCCGCCAGCGCCGCCGGAGGCGGTGCCGCAGGCGCGGTCCGCGGCAGCAGCCCGCCTAACGCGACCAATGCGCCGAAGGGCACCAGGAATTTCAGCGATGCCGCCAGCCACACCCAGAACCGCACCTTGGCCTGGTGTCGCTGCAGCGTCCAGGCCAGCGCTGCCGCCGCCAACGCGCATGCGGTGGATTGCCAAAGGTGGTTGAGCAGTGCAGCTGAATTCATGCCAGTGCCTCAATTCGCGGTCGGGCGGGCGGCGTGGTCGATCACCAGCACGGTTTGCGTGACCTGGGCGGGCGTCAGTTTCAGTCCAAGCTGCTGTTGCAGCGCGGGAATGACCGCCGGATACAGCCCGAGGTCCTGGGTCCGGTCGGTGTAGCGGACCACGAAGTCGTAATGGCCGGTGAGGCCGGTGCGGTCCTCGACCGGGCCCAGCGTGGGCTCGAGCCGCTGCGCCAGCATGGCCAAGGTCGCATTGTCGCCTCGGAAGCCGTAGCTGACCGCCGGCGAGCGGGCGTCGCCCTCGCGAAACACGCCGACCAACGGAACATGGTCCGGGTGCGAGGGCGGCTGCAGCTTGCGGTCACTCGCAGCCGTCATAACGAAACCCTTGACCGCGCGGGTGGCCTCGTGCACCTGCAGTTCGAAGCGATCGGCCAGCAGCGCCCGCAGCATTTGGTCCTGCGTGGAGCGGTCCGGCTTGCCGGCTGCCGAGGCGTGGACGGTAAAATACTCCCCCTTCATCCAGGCCTCGACGCCGAGGATGCGCGCCGCGGGAAAGCCATAGGCGCGGGTGACGAGATAGAGCAGCGGACAATTTCGCGCGACATAAACGGATGGATCGCTGCCGCGGTCGTCGCACAGCGGCCCGCGAAAGCCCCTCATGTCGGTGGGCTTGATCGAAACCACGTCGAATTTCGTGGAGGCCTGGGCGCAGGCCAGCGCCGAAATGATGGCGGTGACGATTGCGACGGCGAGCACTCGGTTCATGGCAACGCCCCTGCATGGGAATCCAGCGGCGCCGCCGCGGCGCTATCGATTACAAGAACGCTGACCGCCCGCCGGCTTGCGATCAATTTGAGGCCGAGGCGCCCAAGTGCGCTGGCCAAGCTCGGCGCCGGAGCGGAGGCCAGCGGCGGAGCACTTGCGCTGGCCGGCGCGCGCTCGCGTCCAACCCCAAGCGCTGCCGCCAGCGCAGGCGACAAGGTGCGGTTCACCCCTCCGGCGGGCATAGCGTAGTTCAGCGTTACGGCATAGGCGCCCGCCAGCCTGGTTTCGTCCAGCACCGGGCGCCCCAGTTGCTGGGCGAGGGCCTTGGCCAGCGCCGCCAGCGTCATGGTTCCGGCCAAGGTGACCGAAGCCGCTCCTCCCGGCGTCGGCAGCACCCTCAGATGCACATTGCCGCCTCGCTGCTCCGCGGCAGCCGGCATGGCGGCGGGCGCGACCTTGGCGCCAGCATCGCCGACTTCAAGCCCGTAGGCTTCCATTTCGCGGGATTCGTGATGGAACTTGATCTGGAATTGCTGGACCAGCAAGGCTTGCAGCATTGGGTTCATCTGCGCCGGCGCGACCGGCGCCGAGGTGACCGCGGTGATGTCCCAGCGCTGCTTGGAAAGCGAATCCGGAAAGACAAACAGGAACGGCTGCAGATCGAAGGCCCGCTCGATGAGGGTGCCAAATGTCGCGCCTTCGATCGTCACCCGGGTGGGGTCGAAGCGAAACATCATCCGTCCCGGGCCGAGCGGAGCGGCCGGTTTGATGGTAAAGGCATCGAAGCTGCCCAGCTTCGATGATTGCGTCGCCGCCTGTGCCCAGGCCATGCCGGCCGCCACCGGCGCGGCCACCGCCGCCACGGCCAACACTGCCAGCAGCAGCGCGCGCAGGGGCGTGAGCCGCGCCCCCAATTTCCGATCAAGCACGGCGCGAACGCGACCGCTCAAGCCCCCGCCGCTGATGCCAGCCGCGCAATCCACGGGGACCGCGACGAAATGTCGGCACACCTCGATCATGGCCCGCGCGTAGACCGCTGGATCGCGTCCCTCCGCCAGCACCGCTTCGTCGCAGGCACGCTCTCTTTCGGCCACCATGCGCGCTCCGATCCACCAGACGAACGGATGGAACCAGAACCCCACCTCGACCAGCCGGTGCAGGGCTGACCAAAGGTTGTCGCGCCGCCGCAGGTGGCAGCGCTCGTGCGCCAGCAC
>DATNED010000200.1:0-4944 GCA_035553115.1 Terriglobales bacterium | reverse complement strand
TCGAAGCCGGGGTCCAGGGCCAAGGCGCGGTCGTAGGCTGCCAGAGCGCTATGGTTGCGCTTCTGGCGCTCAAACGCGATGCCGTGGGCCAAAAGCTTTGCCGATTCAGACAGCTCTTGCATGGGAATTCCGCTCCAAAATGCGCTGCAGGCGGCTGCCGGCAACGGTGATGGTCTGGTCGCGCTCGGGGCCGGTCGAGATCATGCCGATATCGAGCTTGGAAGCGCGACCCAAGAACTTGAGATACTCCCGGGCGCGAAGTGGGAGATCAGCTTCGCGGGTGATGCCTTCGGTCGAGGATTGCCAGCCGGGCACGGTCTCATAAACCGGTTTGAGTCGCTCCCAGGCGGCGGCTGCGGGGGGAATGGTGTCGGTGGGCTGGCCATCAAGGCTGTAGCCAACGCAGACCGGGATGTCCGTGAGCCTGTCGAGCACATCGAGCTTGGTGATGATCAGCGACTCGAGGCCATTGAGGAGGGCGGCGTAACGGAGCAGCGGGGCATCGAACCAGCCGACCCGCCGCGGACGCCCGGTGACGCTGCCGAACTCGTTGCCGCGCTGGCGCAGTTGGTCGGCTTGCGGACCCTCGACTTCGGTCGGGAAGGGCCCGCCGCCGACGCGGGTGCAATAGGCCTTGCTCACCCCCAGCGCCGCGGTGATCCGCGTGGGCGCAAGACCGGTGCCGATGCAGGCGCCCCCGGCAGTGGTGCTGGATGAGGTGACGAACGGATAGGTGCCGTGATCAATGTCGAGCAGCGCGCCCTGCGCGCCCTCGAGCAGGATGGCTTCGCCGCGCGCGGCGGCCTGATTGAGCAGCAGCGCCGTGTCGGCAACGTACGGGCGGATGCGCTCGGCCAATTCCACAGTGATTTCGAATATTTGGCCGGCGTCGAGCGGCGCCGAGCCGTAGAGCGCGCCGGCGACGGCGTTCTTTTCCGCCAACGCGTTGCTGATATGGGCGCGCAGCAGCTCGCGGTCATAGAGGTCGTGGATGCGCAGGCCGCGGCGGCCCATCTTGTCTTCATACGCCGGGCCGATGCCGCGCGAGGTGGTGCCGATTTTCACCCGCCCGGGGGCGTTTTCGGCGGCAAGCTCGATCATGCGGTGATAGGGGAGAATCACATGGGCGCGGTTGGAGACGAAGAGCTTGCCGGCGACGCTGATGCCGGCTTGCTCGAGCGTGGCGATTTCATCCACCAAGGCCTGCGGATCAATCACCACTCCGTTGCCGATGACCGCGTTGGATTGACCGCGCAGAATGCCGCAGGGAATGAGCTGCAGGACGTACTTCTTGGCGGCGATGACGACGGTATGGCCGGCATTGTGGCCGCCCTGGTAGCGGGCGATCCAGTCGAAGTGGCCGGCGAGCAGGTCCACGACCTTGCCTTTGCCCTCGTCGCCCCACTGCGCGCCGACGATGACTACACACTGATTCTGAAGAGCCATGAATGCAGCCCTGGATGGCCGGGTTCAGTGCACGGGAACAGGCGAGAGATGACGGTCGAGCGCGCGCTTGAGGGCGTCTTTGTTCACGTAGCCGACGATCTGCTCGGCGACTTGGCCGCCCTTGAAGAGCAACAGCGTGGGGATGCCCAGGACCTGGTATTGGCTGGGGATGCGGGGATTGGTGTCCACGTCCATTTTGCCGACCTTGACGCGGCCGGCGAGCTCGCCGGCGAGCGCCTCGACGTGCGGCGCAATCTGCCGGCAGGGGCCGCACCAAGCCGCCCAGAAATCCACCAGCACGGGCTGCTCGGACTTCAGCACTTCGGATTCAAAGTTGGCGTCGGTGAATTCGGCAACATTGGCGGCCATGGATCTCTCCTTTGTTCCTCTACTATTGTACCGGACGCGCGTGAAGGCACCACGGGGACAAAATTTCTTGCAGCAGGCGAGCTGGCTGCAGCGGGTGGCCGAGGCGGTCGGGCCGGCGGAGGCCTTGCTGGAGATTGGCGGCGGCCCCGGCGGGCTTTCGGATTTTCTGGCGGCGCAGGCCAAGCGCTTCTGGGTGGTGGAGTCCGATGCGCGGCTGGCGGCGGGGCTGCGGGCGCGTTTCCCGGGAACGCTCGAATCCGACGTGCTCGAGGTGGACCTCACCGCGCTGGCCCAGCGCGAGGGGGTCGCGCAGTGGCGCGTCGCGGGGAATTTGCCGTACTACATCACCAGCCCAATCCTGTTGCATTTATTTCGACATGCGGCGCGGATCTCCGATGCCACGCTGATGGTGCAGCGCGAGGTGGGCGAACGGCTGGTGGCGGAGCCTGGCACCCGGGCGTACGGATTGCTTTCGGCGACCACGCAGTTCTATGCGCGGCCGCGGCGGCTGTTCAATTTGCCGCCGGGGGCGTTCCGGCCGGCGCCGAAGGTGCACTCGAGCTTGCTGCGACTGGAGTTTGCGCCACGTGCGGCGGACCTGGGCGTGGACGCAGCCGAGTTCATGGCGTTCCTGCGGCGGGCATTCGCGCACAAGCGCAAGCAGTTGGCGAGCTACCTGGGAGACCCCGCGCGGGCGGGGCTCGATCCGCGCGCGCGAGCCGAGGAACTGGGGTTGCAGGAATTGGCGGCGCTGATGCGGACCGTGAAGGCTTCAGCGCGAACCGACGCCTAGAATGGAAGCATGGGCGGGACGCAGCCAGAGAACCCCTACACCACACGGCTGCGGCGCATGCTGCGGGTGCGACAGGTGCTGGCCGCCGGGCTGGTCGTGGCAGCAGTGGCGGTGGCGGGGGGCTACTTCTGGGGACGGCGCCAGCGCGCCAGCGAGGCCCGGGCGCACCCGGCGCCGAAGCCGGCGCTGGTCGGTTTGAAGATCGAGCAGACCGCGGGCGGGGTGACGATTTCGAAGTCCGAGAACGGACGGCCGGTGTTCCGGGTGTTCGCGCAACGGGCGGACAAGATGCGACAGGGCGCGCGCGACCTGCTGCACCAAGTTCGCATCCTCGTCTATGACGAAGACGGGGTGCATGCCGACGAGATTTCAGGCGAGGATTTCGGCTACAACGACGCCAGCGGCGAGCTGAGCGCGCAGGGAAACGTGCACATCACGTTGCAGGCCCGGCCCGGCAGCCGCGGCCAAACCGGCGCACCGATGGACATCACCGCGCGCGATTTGAGCTACAACGTCAAACTGGGAACAGGAACGATCGCGCAGGGGATCGAGTTTTCGATGGGCGGCGCGAAGGGCAGCGCCGGGTCGGCCACCCTCGACAGCCACGGCGGACGCGCGGCCTTCGCCGGCGGCATCGCGCTGCGCTGGAATCGCACTGGGCGGCCGGATTTGCTGCTGCATAGCCAGACGGCCTGGATCGAGCGCGAGGCCGGCGCAAGCGACGCCGCCAAAGTGCACCTCGAGGGCGACGTCCATTTGGAACAAGACCCAGAGTCGCTGCGCGCAGCGAGCATGGACCTGCGCGTGCGTTCGGACCAGACGCTAAGCGATTTCAGGGCGACGGGCGACGTGGCTGCAAGTGAGAGCCGGGCGGACGGAATGATCAACGCGCAGGCGCAACAGGTGCACGCGACGTTTGCCGACGATGGATACCAGACGCTGAGCGGCTTGGAGTTGAGCGGGGGCGTGAAAGCCAGCGTGAAGGCGCCGGAAGGCGACCGGAGCCTGGCAGCCGGCCAGATGAGGTTCGAAGTGGACGCCGACGGCAACCTTCAGCGCTTGATCGCGAGCCAGAATGCGCGCCTCGATCTTGCGGGAGCGGAGCCCGCAATGCTGGCGGCGCCGGAGCTGGATTTCACCTTTGCGCGCGCGGACAACTCCGCCGGCACAACTGTTCCGCGCCTGAGCGAGATTGCCAGCGCCGCAGGGCGCGCGCATGTGCAGCGCGGGACGGATGAGGCGGAAGCAGACAAAGCAACCATCGAATTGGATGCGCGACAGCAGCCGAGTCGGGTGCGGGCGCAAGGCAACGTGGATGCGCGAGAACAGGCTGGAAGCCTTCGCTCCGGGTCGCTGGACCTGCGTTTTGCAACCGCTGCGGGGAGCAGCAGGGCGCTATTGGCTACCGCGGTCGCGCACGGTCACGTGCAGCTTGCGCAAGGCGGGCGCCACCTGAGCGCCGACGCCGTCAATTACGACGCCAGGTCTGGCACCGCAGTGTGCACCGGCCACGTCGTGGCAGGGGACGCGAGCACGCGCTTGAGCGCTCCGGCATTGACATTTTTCTCCGCTCCCGACGGCAACGAACGGATGACCGTGTTGGACGGGGTTTCCGTAAGCATGCTTGCGGGCGCGGGCGCGGGCAACGCTGCGCTGCCCAGCGCCAACGCCCGCCAGCCGGTTGCGGTGAGCGCCAAAGCGATGACCTGGAGCGGGCGCAGCAAGGGCGCGCAGAAGGCGAACGGCGTTGCGGTCTTCACCGGGGGCGTCAGGGTGATGCAAGCGCCGAACCTCTTGCGGGCGGATTCCCTGCGGGTGGACGCCGATCGCCAGCAGCTCTTGGCGGAAGGTCACGTATTGACCTCAACCCAGCAGTCCAAGGGCCAAGGAGCGGTGACGGTGGTGGCGGCTAGGTTGGAATATGAGGCGGCCATTCGTGAGGCGGTATATACCGGCCGGGTGACGATGCAGCAGGGGAGCTCGAGACTTGAGGCACCGAGACTCGAGGTGTATTTGCGCCCGGGGGGTTTGGAGCGGGCGGTGGCAAGCCAAGGCGTGAGGCTTGATCAACCTCGCCGTCGCGGGACGGCGGAAACCGTGGACTACGAGTTCGGAACCGGACAAATTCGGATGAGTGGCGGAACTCCCAGCATTTTGGATGCCGAACAGGGCAAAATCAGCGGGGATCCCTTGACTTTTTCGATTGCGAGTGATGAAATTCAGGTGGGAAGCAAGACGGGCGTACGCGCGACGGGCCGAACCATCGTGCATAAGTGATTTATTTTCAACTTCCTGCGGCAGTGTTTGGCTATGCAACGCCTCTCGACCGACCAGAT
>DATNED010000199.1:0-4748 GCA_035553115.1 Terriglobales bacterium | reverse complement strand
TTGCCCGTCTCGTTCACCGCCTCCACGATCACGGTCACCGTTTGGCTGCTGTTCCCGCCATTGCCGACTTGGACCGATCCGGCCAAATGGTCGCCCTCCGCCCGCGGCGCTTCGACCCACTCCAAATCCAGCGGCGGGCCCAGCGACGTCGGCAGTTGCCGCGTCTCGACCAGCGCCGGCGAGCCGGCGTCCCGCACCTCGACCACGATCGAGAACGGCCGGCCATTGGGCGGCACCCCGGCCAGCCGGCCCGTCGCCGGATCCAGCCTCAACCACTCCGGCTTGTCGCCCAGGATTCGCCAATTCAGCGGCGGCGTCCCTCCCTGCGCGAAAAGCTGCGCCCGGTATGGCCTTCCCGCGCGCGGCTCCGGCAAGTGCGTGGTCACGATCTGGAAGGGTGCCTGCGCCGCCGCCAAACAGAGCAAGAGCAAACCGCACGCCGCGCCAAGGGTTTTCGTCACCGCCTGTGCACCGGGTGTGAATTTCCTGTCGCTCATCTGTGCGCCCGGTGCATTCCGCCGCAGCCTCCCGCAGCCGTCCACATCTTCAACCCGTTTCCCACCGGCATGGCTCCTGGCAATAAGTTGGCGGAAAAGGCGTTAGCTTCGTTTTCCGCAATTTTATCCCCTCTACTGCTACTGTTTTTCTCTTTGTAAATATAGTTCCGTCTTAGTAGAAGAAGACGAGCAGCCCAATGCCTGAAGCGCAGCCGCGCCTTCCGGCTTGGCCAGGTTCCAGCTTGCCACCGCGGCATTGAACCGCTGGCACAGCTCGTTCGCCGTCTCGACGACTTCCGCTCCCGGCGCTGCATCGGCCTGCGTCACCCCGATCAGAATCCGAGCCTGATCCCGGTCAATCGTCCCCAACTGGTCGGCGTATTTCTGCAGCTCTGGCTGCGCCTTGGCCGCCGCGGCAATCGCGTCGTACCCCTGCGTCGTACCCTTGAGCCCCGCCACCAACTCCTGCGCCACCGCCAGTTGCCGTTCGAGATCCGCCTGGCTCACGCCCGTCACGCGCGGGTCGAGCGTCACGGTCAGCGGTTGCGTGCTCGTCTGCCCGTTCACCGTCAGCTTCAGCATGTACGTGCCCGGCAGCACCATCGGCCCCTGCGGCTCATGCCAGGGCGTGTTCCCAGGGATGGCGTGGTCCGCCAGCGTGTACTCGTAATAGTTGGTGTGAATCCCGAAGTACGTGTACAGCAGATACGGCGGGTCCGGATACCGCAAATTCCACACGAACCGGTTCAGCCCCGCGTGCTTCGGCAGCAGGCTCGGCGGTGCCAGCCAATAATCCGGCACGTTGATCTTGTAGGGCAGCCGCTCTTCGCCTGCGCTTGAAAACTCCCGCACCAAATTCCCCTGCCCATCGAAAATCTGTAGCTTGATCGGCCCCTGCGGCACGCTGGGCAGGTAGTAGTCGAGAATCGCGCCATCGGGCGGGTTTGGCGAAGTCGCCGTCTCCGGGTTCAGCGGTGTGTCCGTATACGTGTCCCATTGCAGACGGATCGCCGGCGTGGGAGCGAAAAACTGCACTGCGCGAGCTCCAACTCCCGACATTTGTCGCAGCGAACCGATGTCGTCCAACGCCCACAACCCCCGCCCGTACGTCGCAACCACCAGCGTGTTCTGCTCAATAGCCAGATCGCGGCACGACGCCGCCGGCAAATTCAGCTCCAGCGGCCCCCAATTACGACCATCGTCGAATGAAACGTAGACACCGCTGTCCATCGCCGCGAAGAGCAGCTCCGGGTTCACCGGGTCCTCCCGCACCGCATGCACCGCGCCCGTCGGCAATCCGGCGTCCGCCGCCACCCAAGTCTTACCATTGTCGGAAGTGCGCTCGATTCGCGGCGGCGCCGGCACTGCGCTCGCCGCGGCCGGGGCGCCGCCCCGGCCAAACCCCCGCCGTCCGGCCAGGACCGCATACGCCGTCTCGCCCTCGGCCCGCCCGGGTTCGATCATGGTGATCGCCCCTTCCGCCCCCGCCGGCGTCACGTTCCTCCAATGGCCACCGCCATCTTGGGTGAGCTGAACCCGGCCATCCGACGTTCCCGCCCAAATCTCGCCCGCCTGCCGTGGCGACGGCGCCAGGGTCGAAATTGCCCCGCGCCCGCCGCCGGTCAGGTCGGGCGAGATCGCCTTCCAGTGCATCCCGGCATCCTGGGTTTCGAGCACATACTGCGTCGCCAGGTACAGCGTGCTCGGATCCTGCGGCGAAAACTCCATGTACGGCGAGCCCGACTCCCGGTACTGCGCGTTGCGCTCGAACACGTGCACGGTCTGCCCGGTGCTGTGGTCCACGCGCAGCACGCTGCCGTACCAGCCGGTGACGTAAAGAATGTTGGCGTGCAGCGGATCGGGCGTGATCCGGGCCGTCTCGAAGCCGTTGGTGGTGTACCAGTCGCGGTAGCTGATTTCGCCGTCGTTGCCTCGGATCGGCACCGCCACGGTGCCCGAATCCTGCTGCGAGGCGTACATAAAGAAGGGGAAGCGCTGGTCCACCGACACGTTGTACATCTGCCCGGTGGGCTGGTTGTACCACGTCGTCCAGCTCTTGCCGCCGTTCATGCTGATCTCGGTCCCCTGATCCACCGCCAGCGCCATGTCCAGCGGCCGGCTGGGGTCGATCCACAGCGCGTTGAAGTCGTCGCCGCTCGGAGCGCCGGTGAACGACTCCCAGGTCTTGCCGGCGTCCGTCGAGCGGTACACCGAGGTCTGCATCGCGTACAGCACGGTGTCGTCCACCGGCGAAACGTAGATATGGAAGAACTGCCCGCCGCCGATCAGCCGCGGGTCATCCGTCGCGCGCTTCCAGTGCCCGCCGCCATCATCGGACCGGAACACCCCCTGCGCCACATAGGCGAAAACCTGATCCCCGCGGTGCCCGGGCGCGACCGCGAGCCCGATCGTCCCGCGTCGGCTGGCGGGCAGCCCATTGCCGGCGGTCTTGGTCCACGTCTTGCCGCCGTCGTGCGAGCGGAACACCGGCGGATCGTTCGGCGCCGGCGCGGCTGCCCCGCGTCCCGCACCGCCGCCCGCGCGCGCCCCGCGTCCGCCGAACGCCGCCCGCACTCCGGCGTATACCACGCGCGCGTCATCGGGAGAGGGCGCCAGCGCCACTGCGCCCCCGCCCGCGTCCGCCGCTGCCAGAACCGTGGTCCAGCTCCTGCCGCCATCGCCGCTGCGCACCACGCCGGTGTCGGTCGCCGCGGCCAGCACCTGGTTCGGGTCGCGCGGATCAATCGTGATCGCGCTCACCGCATGCCCGCCCAGCGCCACCAGCGCCAGCGTCCGGCCGCCGTCTTCGGAGCGGTACAATCCCGCGCTCGGACCGCCGCCGCTGGCGCCCACATAGACCACCGCCGGCTTGCCCGTCACCGGCATCACCGCCACCGCGCCGATGCCGGTGAGCCGCGCGCTGTCGCTGATGCACTGCCAGGTGCGCCCGCCATCGCTGGTCTTCCAAGCCCCGCTCCCGGCGGTGCCCATGTAGTAGACCGCGGGGTTCCCGGCCACGCCCGCCACCGCCGTGGCCTTGCCCCCGCGCAGCGGCCCGATCAGCCGCCACTGCAGCGAGGAATACATCGAGGCCGGAACCTGGGCCGCCGCGACACAAGCAGACGCCAGCGCAATGAGCAGGGCAGAGCGGTGCATGTGCCCACTCTACACCGCCCCCCGCCCCGCGAAAATCGCCGGTCTATACTGTCGGGGTGCCTCCGACACCGATTCCTCGGCAGTCGCTCGCTTCGGCCGTGGCCGACAAGCTGCGCGACAAGATCATCCTGGGCGAGTTGCCCGAGGGCGGACAACTGCGTCAGGATGAGATCGCCGCCGAGTTCCAGGTCTCCCGCATTCCGGTGCGCGAGGCCTTCCGCGAGCTCCTCGCCGAGGGTCTGATCAACATCAACCCCAATCGCGGGGCCGTGGTCTCGGTGCTCGCCCCGGCCGAGATCGAGGAGCTGTTCCAGATCCGCGCCGTGCTCGAGGGCGAGGTCCTGCGCGCCTCCATCCCGCATCTGACCGACGACAACTTCGCCGCCGCCGCCGCCGTGCAAGACCGCTTCCGCGCCGAGCTCGCCCACTCCGAATCCGTCGGCGCCTGGGGCCGCCTCAACTCCCAGTTCCATGCCGCCCTTTACGCCGGCGCCACCCTGCCCCAGTTCAAGGCCGTCCTGCGCACCATCAACAACAACGGCGAGCGCTATACCCGCCTCCAGCTCTTCCTTACGCAAGGCCGCGAGCGCGCGGTCGAGGAGCACCAGCGCCTGCTCGAGCTCTGCCGCGCCCGCGACATCAACGCCGCCTGCACGCTCCTCGACGCCCACGTCCGCCACGCCGGCCGCTCCCTGCGCGACCTGGTCGAGAAGCGCCGGCTGAAATAGAGGCCGGGCCTGCTGCCGGATTCGCAACGCCCGCGGCGCGCGAGCCCCGCGCCAACCTAAGACCTAAGCTCCAACCACGATCTTGCCCTCCTCCAGCCGCGCGATCCGCAGCGGATTCCCATCCCGCAGCTCCTGCGGCAGCGCCGCCTGCGGCGCATCCTGGTAGCACACCGGCCGCGTGAAGCGCGTGATCGCGCGCGTGCCCACCGAGCTCGACGGCAGCGACGTCGCCGGATACGGCCCGCCATGCACCATCGCGCTCGTCACCTCCACCCCGGTCGGAAATCCGTTCACCACCAGCCGCCCGGCTTTGTCCTCGAGCACACCGAACAGCTCGGCGTACTCGGCGAAATCCTCTTCCGTCCCG
>DATNED010000198.1:0-2875 GCA_035553115.1 Terriglobales bacterium | reverse complement strand
CGCCGGACCCGTCCGGGATCGCCGCGGCGGATTTGACCAACCCGCAGACGCTGAACCGCTACGGCTATACCGGCGGCGCGCCGCTCGAGAACGTGGACCCGGAAGGGCTTGACTTCGAGATCATTCCGTGTGGCCCCGACGACTGGAACCAGAACCCGCATTGCGACCCCTGGGGCTGGATGTGGGGCGGGGAGGAGCTGCTCGTCCCGCTCGGAGGCGGGGGTGGCGGCGGTGGAGGCGTTGCCTGGGGCGCCGACGGATTCCAAGCGCCAGCAAAGTCCAACCCTCCGAACCAGGTTAAGCCTCCCGGTGCGTCGGGCGGCGGATTCGGTGCGAAGCCGCTCTCGACATGGGGCAAGGTAGCGCTCGTCGTAGCATGCCTCTCCGGGCTGCCACCTGAGGACGCGAAGCCCATCGGCGTCGAGCAGCCGCCAGGAGATTCCAAGGATAACCCGCCGGGAACTCCATCAGGGCAGGGCACGCCCGTAGGGCCAGCGCGGACAGGAAAACCGGTGCCATTCGGCGGTCCACGTGACGTCCCTGAGCGCACGGCCGGCGGGACAGCGGTCGCTGCTGGCGCGTTTCAATGCATTGTCAATGTGTTCACCGCATGGCCTAAGGAGCGGAGATGAAAAACCCAAGCGGTTCCTCCTCCGCGAGGCTACGCATCTCACGCGTCGCCCGGTTCGTAGGTGCCTATCTGCTGCACCAAGCCGTCAGCGCCGTCGGCGTGAGTGCGCTCGCAGCCTTCGCCACGCTTTCGCTGTTTCCCGGCCCGCATTTTCGCTTGATTCTCGTCGGAGGACCGTTCTATCCAATCCAGATCAGCCTCGGGCTAGCAGCAGGCTGTACGCTTTTCCTTTGGTTGAATCAGCGCCTGATGCAGTACATGTGGGTTCTCCCGTCGGTCATTCTGGCGATTTGTGTGATCGGCTCACCCGCCTCTATTGCCGACTCTGTGAACTTGTATTTAGGGACGGGCTGCAATATAAGTTCTGGATGTTATCAGCAGCTCGGTGTAACGTTGCCGTTCTATACGTCCGCAGCCTATTCGATTGGCGCGCTCATAGCGAGACTTCTGGGCGAACGGCGGGGAACTGGCGCGGCAACCGGTACACGCGTGGCCTAAGGGCAGGATGGATAAAAGAACACGAGCGGATCGTCGTAGAACAACGGGAGCAAGTGCGCCCGAAGATTACGCCACTCCAGCGGGAATTGTCGCTGGCGGCGCCCGTGTGGACGCTTTTCTTTGGAAGGGTTCGATTGCTGCTTCGTTCATGCAGCGGCTTGGGATGGTGCTGCTAGCGATGGTGTTCGCCAGCCCGGGCGTGGCGATTGTGGCGTTCGGGGTGGTCCCGTCAGGTCCGTTGGGCGCGAGAGCAGTATTCCTGGTTCTCGCGTTGCCATTCCTCGGCGGCGCCATGAAGATTTGTTGGAACGCAATTTGTTTTCGGCGCTACCCGGCGGAGCGTCGCGACGCGCTTCGGCGGGGAGATCGGGAACGCGGCGGAGCTGTCGCAGGTCGACGAGATAAATAAGGCAAACCAAAGCGGATGGGCCAGGTGCGGAGTGCTGGCGCGCAGGGCGCGGATTTAAAGACATATGGAAGAAAGACCAATACCGAAGATCGCCGCGTGCCGTCCCGACCATGCCTCGATTTTGCCTCACCCAGGCAAATCGGCCGCGGCCGCGAGAGGGATCGCCGCCGGAAATTAGGGTGGTTGTGTTTTATCACTTCCGTCCGAATTAGCTTTTTGAATCGGCGCGGTCGGGGCATGCAGGGGGCGTGAAAACGGCGGACGCCTCTGCTACGGTGATGTGGGCCTGTGTAAAAGCCACATTGCCGAAGTGAGACATCCTCCTTGAACCGGTGCTCCTGGTCCGCTTCCTGCAACTCAAGAGCACCTTCAGCTGGGCGCTGTCGAATCTGCTCGCGCTGCTGCGCCACGGCCGCCCGGTCTTCTGCCGCCGCATCGCATTCTGGGACGAAGCCGGCCAGCGCGAACTGGTGTTCCTCACCATGGTGCCGACGAAGGTTTTGATCTTGCAAAGCTGCTTGAGCGATTTGATGAACAACTCGATCTGCCAGCGTTCCTTGTAGATGGCGGCGACGGTGGAGGCGGCAAAGTCGAGGTGGTTGGTGCGCCCGGCCCAGTTGGCAAAACAACAAGCATCGCATGCCCATCCAGCACCAAACCCAGCAGTCAGCCGCCGCCAACCAACCGTAACTGGGACAGCACCAATCGCCCCATTCCGAAAATCGCCCCGCCGTGCCCCAGGGGGCCTCAACCCAGCAGAACGTCAGGCATCCGTTTACCCGGTTGTTTTCAGCTGCCTGCCTGCCACTCGACCGCTAATTTGGACGGCAGTGGTGGCTTATGCTTCTTGTTGGCGCGGTGGCCCTCGCACTTTATGCAAGCTATCACGTGCTCAGGTACGGGAGAAATCTGTTTTTCCCGGCTAAATCCCCCAGGATCGAACGATCACGCCAATTGGCGAGCGGAATTGGCTATGTGGTCACCGGGATTTTGTTCTGTATATTGGCTGGCGCGCCGTGGGCGGCTGACAAACGCCTGCTACACCGCACTCGGCCAAGTGGCCGAGACCTGGCAGTTGGCGCCGGCGACGAGCGGTGCCTACAATGGCGTGGCGGCAACTTATTTCGCCAACGGCGCTGCGGCGACGCTTTCAGCGCCGGGCGTGCCGGTGATCACCTATGGATAGGACGGGGAGGGTCGGTGGACGACGGTGGGCGCCAGCGGCCAGCCGCCTGCGACCGCGGCCATCTACTCGGCCTTCGGCCTGACCTCGTTGACGCTGGGGTCGAAGGACAGCGACAATTACCAGTGGGACAGCGCCGGGCGCATGACGCAAT
>DATNED010000197.1:0-15399 GCA_035553115.1 Terriglobales bacterium | reverse complement strand
CGCCGGGGCCTACGTGGCCACGCACTGCCATCCTGCCGAGGCCGTGCGCCGCTCCGCGGCGCTGGGCGTGCGCACCATCGAGCACGGCACGCTGATTGACCAGCCCACTGCCGAGTTCGTGGCGGAGCGCGGCGCCTACGTGGTTCCCACCATGGCGACCTTCTTCGCGCTGCTGGAGAAGGGCGCCGAGCTGGGCCTCCCGGCGCCGGCGCAGGAGAAACTGAAACGCATCGGCGACCGGGCCATGGCCGGGCTGGGCATCATGCGCGCAGCCGGCGTCAAGATGGGCCTCGGCACCGATCTGCTGGGCCCGCTGCACGTGCGCCAGAGCAGCGAATTCAGCCTTCGCGCCCAGGCGCTGCCCGCAGCCGAGATCCTGCGCTCGGCGTGCAGCATCAACGCCGAATTGCTCGGCCAAAGCGGCCGGCTCGGGTGCATCAAGCCGGGCGCCGCGGCCGATTTGCTGGTCGTCAACGGCAACCCGCTGCACGACATCGGGCTGCTAGCGGCAGGCGGGAAGAATCTCGCGATGATCATGGCCGCCGGCCAGTTCCATAAGCGCATGCCGTAACTGCCCGATGCTAGACTGGGCCGGTGAGGGGATATCTCTGCCTAGGATCTTGTTTGCTGCTCGCAGTGGGCGCCGCGGGTCAGCAGGGCGAAATAATCCTTTCCGCGCGTCCCTTCTCGCCGGGCCTTCATTTCAGCTCCGAGCGCAAGCTGGTCGAGGTGCCGGTCATCGTCACGAATGCCCAAGGGCGCACGATCAGCGGCCTGACCTCCAGCGACTTTCTGATTAAAGACGACGGGAAGCCGCAGACGGTGGCGGCCTTCGCGGTGGATACCAACGCGGCTGCGCCCTCCGGCGCAATTCCCGCACCCGGCGCGACGCAGGACGCGGCTGCACGGCGCCCGCCGCGCTCGGTCTTGCTCCTCTTCGACGACCTCAATACGCCGCCTGGCGCGCTCGGCTTTGTGCGCCGGGGCGCGCTGGACTACCTCGCGATGAACACCAATTCCGGGGATCGCTTCTCGGTGCGCACCACCTCGCAAAGCGGCGATCTCGATTTCACCCATGATCGCGCTGCGGCCGCAGCGGCGATCCGGGCGGTGATGAGCCGTTCCGGAGTTGCCAGTGCGGCCAGACACCGAGCGCGGCGCGGCCTGCCCATGCATCTCAGCGACATGAACGCGGAATTCCAGGAGTTGTATTCCGCGCGCACGCTCGACGGCCTGGAATCCGCGCTCCGCTACGCTGCCGATCAACCGGGCAACCGCACGATTGTGATGGCATCCAGCGGATTCCAAGTGGCGTTCATGGAATTTGGCAGCTTGCTCACCCAACGCGTCGACGATCTGATTGAGTTGGCGCTGCGGGCTGGAATCCAGATCAGCTCCATTGACGCCGCGGGCGTTGACCCGGATGCCGGTCTCAGCCATTGGAGCGAGAACGCCGGCGTACTCAATCAATTGGCGGAAGACACCGGCGGCACGCTGATCGAAAACCGCAACCAATATTCTGATGCGTGGAATCGGCTTGCCGACGGACCGGAAATCAGCTACCGCATCGGCTTCAGCCCGATGCCGTGGCGCGCCGACGGGAAACTGCACCAAATCCAGGTCGTGCTTACAGGCCACCGCAGCGGCCATGTTGCCGCCCGCAACGGCTACTTCGCGCCGCTCGAGTTGGCCACGGGCGTGGATGCGGACGCGTCCGAGGCTAAGTTCAATCGGGCGCTGAACGGCGGCAGCATGAGCGAGCTGCCCGCCAAGCTGGTGCTGCAATCCCTAACCTCCGCCGAGGCCGATGCCGCCGGCACTCCCCATGGGCTTCGCCCCCTGGTTGTTCTCGATGCAGCCGCGCTGCCCATGGTGAAGGATCACGGCATGAGCCGCGAACGGTTGCGTTTCGTCGCGGTGCTGCGCGATGCGGCGGGCACGCAAGTTGTCGGACGCGAGGGCGACATGGAGCTGAACCTCGACGGAGCTTCTCGCAGGCGTTTCGCCCGCGACGGACTCAAAGCGGCGCTTCCATTGATTTCACCGCCCGGCATCTACAAGTTGACTGTGGTCGTGCAAGAAGCCGTGCACGGCGCGACCTCGACCTTCGGTCCGGTCGGGGTGGAAATCAAGTGAAGAACGCACAATGGACAGCGCGGGCGGCACGAATCGCGGGCATGGCGGCACTGCTCGCCGCAGGGCTCAGTTCGCAAGGAACATCCAGCTGGATCGCACAGCACGAGCGGGAGCTGACGCAAGGCTTCTCCAATCTGCTGGCAATTCCGAACCAAGCCGGCGATGCGGCCAATATCGAGCGCAATGCGGCTGCGATCGAAAAGCTCTATGAGGCCCAAGGCGTCGCCACCGAGCGCCTCACCGTGCCGGGCGCGCCGCCCGTCATTTACGGACGCTTGGACGCCGCCGCGCCCGGCGCGGCTCGCACCGTCACCTTCTACGCCCATTACGACGGCCAGCCGGTGCATCCCCAGGATTGGAAGGTGCCGCCCTACCAGCCCGTGGTTCGGGACGGCCGCATCTGGGCGCGTTCGGCAGGCGATGACAAGGCCGCCGTATTCGGCTTCGCAGCCGCGCTCGAAGCGCTGCGGGCCGAGGGCAGGCGACCGCGCGTCAACCTGCGAGTTTTCCTTGAAGGCGAAGAGGAAGCGGGTTCGCCTCACTTGGCGCAGATCCTCGCCACCTACGCGGCCAAGTTGAAGACCGACGCTTGGGTGCTTTGCGACGGCCCCGTCCACCAGAGCGGAGCGATGCAGGTTTTTTTTGGCGCGCGCGGGGTCACGGATTTGGAGCTTACGGTCTATGGCCCCGGCCGCGCGCTGCATGACGGACACTACGGCAACTGGGCGCCCAACCCGATCGCCATGCTGACGCGCCTGCTCGCCAGCATGCGCGACGGCGACGCCCGGATTTTGATTCCTGGTTTTTATGCCGACGTCCGTCCGCTCTCTGCCGCCGATCGCGCCGCCATCGCGGCGATGCCGAATTACGACCGGACGCTGGCCCAAGCGCTCGCGCTTGGACACACCGAAGGCGGGCACAAGTCGCTTGCCGAGCAGATTGCCCAGCCCGCATTGAACATTCGCGGCATTTCGGGGGGCTTTGTGGGAGCCGGCGCGGCGAACGTAATCTCGACCGAAGCCTCCGCTTCGCTCGATTTCCGCCTGGTGCCCGATCAAACTCCCGAGCATGTGCGCGCAGAAGTTGAGGCTTTCGTGCGGCAGCAAGGGTACACGATCATCGGTCAACCGCCCGATGCCGCCATGCGGCGCGGGCACCCCAAGCTGATCCTGATGCGATGGGGCCCCGGTTACCCCGCGGCGCGCGTGCCGACGGACGCTCCCTTCGGCCGCGAGGTCGCGGATTTGGTGGAAAAGGCGGCGGGCGCCAAGATCGTCCGGCTGCCGATTATGGGTGGGAGCATCCCGATGTATTTGTTCCAGGGCTCGAACCGCACGCCGGTGATCGGCGTGCCCATCGCCAACTACGACGACAACCAGCACGCGGCGAACGAGAACCTGAGGCTCGATTATCTCTGGAAAGGGATCGGCATTTATGCGGAATTGTTTGCTGGCCTGCATTAGTTTCGGCATTGTGCTTTACGGCCAGGCGCCCGCCTCTGCGCCGAACACGGCGCAGTTTCTGTTTCAGCAAGCCAAGGCCGGCCTTGACCCCATCCCGGAGGAGGATCGGCCGGTGGTGATGTCGAGCATCGTCGGGCTGGAATTGAGCGTCTTCCCCAAGCAAGCCATCGCGGACTACGGGACGCTGTTTCAAATGGCTCTCGATTTGCCCCCGCGCGGCTTCAATCTGTACCTCAAGAGCCAAACCGAACTGGGCTCGGTGATTGCGCTCGTGCGCCAGCATGAGCTCGACGCCGCCTTGGCGCTGGCCCAGCGCGGCGATGTGGCGCGCAGCAACATGTACGATTGGGTGCTGGTCAGCGCCGCCAGGCAATGGCCGCTGGCGCGAACTGCGGCTCTGGTGCAAGAGTGCGCGCAGTCGGGCAGTTTTCCCTATCAAGCCGCGCTGGCCTTGGCCAAATCCGCGGACGGCGATCCCATCACGCGCAATCAATTGCTGCGCGGCATTTATACGGCGGCGGCGAAGGAGACTGACCTCATCAACTTTGGCCTCACCGGCGGCTTCGAGGCGCTGGCCGGCGGCCACGAGCTCGCGCCCCAGCTCGATGCGGAATTGGAATCCAGCCTGATCGCGTTTCTCACCCGCACCGGCAGCGACACGCGCGGCGTCAATACCAGCTCGGCCTCGAAACTCCTTGCCTTGCTCAAGACGATTGATGCCGACAAGGCAGATGAGCTTGCAGCCCGTTTCCCGGCACTGGTGGTTGCGGCCGCGCCTGCCCCGAGGTATGGCGATGTCGGCAGCAACGGAAAATTTGTCGAGCGGCGCGGCACGCCGCCGCAATTTGCTGCCCAAGAAATGGCCAAGACCGATCCCGGCGGCGCGCTCCAATTCGCATTCGGGCAAGCCGACCCGCTCGACCGCTTCCGCGCGCTTGCGGCGGTGGCCAGCGCCGAGGCCGACACCCAGCCCGAAATTGCACGCCAAGCCGCTAGCGACGCAGCCACAATGGCGAGCGACGGCGATTTTTTGAAACAAAGCTACAACGTCGCGACCGCCGCCAGACTGGCACTGGCGGAACAGAAGCTGGGCAACAGCGCCGATGCCCGCAGCCTGATGCTGCGCGCGCTTGACCTGGCCGATGCGGACGCGGCCGATTTCGAGGCCCTTTTCCGGTCCCTTCCGCTCGACCCGCCTGACCAACCTGCGCCCGGCCAGATGCAGCAGAACCAGCGGTTCTTGGCTTCGCAGCTCGGCTCCCAGCCGGTCCAAACCTCGAATGCGGTTGGGGTCTACGCGGCCGCGGCCAAGCTCGACTTCGATCTCGCTGCGAGCCGCGCCCGAAAGCTGCCCAGCGACGTCCTGCGGCCCCTGGTTGAGGCCAACGTTGCCGCGCAATGGAATCCGGCCTCGAAGTAGAGACTCCTCACGCAGCGCGGCATGCGGCGGCGCCGACATAGCGGGCGATGATCTTGTCGAAGATTGCAGGCAACGGGCGCTGGATTTGCCACCGCGGAAAATGGGCGCGGAGCTTGGTCAAATCCGAGATGTAGCAGATGTGGTCGCCGCGGCGCGGCTGGTCGCTGTACTGATATCGAAGCGTATGCCCGCGCTGCTCCAGGGCAGCGATCGTCTCCAAGACGGAGATGCTGTTGGCGCGGCCGCCGCCCAGGTTGTAGACCTCGCCCATGCGCGGCGAGGCGAAGAATTGCAGGAACAGTTCGGCCGCATCGTCAGCGTGGATTTGATCCCGCACTTGCTTGCCGCGGTGGCCATGAATCCGATAGGGCTCGCCAAGCACCGCGCAGCGAACGATGTAATTGAGGTAGCCATGCAGCGCCACGCCGGCGTGCTGCGGGCCGGTGAGGCAGCCGCCGCGGAAGATGCCGATGGGCATGCCGAAGTAGCGGCCGTATTCCTGGCACAGCGCGTCGGCGGCGAGCTTCGAGGCGCCGAAAAGCGAATGGAGGCACTGGTCCACCGAGCAATCTTCGGCAATGCCATCGCGGCCATCGGCGTAGTCCCACCGCGTGTCCAGCTCGCGAAGCGCAATCTGATTCGGGCGATCGCCGTAGACTTTGTTGCTGCTGGTGAAGCAGAAGGGCGCTTCCGGCGCGGATTCGCGCGCCGCCGCCAACAGGTTGAGGGTTGCGCCGGCGTTCACGTCGAAATCCGCGAATGGAATCTCCGCCGCCTTGTCATGCGAAGGCTGAGCTGCGGCGTGGATGATGAATTGAGGGCGGGTCCGCCGCACCAGGGCGGCAACGCCGGCGCGGTCGCGAAGATCCAAATTGCAATGCTCGTAGCCGCGGTGCTCGCACAGAGCGCGGACCACGGCGGCGGTGCTGCCCCCGGGACCAAAGAACCAAGCGCGCAGATCGTTGTCCACGCCCACAACGCGCCATCCCTCGCGGCACAGCAGTTCGGCGCAGGCCGAGCCGATCAGCCCCCCCGAACCGGTCACAAGCGCAGTCTTCACGCACGAGTTGGAGGGGCCAACAACCGCCTGCGGCCTCCTGCTAACGGCTGAGTGCTGAATGCTGAGCGCTGAATGCTGCCTTCAGCGCCTTTCCGGTAAGGCTTTGATTCACCTTCGCAACCTGCTCCGGAGTTCCTTGGGCCACGAGGCGGCCGCCGCCGGCTCCGCCTTCAGGCCCGAGATCAATGATCCAGTCGGCGGCTTTGATGACATCGAGATTGTGCTCGATGACGAGCACGGTGTTGCCCAGATCCACCAGCGCTTGCAGGACCCGAAGCAGGTGCTTGACATCTTCAAAGTGCAGGCCTGTCGTAGGCTCGTCGAGCAAATAGAGGGTGCGGCCGGTTTGCCGGCGGCTGAGCTCGCGGGCCAACTTGATGCGCTGCGCTTCGCCGCCGCTCACGGTGGTGGCGCTCTGGCCAAGGTGGAGATAGCCCAGGCCGACTTGACTGAGGGTTTCGAGCTTGTCGCGGACTTGCGGGACGTTCTCAAATAGTTCTCGCGCCTCTTCCACCGTGGCTTCGAGCACGTCGGCGATGGAGCGGCCCTTGAACAGCACCGAAAGCGTTTCCAGGTTGTAGCGGCGGCCGCGGCAAACGTCGCAGCGCACGTACACGTCGGGCAAGAAGTTCATTTCGATCCGCTTCTGCCCATCGCCCTGACAAGACTCGCAGCGTCCGCCCCGAACGTTGAAGCTGAACCGGCCGGGCGCATAGCCGCGCGCCCGCGACTCTGGAAGCTGGGCGAAGAGGTCGCGGATGGGAGTGAGCAGGCCGGTGTAGGTGGCGGCATTCGAGCGCGGCGTGCGGCCGATCGGATCCTGGTCAATGCGGATGACCTTGTCGAAATGCTCAGCGCCCTCGATGCGGTCGTGCTCGGCTGGGGCGGCGAGGGCGCGGAAGTAGCGGGCGGCGAGGGCGGGGTAGAGGATGTCATCCACCAAGGTGCTCTTGCCGGCGCCGGAGACGCCGGTCAGGAGGATGAGCACGGCGGCAGGGAAGAAGACCGTGATATTGCGGAGATTGTGCGCGCGGGCGCCCACCACGGTGATTCCGCGGCCCGCTTCCACCGTGCGCCGGGTTGCAGGCATCGGCACCTGATCGCGTCCGGCGAGGTAGGCGCCGGTAAGCGAGGCGGGGACGGCGGCGACCTGGGCCGGCGTGCCTTGGGCGACCAGCTCGCCGCCCAATCGGCCGGCGCCGGGGCCGAGGTCGAGAATGTAGTCCGCGCGCTCGATCGTCTCGCGATCGTGCTCGACCACGAGAAGGGTGTTCCCCAAATCGCGCAGGCGGGTGAGCGATGCCAGCAAGCGCCCGTTGTCGCGCGGGTGCAGCCCGATTGAAGGCTCGTCGAGCACGTACATCACCCCGCGCAACCGCGAACCAATTTGGCCGGCCAAGCGAATGCGCTGAGCCTCGCCGCCCGAGAGCGTGGCGGCGGGGCGATCGAGGCTGAGGTAGCCGAGGCCAACTTCGAGAAGAAAGCCCAAGCGTTCGCGCACTTCGCTGATGAGGCGGCCTGCGACCGCGCGCTGGCGCGGCTGCGCCTGGATTCCCTGCTCGAGCGCGGAGGCCGCGGCTGCGGCTTCACTGATCGGCAGCGCGGTGAAGGCCGAGATCGTCCGCCCGCCCACCTGGACGGCGAGGCTCTCGGGACGCAGGCGCGCACCCTGGCAACTGGGACAGCGCGCCGGCGAGGTGAAGCCGAGGAGCCAATCGCGGGCGACTTCCATGCTGGTATCTTCGAGCCACGCCTGAAGGTGGCCCTTCACGCCGCGGAAGTCGCCATCGCCCTCGACCAGCAATTGCCGGTGCCTCGGGCTCAGCTCGGCGAAGGGACGGTCGAGCGGAATCCGGCGGCTGGCGGCGAAAGCCTGTACTTGCTGGCGCAGCAATTGGTTGCTCGAGGCCGGGCCCAAGCCGCCCTCGAGCAGCGGGCGGTTGGGCTGGGTGATGAATTTGGCAGGATCAAATTCGAATTGGAACCCCAGCCCCTCACAGGTCTCACAAGCTCCATAGCGGCTGTTGAACGAAAAGGATCGCGGCTCGAGCTTGGTCATGCTGACGCCGCAATTCGAGCAGGCCCATTTTTCTGAAAACAGCCGCTCCTCGCCGGATTCGTTGGCGCGGGGCGCGAGGCGCACCACGGTGACCAGCCCGTCGGCGAGTTTGAGCGCGGTGGCGATGGAATTGGCCAGGCGCACGGATGCGCCGGGGCGAAGGATGATCCGGTCCACCACGACCTCGAGGGTGTGGGGCTTGCGTTTGTCGAGCTTATCGCCGCCCAGCGGGGACTCGTCGAGATGGCGCATGACGCCGTCAATGCGGATGCGGGAGAAGCCCTGGCGGGGCAGGGCTTGGAGTTCGGTGCGGAATTCGCCCTTGCGCCCGCGCACGATGGGCGCCAGGATCATCAGGCGCGCGGGCTCTTGCCCCGATGCAGCGGCAGCTTCTCCCCAATCGAGAACGGCGCCCACAATCTGTTCGGCCGACTGCCGCACGATGGCTTGGCCGCATTGCGGGCAGTGCTGGGCTCCGATCGAGGACCAAAGCAGGCGGAGGTAGTCGTAAATTTCGGTGATGGTGCCGACGGTCGAACGCGGGCTGCGGCTGGTGGTTTTCTGCTCGATGGCGATGGCCGGGCTGAGGCCCTCGATGGAGTCCACGTCCGGGCGCTCGAGCTGGTCGAGGAATTGGCGGGCGTAGGCGGAAAGCGTCTCGACGTAACGGCGCTGGCCCTCGGCATAAAGCGTGTCGAACGCCAAGCTGCTCTTGCCCGATCCGCTCAGGCCGGTGATCACGGTGAAGGAGCCGCGCGGAATCGAGGCGGAGATGTTCTTCAGGTTGTGCTGGCGCGCGCCCGTGATGGTGATGCGATCGGTGGGCATGGAACGTCCCGAAGAAGAAGCGAAGCCTTCGATGTTACCTTATTCCGATGCGCATCATGGTTGCCGGCGGCGCCGGCTTTCTCGGCTCGCATTTTTGCGATCGCTTGATCGCGGAAGGCCACAGCGTCATTTGCGTGGACAACATGGTGACCGGCAGCGAAGCCAACTTGGCGCAACTTTCGCGCGAGCCCCGCTTCAGCTTCGAGCGCCGCGACATCTGCGAGCCCCTGACGATCACCGGCCCGTTGGACCGTGTGGCCAATTTCGCCTCGCCCGCCAGCCCGGTGGATTTCGCCAAGCTGCGGCTCGAAATCCTTCGCGCAGGCAGCGTGGGCACCTGGAATTGCCTCGAGCTGGCGCGCGACAAGGGCGCGGGCTTCATGGTCACCTGCACGTCGGAAGCCTATGGCGATCCGCTCGTGCATCCGCAGCGCGAGGATTATTGGGGCAATGTCAACCCGGTCGGCCCGCGTTCCTGCTATGACGAAAGCAAGCGCTTCTCCGAGGCGCTGACCATGGCGTTTCACCGCAGCCACGGCCTTGCCACGCGCATTGCCCGCATTTTCAACACCTATGGCCCGCGCATGCGCCTCGATGACGGCCGCGTGGTGCCCGCGCTGGTGGGGCAGGCAATGCGCGGCGAAGCGCTGACGGTCTTCGGCGATGGCAGCCAAACCCGCAGCTTCTGCTACGTGGAAGACCAAATCGAGGGCTTGCGGCGGCTGATGGAGTGCGCGGATCCGTATCCGGTCAACATCGGAAACCCGCGCGAGACGCCGATCCTGGAATTCGCGCGGGTCGTGGCCCGGCTGGCCGGGCGGCCGGAGCAGATCGAATTTCGCCCGCTGCCGCAGGACGACCCCAAGCGCCGCTGCCCCGACATCACGCGCGCGCGCCATCTGCTGGGCTGGGAGCCGCGGATCGCGCTCGAGGAGGGGTTGCGGCGCACCATGGCGGCGTTCCAGGCGCAGGCGGAGGGCCCAGGCCCGGCGTCCTATCCCGGCGTGATCTTCTGAAACCGAATTTGGTCCGGATTCGTCTATACTGAGTTTTTCGGAGGTGCTCGCCAGTGCTCGAAGTGCGCCATTTGAGCAAGGACTACGGTCCATTCCACGCCGTCCAGGACGTCAGCTTCACCGCCAGCGCGGGCGAAGTGGTGGGCTTCCTGGGTCCCAACGGGGCCGGCAAGACCACGACGATGAGGCTGATCACGGGCTACCTGCCGCCCACTTCGGGCGAAGTGCTGGTGGACGGAGCGAGCGTGCGCGAAAAGCCGCTCGAGGCCAAGCGCAAGATCGGGTACTTGCCCGAGCTTCCGCCGGTGTACCCGGAAATGACGGTGAACGAGTATCTGCACTTTGTCGGCCGGCTGCGCCGCCTGCCCTCGAAGCAGCGCAAGGACGCGGTCGAGCGTGCCTGCAAGAAGACGGCGCTTTCCGATGTGCGGCACCGCGTGCTGGGGCACCTGTCGAAAGGCTATCGGCAGCGGGTGGGCATTGCCCAGGCGATCTTGCACGATCCGCCGCTGCTGATTCTGGACGAGCCCACGGCCGGCCTCGACCCACGGCAGATTTTAGAGACGCGCCAATTGGTGCGCGAGCTGGCGGGGAACCACACCGTCATCATCAGCACCCATATACTTTCCGAGGCTTCCACTTCGTGCGAGCGGGTCGTGATCATCAACCGCGGCGCGCTGGTGGCGGTGGATACGCCCGAGAACCTCACCCACCGGCTGAAGGCCACCGACACCCTGCAGCTGCAAGTGCGAGGGCCGGCGGCGCAAGTGACGCCGGCGCTGCAGCGCATTGAAGGGGTGCTCAAAGTCGGGGCTGCCGGCGAGCAGAAAGGCATCGGAACCTGGCAAGTCGAAGTGGCGGCGACCCCGGTTCGCGAAGCCATCGCGCGCCGCGTGGTGGAAGCGGGTTGGGGGCTGGTCGAGCTGCGGACGGTGGAACTGTCGCTGGAGGAGATCTTCCTCTCCCTCACCGGCGACAGCGGCGCGAATACGCTGCCTGCGGGGGCGGTCCCGGCGGCGCTGCCGGCGGCGGAATCCACCTCAGGAGGGCTGGCATGAGCTCGATGCTCGCGATCATGCGCAAGGAGTGGCAGACGTATTTCATCACCCCGGCCGCCTGGGTGGTGATGGCGCTCTTTGCCCTCATCAGCGCCTTTTTCTTCTACAGCATGCTGGCCGTGTTCGTGCTGCAAGGCATGAACGCGGGCGAGTTCGGCGGCGGCAATTTGAACGTCAACACCCAGGTGCTGGGCCCGCTGAGCTTCGACATCGGGATCACGCTGCTGTTCCTGCTGCCGATGGTGACCATGCGGCTCTATTCGGAGGAAACCCGGAGCGGGACGATGGAGCTGCTGCGCACCTCACCCATCCGGCGGCTCGACATTATTCTGGGCAAGTTTCTGGCGTCCTTCGGCTTGCTGGTGATCCTGCTCATCATCACCGGGCTGTACGTCGCGGTGGTCGCGCATTACGGCGCGCCGGACCTGCGCGCGATCGGTGCCAGTTTCCTGGGGCTGGCGCTGCTCGGCGGCGCGTTTCTCTCCATCGGCCTGCTGATCTCGAGCTTCACCAAGAACCAGATCGTGGCCGGGGTGATCACCTTCGTGCTCTTTCTGCTGCTCTGGGTCGCAGATTGGGTAACGGCCTACGGCAGCGGCGTGGCTTCGCACGTGGTGGCCTACATGTCGGTGACCGCGCACCTGCAAAATTTCACCCAAGGCATCATTGATCTCAAGGACGTGATCTTCTACCTGAGCCTGATCGTGGCCGGCCTTTTCCTCACCGCCCGGCGCATGGAGCTGGCGGAGTAGAACCATGAAAACCGACGCCAACGACAAGCCCTTCCGCCCCAACTACCTGCTGCAGCGCAGCTCGCTCGTGGTCTATCTGCTGGTCGCCTTGGCGGTGCTGGTTGCGGTCAATGTGCTGGCATCGCGCCACGACAAGAGTTGGGACCTGACCAAGGGCCACCAGCACAGCCTGAGCGCCGAGTCGGTCAAGATCGTTTCGCAGCTGCAGGCGCCGCTGCAGCTGCTCTATTTCGACCGCTCGAGCAATTTCGGCTCGGCGCGCGAATTCTTTGGCCGCTACCAGCGCGAATCGAACAAGCTCGACGTGCAATACATTGATCCCGACCGCCACCCCGACCAGGCGAGGGCCTACAAGATCCAGACCTACGGCACCACGGTGGTCAAGAGCGGCGAGCACCAGGAATTAGTGACCAGCCTGGCCGAGCAGGACATCACCAACGCCATCGTGCGCGTGCTCAAAGGCGCCAAGAAGACAATTTATTTCGTCGAGGGCGAGGGCGAGCGCGATCCCGATGACAGCGGCCGCAGCGGATACAGTCAGCTCAAGACCGCGCTCGAGGCCGAGAACTTCACCGTGCAGAAGCTGATCCTGGCGCAGACGCCGGCGGTGCCGGCCGATTGCGCCACGCTGATCATCGCCGGACCCACCCATCCGATGCTCCAGCCCGAGGTGGACGCGGTCGAGAAGTACATCAACGGCGGCGGACACGCATTGTTTCTGCTGAATTTCGAGGCTGCCGGCCCGTTGGTCCAATACCTGCAGACGCAGCTCAATGTGAAGCTCACGCCGGATGTGGTGCTGGACCAGGAGGGCGGGCAGCTGTTCGGCGGCGATCCCACCATGGTGCTGGCCGCTCACTATGATTCCCATCCCATCACCGACCCGATGCACGGCGTGGCGACGCTCTTCCCGGTGACGCGCACGGTTGAGGCCGGCGCGGTGCCAGGCGCGAAAGCCGTGGTGAGTCCGCTGGTCGAGTCCGGACCCGAGAGCATGGCTGCCCCGCCGCCGTCGGCGGATGGCCGGGTGGCGCTCGATCCGGTAAGCGACCGGCATGGGCCGCTCGCGCTGGGCGTGGCCGGCACGCTGGCCACGGTTGCCGGCCCGGGGTTGCAGAACGCCGGCGACAGCGCGGAGGCGCGGTATGTCGTCTATGGCAGCCCGGATTTTGCTTCGAACACGGCACTCGGCGTTTCCGGCAACCGCGACCTGTTCCTGAACACCATGGATTGGCTGGCGGCGCAGCAGAACTTCATCACCATTCGGCCGCAAGCGCCGACCTCGTCGCCGGTCAGTCTTTCGGCGGCGCAGATGACCTACATTTTCTGGATATTCCTGGTGGGGCTGCCGCTGCTGATCATCGCCGGCGGCACCACCATGTGGCTGCGGCGGAGGCGGCTATGAAATCGGCGTGGCGGTTGCTGGTGGCGGTGGTGATCCTGGCGGTCGTGATCGGGGTTCTTTATTGGCCGCGCAAGCCGGAGACGGTCGCAGCGGCCAAGCCGCTGGTGGCGGTGACCTCGAGCGCGGTGCAACGCATTTCGATCACCCAGCCGGACCAGCCGGAGGTGGTGCTGACCAAAGCCGGGTCCGATTGGAAGCTCGACCAGCCTTATGCGTTCGCGGCCGATTCGGCCACGGTGTCGAGCCTGCTCAACTCGCTCGGCAACATTACCGGTGCGGAAGACGTGGGCAGCGGCAGCAATGCCGCAGCCTTCGGGCTGGACAAGCCGAGCACGGTGGCACTGGGACTCTCCGACGGCAGAACGCTGGCGTTCGAGTTCGGTTCGGACACGCCCACCGGCGGAAACAGCTACTTGCGCTTGGGCGACGGCGGCGCGGTGAAAATGGTTCCGTCGGACGTGAAACAGAATGCCGTCAAAACGGCATTCTCGCTCCAGGACAAGAGCATCGTGCATTTTCCCAGCGGACAGCTCACCGCGCTCGACGTCACGAATGCGGGCAAGAAGGCGCACTTTGACAAGGGCAAGGATGGCTGGCCCAAGGATCAACAGTCGAACATCCAGTCGCTGCTCGACGCCTTGCAGGACGGGCAGATGACCGCCATGCCCGATCCGGCGGGGAAGGCGACCGCAGCCGACGGGCTGGACCATCCTTCCAGCAGTTTGACGCTGACCTGGAACGGCGGCACCGTCAAGCTCGATCTCGGTGCGAAGAAGGGTGCGGCCGAGTACTACGCCAGGAATTCGAGCGGCCCGGCGATCTTCACCCTGAGCGACTACCTGCAGACCGACGTCGCCAACTTGGTGGCTCCGGCGAAGCCCGCTTTGACGGTCACCACCAAGAAGTAATCAGTTGGGGCGGGGCGATCTTGCTTGCCGGCAAGTGACTCGGCCGTTGGCCGCGCGCCGAGTGGGTGGTGATAAATTTCCCATTCAGCAACATGACCGGTCGGGCACATGCGGCTGTGCCGATTTCCTGTGATTAAGACGGCCCTTCGCTAAAATTAACTACCTATTGACACGGGAAGCGGCAGGGGGATACCAGCGGTTCGAATTGGATCGAGGGGTGAGCAGCCCCCCGAAGGAGCCTGTATGAGTTTGGCCGGAAAATTGCTCTTTCCTCTCCTCTGTCTTCTCGTCTTAGCTAGCGGCCAGGCTGCGCCGATCGCGGGAATACAAGCGCAAGGCAGGGTCACGCTGAGCGGCCCGCATGGCGTCGAGGCCGGGGCGATTGTGGTCTCGGCTTGGGGCGCAGACTACTGCCGCATCGTGATCCAGGTGGATCCGCCGACGTTGCGACAGGAATACACGGCGGTGGCCAACGGCAAGCACGTCTCGGTAACCGGCCCGGCGGAACTGGCGGCGGCGGTCCCGCTGCCCATTGGCCCCGCCTCGGGATGCGCGCTATTGTCAACCGGACACGGCGCTGGCGGTGCGCTCGCGCGCGACACCGAGGGCCGCCCGCTCACGCTGGCGTGGACCGAGCGCGGCCAGCAGCTCGCGCTCCGCTATGGGGATTACGCGGCCGGCGACGGCCCCCAGCTTGCCCAGACGGTTACGGAAACCGCCGGGGGCAAGGCGCTGCTGACGGTGCGCTTCAACTCGGTCTCCGCGCCGCTATTTTCCGAAGCCGACTTTCCATTTCCTCCGCGCCCGGCGGCGGCCCTGCGCAGAGGAGGTCAGCAATGAGGGCGGCAGGATTCGCACTTCTCGTTTTGGGGTTCGCGGCGATTCCGGCGGCGGGCCAAGTCAATTTGGCGCGCTGGGGCAAGGCGAAGATTTGCCCCACCTGGGGGTGCGGGCCCGAGCATGTGAAATCGGGAGCGATTCAATCCGCGACGGCGCAGACCGGGAACAGCCCCGGCGCGGATCTGCACCTCGAGTTCCCCATCTTCAACCGCGCCGTGCCCAACCGCGCGCAGCTACAAGCCACGCTGGTCTACGACAGCCTGTTCTGGGGACCGGTCAGCGGCCAAGGGCACCCGGCGGCATGCATCGCCGATGGCGGGGATGATTGAGATGAGCTTGCCTGACTCGCGAGGCCGAGAACACAAACCCGGTGGCGGGTTGCGCGAGAGCGTTGACCTCAAACCTGCGATCCGGACGACGCTTGACAAGATCGTGGCCGACACATCCGCGTACC
>DATNED010000196.1:0-24742 GCA_035553115.1 Terriglobales bacterium | reverse complement strand
ATTAAAGCGGTACGTGAGCTGGGTTCAGAACGTCGCGAGACAGTTCGGTCCCTATCTGATGTGGGCGTAGGAGATTTGAGAGGGCCTGTCCTTAGTACGAGAGGACCGGGATGGACGAACCTCTTGTGTTCCAGCTGTCACGCCAGTGGCATGGCTGGGTAGCGAAGTTCGGTCGGGATAAACGCTGAATGCATATAAGCGTGAAGCCTGCCTCAAGACGAGATCTCCCAACCCCTGAAGGGGTTCAGAAGGCCACAGGTAGACCACCTGTTTGATAGGCTGGGTGTGCACGGCTGGCAACAGCTTTAGCTAACCAGTACTAATCGGCCGTTCGGTTTTTTCACGGATTCATTCGCGGCACCCCCCGTCCTCGCAGAGGGCGGCGGCGGACCGCATTCCGGCCGCCCGTTTCCGGGCGGATCTAACGACGACGTGAGCTGCGGGCGAACCTGCCCCTCCTCACGCCTCCGGAAATAAATCCGCGCATTCGAAGTTTGGTTTCCACGCTTGCTTTCGGTTCCAAGCCTTCTTGACTTTCCGGTGGCCATAGCGAGGGGGTTCCACCCGTTCCCATCCCGAACACGGAAGTTAAGCCCCTCAGCGCCGATTGTACTGCCAGGGTAACTTGGTGGGAGAGTAGGACGCCGCCGGATTATTCCACTCAACGCCCGCGCGCCGCCCCGGTCTCGGACCTAGCGGCCGCGGGCGTTGTTGTTTTTGGGCACCTTTGAGGCCGCTATCGCGATGGCGGCCAGGCGACCCTCAGCGCATCGCCAGCGGCACCGTGGCCATGTGCCCGTCCCAGGCCAGGATCAGCGCGGTCGGGGTGAGGGTGTAGACCAACTGCTCAACCGGCGCCGCCGGCACGCTCATGGTCATCGGGGTGCGCCCCAGATCCTGCTTGGGGTCATAGCTCAGCCCCCACTGCCCGGTCTGCTTGTTCACGATCAGTTGCCAATGATCTGGGTCAGCCACCAGCACATAGAGGGTGTAGTCGCCCGCGGCCAGGCTCAATCCGCCCAGCTTCAGCGTGTGCGTGGTGTGCAGCGCCGTGGCCGCGTTCGCCCCCGCCCGCCATACCGGATAGGTCGAATCCTTAGCGAGCAGCCCGCTGGGACCGAAGATCTTCCGGCCGCGCACCGACGGCGACGAATACGTGATCGTTGCCACCGATTGCCCGCCAACGGTCAACTCCGCGGTTCGTGCCGGGCTCGCCGGCGCTTTGCCGCTCTGCGCCAGCGCCAGCCCGGCGAAAATTGCGACGGTGAAAAGTTTTCTCATTGGTTTCCGGGGTTTCCGGCGCCCTTTTTCCCGGTCTCCTGCACTTCGCGCTGAAGTTGATCCATGTTGGCGTCGTGCGGGGCAGAGCCCAGCAGATATTGGCAGAAGTACTCTGCCTTGCGCCAGAAGAAGTACTCGGTGTCGCTCGAATAGCCGTGGCGCTCGCCCGGCAGCACCACCAGGTCAAAGCGTTTATTGGCGCGAATCAAGGCATTCACCAGCCGCATGGTGTTGGCCATGTGGACGTTGTTGTCCATGTCGCCGGTCGAGAGCAGCAGGTGCCCCTTCAGGTTCGCTGCGAGGTCCGAGTTCTTGTCAATCGAGAACTTGAACGAGACGTCGCCGTCCTTGCCGTCCACTTCCTCGATGCCGTGGTGCTCCTCGCTCCAGGTGTTGTTGTAGACGTTGTTGTCGTGGTTGCCGGATTCCGACACTGCCACCTTGAAGAAGTCCGGGTATTCGAGGATGGCAGCGGTGGACATGAACCCGCCGCCGGAGTGACCGGTGATGCCCACCCGATTGACGTCAATGAATGGATACATTTCGGCCAGCTCCTCGGCTGCGCGCTTCTTGTCGGCGAGCCCATAATCGCGAAGGTTGCCGTAGCCGTAGGTGTGGTACCAGCTGTCGCGTTCGGGGCTGCCGCCGCGGTTGCCCACCTCGATCACGATGAAGCCGAACTGCGCCAGCTGCATCTGCGCGCTCTTGGGGTTGAACGTGCTTTCGACGCTCTCGGTCTGCGGCCCCGGGTACACGTACTCGATCAAGGGGTACTTCTTGTGCGGATCGAAATCGAAGGGCTTGAACATCACCCCGTATAAATCGGTGATGCCATCGTCGGCCTTAACCGTGAACGGGGTCGGGAACTGGTACCCGGCGGCATCGAGCGCCTTCACGTCGGTATGCTCGAGAGTCAGGGCCTTGCCCGCGGTTGAATACAGATCGCTCTCGGGCGCCGAATCCACCCGCGAATAGGTGTCGATGAAGTACTTGCCGTCATCGGATGCGGCGATGGCATGGGTGGCGTTGCCGGGGTCGAGCGCGCGCAGGCCGACGCCGTCGAGGCCGATGCGGTACAGATGCGCGTCGTAGCTGTTCTCGCCGGATTTGTAGCCGTATGCGGTGAAGTACATGGCGGCGGTGGCGTCATCCACGCTTTCGATGTCGCCGGCGACGAACTCGCCCTTGTCCACCTGGCGCTTGAAGGTGCCGTCGGCGCCGTAGAGGTAGTAGTGCCCCCAGCCGTCGCGCTCGCTGAAGACCAGCAACTCGTTGCCGTTGTCGGCGAGCTTCAGCGGTTTGGTCATGATGTAGACGTTCGAACGCTCCTCGATCACCGGCTTGACCGTGCCGTCGGCGGTGTTGACCGCGACGTAATCCACCTTGTGCATGTCGCGGCTGATGCGCATGACGTACAGCTTGCCGGCCGCGCCGCCCAGCCAGACCGCCGCCGGCGGCTGGCCGTCGGGCGCGGTGTCGCGCTCGTGGTTGGTGACCGTCTCGGTCTGGATCGTCAGGCGCTGATCCTTGAAGGCATCGATCGCAACCTTGGTGCCCTTCTTGCCGGCCACATCGAAGACCCACATCTCGTACTGCGGCACGTTGGCTTCGCCCGGCATGGCGTACTTGTAGGTCTCGAGCGTCGGGCGCGGATTGTGCAGCGTGTGGATCACCCAAAGATCGGCGACCTTGCGCTCGTCGGCGCGCACCAGGGCGAATTTGCTCGAGTCCTTGGACCAGACGATGCGAACCGAAGGCTGCCGGGGATGGGCGCTGGTGTCGCGCTGGTTGCTGGCCGCGCCGCCGCCCCGCCCGCCGCGGCCGCCGCGACCCGCGCCGCCGCGGCCGCCGCCGGTGGTGCCGAGGTCTTCGGCGTTGTTGTTCTGCATCGCCCGGCCGAAGGCGTAGTCGGTGACGCCGTCGGTGGTGAGCTGCGTCTCCTTGATATTGGGATCGTTGACGTTCTTCAGCGCCAACGCGTAGTTGGCGGCGTCCATCATGTAGAGGTTGGAGTTGCGGCTGAAGATGATGGTCTTGCCGTCGGGCGAGATCGAGGCCCAGGCCGGCTTGCGCTCGGGCTCCTTGTAATCGCCCAAGAGTTTCGCCTGTTGGGTCGCGAGGTCGAGCTGAAAATAGACGTTGCGCATCCCCGCCGCCGGCGGCATCGGCCCGGTGCCGCCGCGGCCGCCGCGCCCGCCCTGCTGAGCCCCGGTATTGTCCTGGTTGGCGATCTCGTCGGCGGTTTCGGCGGCGAGGCCCTGGATCACGGCCGTGCGCGGCACGCTGAGCGAAAACCGGAGGGCGGTGTCATTGTTGATGAGCTTGACGTTGGTGATGGGCAGGTGCTCGCCGTCGTAGGGCAGCCCGGTGAGGCGCGTCAGTTGCTCGGCCAGAGCCACGTGGTCGAACATCGCCACCTTCGTGCCCTTGACGGAGTCCACGACGTAGTAGGCCGTGCCGGTCGAGGTCTTGAAGCTGTACCAAAACTTGTCACCGGCCAGGTACCAGTGCGGCGTGACGCTGGTGTCGAACACCAGCTTTCCCACGTTCGCCCCGGACCAGCGCGCCGCCAAATCCGGATTGGGCTGGACCCGGTTCACGGTCAGGTCGGCGGCGAAGTTGACCGGCGGGGGCGCCTGTTGCGCTGCCGCGGCGGCAGCCAACGCCAGGGTGGTCAGTGCGAGAACGCGCGAAGTCATGTGCATGGGATACCTCGACAATCCGTCAGTCGCAGAAAAAGCCACGCCAGTATGCCACGTTTGCCGACCGGTTTAGCATGGGAACATGGCCACCTCGCCGCAGCGCCCGCTCGCCGGGAAGATTGCCTTCGTCGCCGGCGGGGCTCGCCGCATCGGTCGCGAACTGGCACTCGCTTTGGCCCATGACGGCGCGGACATAGCGTTTACCTACCGCAACTCGACGGCCGAGGCACGCAGCCTCGAGGCCGAATTGGCCAGCGCCGGCGCCCGCTTCTTGGCCGTGGCGGCTGATTTTCGCGAGCCCGGAGTTGCGGAAGAGGCTGTGCAGCAGACGGTGGAGTGCTTTGGCCGCCTCGACATTCTCGTCAACAACTTGGGCCGCTACGAGACCGCGCCGTTCGAGGCGCTCACCGACGGTCAGTGGCAGGAGATGCTGGACACGAATCTCACCGCGCCCTTCCTGCTCAGCCGAGCAGCGGTGCCGCGGATGCGCGCCGCAGGCGGCGGCCGCATCATTAATATCACCTCGATTGGCGCGATACGAGCCTTTCCGACCCACGCCCACTATTGCGCTTCGAAGGCGGGCCTCGCCCACCTGACCCGCGCCATGGCGCGCGCGCTGGCGCCCGAGATCCAAGTCAACGCGGTCGCGCCCGGGCTGATCAGCTTTACGTCGGAGCTCGACGCTTGGGAGCGGCACATGTGCGAGCGCACGCCGCTGCAACGCGCCGGCACCGCTGGCGACGTGGCGGACGCTGTCCGTTATCTGGCGGCTTGCAATCGCTTCCTCACCGGACAGACCGTGGTCGTGGATGGAGGCCTCTCGCTTACATGAAAACCCACACCGCTTACTTCACCTTCAACACCGCGCGCCCGCGCGAGTACCTCAACATCACGGATCGGGTGGCCGAGGAGGTGCGGAAGTCGGGCGTGCGCGAAGGCATGGCGCTGGTTTCGGCGATGCACATCACCGCCGGCGTTTGGGTCAACGATGCCGAGGAGGGCTTGCTGGCCGATATTGATGCCTGGCTCGAGCGCCTCGCCCCATTCCAAGCCGACTACCAGCACCACCGCACCGGCGAGACCAATGGCGATGCGCATTTGAAGAGCCTGCTCGTGCACCACGAAGTCATTGTCCCCATCACCGCCGGCAAGCTCGATTTCGGGCCCTGGCAGCAGATCTACTATGCCGAATTCGACGGTCAGCGGCGCAAACGGGTGATCGTGAAGGTGATGGGGGAGTGAAGCCGCGCGAGCCACGCCGAATTCTGCTCATCCACTTCGGTCAGCTTGGCGACGCGGTTCTGGCGCTGCCGGCGGCGCGGGCATTGCAAGCGCACTTCGCGCAGTCGGAGTTGACCGTGCTGGCCGCGCGAGGGCCGCACGCCGTCTTCGAGATGGCAGGCTTCCGGCGGGTGTTGCCGGTGGACCGTGCGGCCTGGAAGCGCTGGCCCGTGCGCGCGCTTGGGGGCGTGCCGATGTTGCTGGCGCGGCTCCGGATGGCTGGTTTTGATCTCTCCGTGGACTTGCACTCCTACAAAGAGACCAACTGGCTGGCGTTTCTGGCGGGCATCCCGCAGCGCGTCGCCATGCTCAGGCCCACCCGCTCGGTGGCGCGACTGATCAATCTTGCGCCGCCGCCGGATGACCCCTATGGCCGGCTGATTGACCGCTATTGCCGGGTGCTGGAACCGCTCGGCATCGAAGTCACCGATCGCGTGCCGCGGCTTGAACCTATTGGGAGCGCGGGTTTCCAGACGGCGGAACCCGTGCTGGGCCTTTGCCCGGGCGCCGGCCACCCGGGTCGCCGTTGGCCGGCGGATCGCTTCGCCGCGCTGGCACGGCAAGCGATCAATGAATGGCGCGCGCAGGTCGTGGTTTTCGCCGGCCCGGAGGAGGATGCCACCCTGCTGGCCCCCTTCCAAGCGGTGCCGCAAGCGCAGATCGTGCGCGGCCTATCGCTGGCGCAGCTGACGGCCGCATTGGCGGCGTGCCGCCTGGTCATTTCCAATCCCACCGGCCCCTCGCATCTGGCTGCCGCAGTCGGGACGACGCTGCTCACGCTGGGCGAGATTCCGGCGTTCGATCCAGTGCCGCAACGCCCCGGCCAAGTCACAGCGCTGCGCGCCCGCGGCACGGTGGCCGCGTTGACCCTCGAAGAGGTCGCCGACGCCGCTGCGGCGCTCTGGAACCGCTAGCCGTCGCCGCGGACTTCCATTTCTTCCACTTCGGCGGCGTGCTCCATACCGCGCCACGAAACCCCCTCGTGCATAGCGAAGCCCAAGCCAAACGGCGCGATGGCATAGAAGCAGATCAGCCAAATGATGAGCGCGGCGCTGGTGGCGGCGGCGCTTTCGGCGCCGAAGATCTTGGTCAACCCGAAGATGGTCAGCACCTGGAAGCCGCCCCCCACGGCCGGCAGCGTCAGCACCGAACCAACCGCGGTCAGGCCCATGAGCAGGACGCCTTCGGCGAGATCGAAGCGCGGGAGCATATGCGGATACGCGAGCACCGCCATCCAAATTGAAGCGCTGATGTCGATCCAGAGCGCGCCGGTGAAAAGGACAGCGCCCAGCAGCGTCCGCCCGCGCGTTAGCCCAGCCATGCCCTCGGCGAGGGTTTCCAAAAAGCTTTCGAGCTTGCGTCGGGCCTTGCCGGGGTTCGCCGCGCTGGCGCGGCGGAGCTTTGCCAGCCACACCAGTGCCCGCAAGTGGAAAATATAAAGCCCAACGACCAGCGCTGCAACGCTGGCAATCACGACCAGCCCGGCGCGTTGAAATGCGGATTGGTAGCCGCCGCTGCGCGTCAGTTCCTTCACGACTGGGTCGAGGCTGAGGTCGAGGCCAACTAAGAGCACCACCCCAGCCATATCCAGCACCCGTTCGAGCACCCAGACGGCGAGCTGGGGCGAGAACCCGCCTTGATGCTTCCGCGCGATATAATAAGGCCGCACGAGCTCGGCTGGGCGGCCCAGTAGTGCGGTCCCGGTGAAGCCAATGGCGGTTCCCGTGAGCACCGGCCAAAACCGTCCGGGTTCGGCCATCAGCATCTGCCAGCGCCAAGTGCGGATCAAGTAGCTGGCGTAAATCAGCACAATCGAACCCGCGATGTACCACGCGCGGGCTTGACGGGTCGCCATCCAGACGGCATTCCAACTGAAATTGCGCCACTCCGGGCTGTGGCGGAATTGCCACACCAGCAGCGCCGCCAAAGCGATTCCGCCGACGGTCAACAATATGCGCTTGCGATTCACGGAGGGTTTGGAATCCTTTGCCAGTATACGTGGCAACGTCATTGAACCAATTGCCTGCCAACTGCGTTTCCATAGGTGTGAGCACCGCGGCAATATGTTCTAATCCCAAACGGGACGGCTATTTGCCCGTTGCGCTTGTGCCCCGGGGCCGGCAGGGGTTGAAGCTGCAGCGTGCGAGCGCGCAACCGACGCCGCGGGACAGAGTGGTGATGGCACCGGCGCAGGCCTTTGAGGTCCCTGGGATCAACGTGCAGGACCGCCAATTGGTAGATCGTTGTTTGGCTGGGGATGCAGCCGCCTGGGAAGAGGTCGTGCGGCTGCATTCGCGTCGCATTTACAACCTTTGCTTTCGCTTCACCGGCCGCTCCCAAGATGCGGAAGACTTGTCGCAGGACGTTTTCGTCCGTTTGTTCCGCAATTTGGGTTCATACCGGGCAGAAGTGGGAAGTCTGGCCACGTGGTTGACGACCCTGACCCGCAACCTTCTTATTGACCATTACCGCCGCGGTCGGGCCGACCGCATGACCGATTCGATCGAGACAATCACGCCGGAAGGGGACACGGCTCCGCTTCCGATACCCGCCAAGGGACGCCCGGCGGATCACGCAGTTTGGGGCAGGGAAGTGCAGGAGCAAGTGCAGCGGGCGCTGCTGCGGTTGTCGCCCGAGCTGCGCGAAGCCGTCATCTTGCGCGACCTGCAGGACCTCGACTACAAAGAGATCGCCGCGGTGCTGCGGCTGCCGGAAGGCACGGTCAAGAGCCGCATCAACCGCGGTCGCATCGAGTTGGCGCGTCTGTTGCGCCCGAGCCTTGGCATTATGGATGCGAAATCATGAGCGCCGCCATCACTTGCGCAGAATTCGAAGCCGTGCTCAGCGACTACCGCGAGGGCGTGCTGGGGCCGGAGCGGGCCGCCGCCGTGCGCCAACATTTGAATGGCTGCGGGGCATGCGCTGAGCTGCTGGCGGCGGTCGCGGTCGCGCAGCTACAGTTGGCCGCGCTGCCGGATCTTGCAGTGCCACCCAACCTGGTGGCCCGGGTTTTGGCCGAGGCCCCGAGCGCGGCCCAAGCGCGCGCGACCGGCGGTTGGAATCCGGCTGCATGGCTGCGGGCGACGCTGAGCCCGCGCTTCGCGCTGGGCTTTGCGATGTCGGTTTTTGCCGTGGCACTGGTGCTCAACGCCGCGCAGATCAATTTGCGCCAGGTGTTCAGCGCGCAGGGACTGCGCCAGCTTGCGCCGGCGACGCTGTCGAGCACGCTGCAGCGACATTTGGATCGCGCTTGGGCGCGCGGGGTGAGCTATTACCGCGACCTTCGCGTCGTGTACGAGATCGAAGCCGCGATTCACCAAATGCAGCAGCCCGCGCCGCCGGCGGCT
Organism: Terriglobales bacterium; assembly: GCA_035553115.1. Taxonomy (GTDB): domain Bacteria; phylum Acidobacteriota; class Terriglobia; order Terriglobales; family SCQP01; genus SCQP01. Next base: position 16,131 of record DATNED010000196.1, on the reverse strand, counting down.
CCGCCTGCGGCGCCAAGCGGAGGGCCGGACGGCGGTCACGATCGCTCCCAGCGCCCGGTTGCCGGCGCAGGCCACGAACTGGTTGCGGCGCTTTCACCGTTGACGCCCGTGTTTCGGAGCCAGATGTTCCGGAGAATGCCATGAACTGCCAATTCCATCCCGATCGCCCCGCCACGGCCTACTGCCGCACCTGCGGTCGTCCGCTGTGCGCAGACGACCAGCGCGACATCTACGGCGTGATCTATTGCCAGGAATGCCTGGCTCACCCTTATGGACAGCCGGCCGCAGCCGGCGCCGCGGCTGGGACGGCCCAGCCGCCGGTCGCGCCCGCCTACGTGCCGGCGGCGCACGCGGCCAGCCCCGGCCTGGCCTTGGTGCTGGGATTCATTCCCGGCGTGGGCGCAGTGTACAACGGGCAGTATTTCAAGGCCTTCGTGCAGGTGGTGGTGTTTGCCTTTTTGATTGCCATGACGGACTCCGGCGGCGACGCCGCCGGCACGTTCTTCGGCTTGGCCATCGCAGCCTTTTACTTCTACATGGTGATTGATTCCTACCGCACCGCGAAGCAGATGCGCGAAGGCGTCCCGGTGCAGGACTTCTTTGCGCTCGGTAGCAGCAGCCAGCAATTCAACGCTCCCGTCGCCGCCATTGTGTTGATCGTCATCGGCGGCATTTTCCTGCTGCGCAGCCTGGGCTTCTTTTACTACGATTTTTCACGGTTCCTGTGGCCCGGCGCGCTCATCGGCATCGGCGTGATCCTGCTGCTGCGCCACCGTGGAACTCCGGCCTCCTGAACCGCGTACCGCTGCCATGGCTCCCGCACCGAATAGCGTTCCGGTTTGCCGCTGCGCGGCCTGCGGCCTCGGCCGCCTGACGCCAGCGCTGCTGCTGATCGTGGTGGGCGGCCTGCTGCTGGCGCACATGGTCGTGCCGGATTTCACCACGCTGGCCGCCGTGGGAGGGTTCCTGGTGTTTGCCGGCGCGCTCAGCCTGCTGTCGGCGGTGCTGCCGCGGCCCGAGCCGCATCCGCCCGGAGGGAGCGTTTTCTTTCCGCTGCTGCTATTGGTCGTGGGGGTATTGATCTTGGTCCGCCATGCGCTTCCGCATGCTCCAGTCGGGTACTGGATCGCCAATTATTGGCCCTTGCTCCTGATTCTCTGGGGCGTGACCCGCCTGTTCGAGCACTATGCGCGCCGACAGGCGCGCAGCGGCCTTTCGGGGGGCGAGATCGCGGTGGTAATTCTGGTGGTGGTCTTCGGGCTCACCTTCAGCGGCATTTATCGCTTCGGCCACTCCCGCATGGCGAACTACTGGGGGGTGGACGTGGACACATGGAATCCCTTTCTGGAGTCCTACACGTTTTCCGCCGGCGTCCGCGCCGACTTGTCTCCGGCTGCGTCCACGGCGGTTGAGATTCGTGGCTACCGGGGCAACGTCACCCTGGTACCCGGGCCGGCCGGCTCCATCAGCGCGACGCTGCAGGACACGGTTCGCGCCGCGACCAGCGAGCAGGCCAGCGAATTGTTCCACCGTTCCCAACCTTTGATCCGCAAAGAGGGCGGGGAGTGGTTGGTGCTGCCGACTGGAGAGAACTCGCCGCGCACGATTGATGCCGACCTCAAGCTCACCGTTCCGGATTCGCTGCCGCTCACGGTGGCCATCGAGCACGGCGATGTGACCGTCCCCAAGTGGGGGGCGGGGCTCGACATTCGCACGACCCACGGCGACATCACCGCATCGCAGGTCCGCGGCGACGTTCGCATCGTCGCCGGCCATGACGCCGTCAGCCTCGATCAAGTCACCGGCTCCGTTACCGTAACCGGCGGCGGCGGCGATGTCTCGATCTCGAACGTGCAAGGCCGGGTCACCTTGAACGGGATCTTCACCGGCGCGCTCAGCCTGCGCGCGATTCCAGCGGGTCTGCGCTTCTCCAGCCCGCGCGTGGATCTCACCGTGGCCGCGCTGCCGGGCTCGCTCGACTTCGACATGGGCAAGATCAGCCTCGTGAACGCGAATTCGATCAGCCTCTATACCCGCAACCAGGAGATCGAAATTCGGAATTTCAGCGGACCGCTGCAAGTGCACGACCGCGACAGCTCCATCAGCGTCACCGCCGCCGCGCCTCCGAGCCAGCCGGTCACCATCATCAACAGCAATTCCGATATCACCGTGATGGTGCCGCCCGAGAGCCGCTTTCACCTCGACGCCGAGGCCCGGAACGGCGAAGTGCAGAATCCGTTTCCGGACGCGGCTGCGCCGCTGTTTTCGCTGCACACCAGCAACGGCACGATTGCGCTGCGCTCGAGCCACCCCTAGAACCCATCTCAAAAGTTGGCGCGGGCCCCAGCGCGGCTGCCAGGTCACGGCTGTGACTACGCCGGGCCGGTGCGCGGCGCGTCCCGCTTATGCGGCCGCACCGCTGGAGAAGCGCGGGCGGCCTGCTCGCGCCGGTTTGGGGGCCCGTGGCCCCAAGCCGGCGCTGCGCCGGGGCCGCGCTTGCGTTGTTTCCCGGGGGGTGAAAGCGCCACTCGCGCTTTCCTCCCTTCCGAATTTCGCAGCCCTTCGCGCCGATTTTGCCCACGGGGCAAAGCGGCGCGACCCCCGCGATAGGCCGCTCCGCATACCATTAGGCATGCGGGCCGACGAACTCGACCAGATCACTCTCCAACGAATCGAAGCTGCGCGGGCGCGGATCGCGACGTATCTGGGTCCCACTCCGCTCGTTTCCAGCGCCACCCTGAGTCGGCGCCTGGGGGCCTCGGTTCATCTCAAGCTCGAGATGCTGCAGAAGACGGGCTCGTTCAAGGCGCGCGGCGCGTTCAACAAGATGCTGGGCCTCGCACCCGGCAGCCGGGTGGTCGCGGTCAGCGGCGGCAACCACGCGCAAGCGGTGGCCTATGCCGCCGGCATGCTGAAGATGCAGGCGCGGGTCTTCATGCCCGAAGGCACGCCGGACAACTATGTCGCTGCCACACGCGGCTATGGGGCGGAAGTCGTGCTGGTGCCGGGCATCGCGCAAGCATTCGAGCAGGCGCGCGCACAGGAGCAGGCCGGCTGCGTCATGGTGCATCCATTCGACGATGCCGATGTCATCTGCGGCCAAGGCACGCTTGGCCTCGAGCTGCTCGATGATTTGCCCGGTGTCACCGATGTTGTGGTCAGCATCGGCGGCGGGGGCCTCGCGACCGGCGTGGCCGCCGCGCTCAAGGCGCGCAAGCGCGAGGTGCGCCTCTGGGGGGTCGAGACCGAGGGCGCCAACGCCATGGCGCGGGCGCTGGCGGCGGGCGAGGTGGTGCGCATGGAGGCGATCACCTCGATCGCGCGCACGCTGGGCGCACCCGCGGTTTCGCCACTGACGCTGCGCGCGGCCCAGACCTGGTTCGAAACCGTCGAAGTGGTTTCGGACGCCGAGACGGTGCGCGCGCTCGATTTCCTGCTTGAGCGCTGCAAGGTGCTCACCGAGCCTGCGGCGGCCTGCACGCTGGCTGCGGCCGAGCGGTTGCGCTTGCACTGGAAGGCGACCGACGAAGTTGTGCTGGTGCTGTGCGGCGGCAATCTCTCCATCTCCGACCTTTGCGGCTTCTCCGCGCTGCGCCGCGCTTAGGCGGCAGCCGGAGCGGGGCCATAGGGCGGCGGCGGATGCTGCCGGTGCCAGTCGGTATGGGCTTGGAGCAATTGCGCCGCGGCGAGGGCGGCGCCGTCGTTGAGCGCCCTGCCGAGGAATTGAACGCCGATCGGCAGGTGGTTGCCCGCCAACCCCGCGGGCACGGTCACGGCGGGCAGGCCGCAGAGGCTGGAGATGCCGTCCGGTTGCAGCTCGTCGCGGACGAACGCGCGACGCCGGGTTCCGCGCGCGGGAACGGGATTGCCGCCGCGGCGCGCGCCCGCAGGCGCGGCGGGGCGGTCAATCAGCGAGGCGGTGCTGCCTTGGCCGGGCGCGGCGAGAACGTCCACTTGGTTGAACAGCACGTCCATCTTGCGCGCCAGCTCGAGTCGAAGCCGCTGCAGCCGCAGGTAATCGTCCGCGCTGAATTGGCTGCTGGCGTAGCCGTTGATCTGCCCCAGCGGGTCTTGCAAGAGCGCGCAGCGCCCGCTGGCGATCAGCTCTGAGTAAGCGCTGGCCGCCTCAATCAAGATCACCAGCTCGCTGGCCTCTTCATAAGGTCCTTGCGGAAGCGCCACATCGCGAACTTCAGCCCCCTGTGCGCGCAGCGCGTCGAGGGCGTGATCCACGGCTTGGTGCAGCTCGGGACGGGCGTTGGGGAAGACGTTGGTCAAACGGCCGATGCGGAGCCGGCCTGGGGTGGCGGCCGATGGGAATGCCGCCTGCGCATCCGGCAGCGAATCCCAGTCGTTGGGGTCGTGTCCGGCGATCGCGCCCAGAATCAGGCTGCAGCACTCGGCGCTGCGCGCCATGGGGCCGATCTTGTCCATGGTCCAGGCAATCGTCATCACCCCATGGCGGCTGACGCGCCCGAAGCTGGGGCGCATGCCGCTGATGCCGCATTGGGTCGAGGGGCAGATGATCGAACCGCGCGTATCCGATCCCAAGGCAAACGCGGCCAAGCCGGCGGAAACGATGGCGCCCGAGCCGCTCGAAGATCCGCAGGTCCAATAGGCAGTGTTCCAGGGATTGCGGCACGGACCGGTGAGCGATGCATAGGGTCCGCTATATCCCAGCCCGCCGGCGAGCTCGATCATGGCGGCCTTGCCAATTAAGATGGCGCCAGCGGCGTCGAGGCGCTGGATCACGGTCGCGTCGAAATCGAAGCGCTGGTTCTCGTACGGCTTGGCGCCCCAGGTGGTGGGATATCCGGCTACCGCCAACAGGTCCTTGGCCGCATACGGAATGCCATGCAAGGGGCCGCGGTCGTGGCCCGCAGCCAGCTCCTGCTCGGCTTGACGGGCTTGCCGCATCGCCCGTTCGGGCGTAAGCGTCACGTAGGCGTTCAGTTGCGGCCCCAGCTTGCGGCTGCGCTCGAGGTAGGCCTGCGTGAGCTCAACCGGCGAGAGCTTCCGGGCGCGAAGTTGCGCACCCAGCTCGCGGATGGTCAGGAACAGGGTGGCGTCGCTAACCATGCTGTGCTCCGGTGCCATTCACCAAACGGAGGACGGTGGCCGGCGGCTCGCTGTTGACCAAGGCCTCGGCGCGCACGGCCTGGAGCATGGTGACGTGCCCGGCGACGGTGCTTCGCATGCGCCGCTGCTGTTCCGGGCTCATCCGGCTGCCGTAGAGCGCCAAAATGCGTGCGACTTTCGCCTCGACCTCTGCCGCTTCAGCATCGGTGGTGGCGGGGGCTTGCGCGAGCGCCGGCAAATTCGTCGCCGTGGCCGCCGCGGCCAGCCCTGCGGCGGCCGCGCTGCGACTGAGGAAATCGCGCCTATTCATGGTCGTCTCCGTTCTGGCGCTCAGCTTAGCACCCGCAACGCCGTTCGGCGTGTTCCAAATCGGTCAATTAATCTCTCTTAATAAGCTATAACTTGCCGGCGGGGGCAGAGAGGTCGCAGACTGTTGAGCGGAGGTTCGCCCATGCTCTCGTCGCGTGTCTGCTGGCTTCGCGCCTGCCGGTCGCTTCTTCTCGTGTTCGCGTCCTGCGCGGTGTTGTGCGCCACCCTGTTTGCCCAAGTCACGGCTTCGGGCACGTTGGCGGGTTCGGTCCTCGATCCCAGCAATGCCGCGATTCCGGGGGCCAAGATTCAAGTCGCGGGCGCGAACAACGGAATCAGCCTGAGCGCCAGCTCCGGGGCAGATGGGCATTTCACCATCGCCAATGTTGCCCCGGGCGACTACACCGTCACGGTCACCGCGACTGGATTCCAGACCGGCACGTACCAGGCCGTGACCGTGGCCGCGAACCAGACCTACAACCTAAAGTCGGTCTTGAAAGTCGGCACGCAGGCCTCGACGATCACGGTGGAAGCCGGCCAAAACGTGATCCAGGCGGAGCAGACGGCGGTTGGCACCTCGATCACCGGCAAGGTGATCACCGAGCTGCCCTCGGCGTCGTCATCGAGCGCGCTGTATTCGCTGACGCAGACCGATCCGGCGATTCAGACCATGGGTGCGCCGCGGCAGTCGAGCGCGGAGGGATTGCCGGGAGGCGCCATCAACATCACGATAGATGGCATATCAGCGCAGTGGGAGTCGGGCAAGTCGGGGGATCCGATCTTCACGATGATCACCCCGAACGTCAGCGACACCAGCGAATTTGACGTGACCAGCGCCGCCGGCTCGGCCAACCAGACCGGCGAAGGTGCGGTGCAGATCAATTTCACCAGCCAGCGCGGCAGCAACACCTGGCATGGTTCCGCCTTCGACTATTTCCGCAACGACGCGCTCAACTCGAACTATTATTTCAACAATTTGTCGGGTCAGCCGCGCCCGGTGATGCGGTACAACCAGTGGGGATTCAGCGTGGGCGGTCCGATTTGGAAGAACAAGCTGTTCTTCTTTTTCGATTTGACCAAGTTCGGCCAGCCGGAAGGCGCGGTGCAGAACGCCACCATCCTCAATCCGGATGGCTTCAAAGGCGTGTTCGATTACGTTCCGGTGGATGCCAACGGCAATCCCGCCATGCCGGCCAGCACCCCGGGCTGGGTGAGCTGCTCGAGCGGCGCCAGCGGTCCGCTTTGCAAGGCGGACATGCTGGCGCTGGCGGCCAACTATGGCTTCAACTCGACCCCCGACACGTTCATGGCATCGGTGCTGGGCAAGGTGGCGAGCGCCGCAACCGCGCCGGGAGTGACGTTCGGCACGCCGCCTTCGCCCTACCAGCAATTGCTGGCCTTCCCGGAGACGGGCAGCAACTCGCAGCAGAATCCGGATTTCCGCGCCGACTACAACATCAACCAGAACCATTCGCTCGAGCTCGACTATCACCTGAGCCGCCTGATCATCTTCCCCGATGATCTCAATGGCGGCGGCTACACCTATCCGGTTGCACCCTACAATACCAACCAGTTCGGATATGGCGCGGACCGCGCCATCTGGGCGGCGGCATGGCGCTGGGCGGTGTCGCCAACGGCAAGCAATGAACTGCGCGCGGGCTTCCAGAACAGCCCCTCGAGCTTCAGCTACAAGCAGACCGACAGCATCTACCCCACCATCAACACCAACCTGGGCGCAATCCGCATGCAGCCGACCATGCCGCTCATCACCGACCCGTTCAATGGCTACGGGCCCACCCAAGAGTGGGACAACGTCTATCAATTGAACGACAACCTGGGCTGGGTGCGCGGAAACCACAACCTCACGTTCGGGATGACAGCCAGCCGGGCGCGCTTCTCCGATCTCAATTCCGGCAATGTCGTTTCGACCGTGGGGGTGGGGATGAGCGGCTTCGAACCCATCGAGACCCAACTCAACTCCAGCAATTTGCCCAATATTTCGTCCGACGATCTGACCAATGCCGGCAATCTCTATGGCCTGGTTACGGGCAACATCACCAGCTACAACTCCAATGTCGCCTTCGATCCCACCAAGAGAGCATTCGTGACCGGCGCACCTGGCGTGGACAGCTACCACCAAACCGACATGGGATTCTACGCCGCCGACAGCTGGCAAGTGCGTCCTAACCTGACCTTCAACTACGGCTTGCGCTGGCAATATGAGGGCGTGCCGGTGGACAACTACAACCAGTACTTCATCACCAATGGCGGCGCTGGAGCAGCCTACGGCATCTCGGGCGCGGGGAATCTGTTCCAGCCCGGAGCGACGGGCGGCGCCACGCCAACCTTCTCGAACGACCTGGGCAAACAGTGGTACAACAACTGGTACAAGGGCTTCGCGCCCAGCTTGGGCATCGCTTGGCAGCCGAGCGGAGGGATTTTCGGAAATTCCGGCACCACGGTGCTGCGCGCCGGCTACTCGGTGGCCTATTCCCGCGAGGGCTTGGAAAACTGGAATAGCATCGCCGCCGGGAATCCCGGCTACTCGGGCGTGCAGTTCACCAACGCCCTGACGACCGCCTCGGGTCCGGGCACCTTTGCCGCCGGAACCCAACAGACCGGGACTATGACCGTGAGCGGCTTGGCGCAGACGCCGACCAGCTTTCAATCCCAAATTCCGATTGACCCAACCAACGGCGAAGCGGTGAACGTCTTCGATCCGAATCTGCACATGCCTTACGTGCAAAGCTGGTCGGCAGGCGTGCAGCGCGCGCTAGGGCCGCACACCGCGATCGAGGTTCGATACGTGGGCAACCACGGCGTGGGCCTGTGGCAGCAGTTGAATCTGAATGAAGCCAATATTTTTGAAAACGGCTTCCTCAAGGAGTTCCAGCAGGCGCAGGCCAATTTAGCCGCCTGCGCGTGCAGCAATTTCGGCGATCAAGGTCTTGCCGGTCAAGGCCCGGTGCCGATCATGACCGCCGCCTTCAACCCCAAGGGCGGGACGTCGCAAACGGCCGCAGGCTTCACCAACGGCCGATTCGTCACCGATCTCAACAACGGCCAGGCGGGCACGATGGCCAATTCGATTGCGACGACCTACAACTTCTGGCAGAACCTCATCGCCAACGGATATCCCAGCAACGAGTTCCTGGTCAACCCCGATGCCCAGGGCGGCGCCTACGAATTGCGCAATGGCCTGCAGTCCACGTACAACGCGCTGATCTTTGAAGTTCGGCACCGCCCGGTGCACGGCGTGACGCTCAATGCCAGCTATACCTACAGCAAGAGCCTGACCGACGATTGGCAACGCAACGGGGCGAATTTCCTGAGCGAAGTCACGCTGCGCGACCCCAGCCTGATGAAGGGCCCGGCTCCCTTTGACATCCGCAACGCGTTCAAGTTCTTTTCCCTCTGGCAGCTTCCGTTCGGCCAAGGCCAGCGCTGGGGCAACACCGGCGGGATTCTCAACGACGTAATCGGCGGCTGGTCGTTCGATTCCAACATCCTGCTGCAGAGCGGACGTCCCGGCCTGCTCACCGGCGGCTTGGGCGGAACGTTCAATCAAGGCGACGGCGGCGTCGTGCTCACGGGAATGTCCACGCAGGAGCTGCAGAGCAAACTTGGCGTGTACAAGACGCCTGCGCCCGCGCCGGGCGCGGTCTGGTATTTCCCGCAGAACCTGCTCGGGGCCAACGGCCAGCGCACCAACACGTCCGTTCTTTCCGCGTGCACCACGGCCGGGGTGGAATGCTCGCGCATGTTCCTGTATGATGCGCCGCTGTTCTTGCCCGACTTCTCGCTGGTGAAGGAAACGAAGATCACCGAACGCATCGGTTCGGAGATCCAAGTGCAATTCCTCAATGCCTTCAACAACGCGAACTTCTTCTGGACCGGTTCGGCGCAAACATTCGGCACCGCGGGCGGCAATTTGCAGCGCACCACATTCGGGCGGATCACGAATGCGTACCAGGCGGTGGACTCCACCAGCGACAACGGCGGGCGCACGATTCAGATCGTGGCGAAGATTACGTTCTGAGTGCGTCCATCCTCTGGCTGACGGCTTTGCTCAGCCAGGAGGAAACTTCATCGTGAAGGGCAAAGCGGTCGGCTGCCGCGAAGTCGCGGCAGTCGGCCCAGCAGATGCTGCCGTCGCTCGTGCGCACGAGCTCCGCCGTGACCCGCACGCGCTCATCGGTCGCTTGGTAGCATCCCTCCAGCCGCCAATCGGCGCGGGCTTCGCCTGATTCTGCAATCTCCGCGCTGACCAAGCGGATGCCACTGTTGCGAGCGAGCGCAACGTGCACAGCCTTGGGCACAGCCCGGCCGAAGGCGGCGAAGCGCGCGCAGGCGCCCAGAGGCCGAAATTGCGGGACCCACAGGCTGATTCGGGTCGGATTTTTGCTTGCCGGCGCCGCCGTTCCCTGGCTGGAGGTCACCACGCCAATGAATTGATAGCCGCGTCCGGGCACGGTGGCAATCAGCCCCCGGTCTGATCCCAGCGCGCGTCGCAAAAGGCAGAGATGCACGGTGAGGTTTGAATCCAGCACGCTGACCGTGCCCCAAATCTGCCGCATCAACTCATCGCGGCTGTGGACCACGCCGGGAGCGCGAAGGAACGCGGCCAGCAAATCCAACGCGCGCGAGCTTAGCGCGACCTGCGCGTCTTCACGCCAAAGCTGGCGGGTCGCCAAGCACAATCGAAATTTTCCAAAGCAGTAAGACGCGAATTCTGGTGAAGCTGTGAGTCCTCTGCTTGGAAGTGCGACTTCCATCAGCGCCATGAGAACCTCCACACACCGTCTGGATACAATATATAACAGCTCGCTGCCGTTTCGCTGCGGAACCGGGGACGAGCGCGCTCGTGGTAGCCTAAAACGGTCGTAGGTCGCGGCACGCGGTCGCGGTACCACAACCTCAAGTCCCATGCTTTCAACGGCTCAGCTCTCAATGCGCTTTGGCGCGCAACTGCTCTTTGACGAGGTTTCGGTCAGCTTCATTTCCGGACGCCGCTACGGCCTCACCGGCCCCAACGGCGCCGGCAAGTCCACCTTCATGAAGCTGCTGGCCGGGGCGATGGAGCCTACCAAGGGCGAGGTGGTTCGACCGCGCAAGCTCAGCATGCTGAGCCAAGATCAATTTGCCTTCGATCAGCACCGCGCGCTGGATACGGTCATCATGGGCAACCGGCGCCTCTGGGCCGCACTCTCGGCGCGCGAGGCGCTCTACGCGCAAGCCACGCTCAGCGACGAGGATGGGATGCGTTTGGGCGAACTCGAAGGCATTGTGGGCGAGGAGGATGGCTACGCCGCCGAGAGCGAAGCAGCCGTGCTGCTGCAAGGACTGGACATTCCAGAAGCGGTGCATCAGCGGCGCATGGGCGAGCTGCAAAGCGGGCAGAAGTTCCGCATTTTGTTGGCGCAAGCGCTGTTTGGCCGCCCTGAGGCGCTTTTGCTGGACGAGCCCACCAACCACCTCGACCTGGATTCCATCCATTGGCTCGAGCAATTCTTGCTGCGCTATGACGGCTCCTTGATCGTGATCTCCCACGACCGGCATTTTCTCAACCGGGTGTGCACCCACATTGCGGACATTGACTACCAGACGGTCATCGTCTACACCGGCGGCTACGACGACATGGTGGTCGCCAAGACGCAAGTGCGGACGCAGGTCGAAGCGCAGAACGCCCAGCGCGAAAAAAAGATCGCGCAGCTGAACGACTTCATCGCCCGCTTCTCCGCCGGCACGCGCTCGAGCCAAGTGCAGTCGCGCCGGAAGGAGGTGGAGCGGCTTCAGCTCACGGAATTGGCGCGCTCCAACATTGCTCGCCCGTTCATCAAATTCGATATGCTGCGCCCTTCGGGCAAGCATGTGCTCGAGGCCGAGAATGTCCGCCAATCCTACGGCGGGCCCGAGGTGTTGCGCGGCTTCACCGCTTCGGTGATGCGTGGCGAAAAGGTGGCGATCCTGGGCCGCAACGGCGCCGGCAAGACCACGCTGCTGCAGGCGCTGCTGAGCGGGGCCGAGTCCGTTTCCGAGGCGCTGCTTCGCAAGACCAGCAGCTATGAAGGCGCATTCCGAACGGCGGGCAGCGTGCGCTGGGGGCACGAGGTGCAGATCGGTTATTTCGCGCAAGATCACCGCGCGCTGATTGAATCCTCAGGCGGGGGCAAGTTGTCGCTACTCGATTGGCTGCGGCAGTGGGACCCGGCCGCGTCCAACGAAGAACTGCGTGGACTGCTGGGGCAAATGCTGTTCCAGCGCGACGATGCGAACAAAGATATCGCGGTGCTCTCCGGGGGCGAAGCTGCGCGCCTGGTCTTCTGCCAGCTCATGCTGCAGAAACCCAATGTTCTGGTCTGCGATGAGCCCACCAACCATCTGGACCTGGAATCCATCAACGCGCTCAACATCGCGCTCCAGCGCTACCCCGGCACCGTTTTCCTGGTCAGCCACGATGAGGATCTGGTCGAAGAAGTCGCCACCCGGGTGTGGCACCTGGAAGCGGGCGATGGCGAAGATTTCCGCGGGAACTACGAGGCTTGGCAGCAGCAGATGGAAGCAGCGGAACGGGTGCGCGCCTAGTTCGGCTTCGCGGCGAAGGCGGCGACTTCGGCTTTCAATTCAGCTACTTCGTGCTCCAGGCGCTCGATCCGGTCCGTCAATGATTCCTTGGGCTCCGGAAGCGCGCGGGCCGCGCCCTGGATCGGGGGCTGCAGCAACTCCATCCACCGCGTCTCTTTTTCCCCAGCGCCGCGCGGCAATGCGGCCGCCAGCGCGGGTTGCCGGGAGGCGAGCTGGTTCAGGGCGGCCGTCACCGCATCCAGGTCGGTGAACGGGTGCAGCCGCGCGCTGCGTCCGCGCAACTCGCCCGGCGTTTGCGCGCCGCGCAGCAGCAGCAGGCAAATCAGCGCGGTCTGGGGGCGGGGCAAATTGAACTTTTCCTGCAGTTGATGCCGGAACTTGGGGACGCGCTCGCCGCGGACGCTTTCCACCAATCCTTTTTCGCTCAGATTGCGCAAGGCCAGGCGGATCTCGTCCTCGCTGAGCTCCATCACCGGCTCGCGGCTCGATTTCTGGTTGCAGGCCGCCTGCAGGGCGTGCAGCGAAAGCGGATAATACTCGGGCGTGGCGAAGTCCTTCTCCAACAGTGCGCCCAGCACCCGCGCCTCCTGCGGGTTCAACTTCCAGGCCAGCGCTTCCGTCATCGCGCCGCCGCGTGGGTGTGCCGCAAACTTCGATACCACTCGACCGTGCGCGCCAAGCCTTCCTCGAAGCTCACCTGCGGCTGGTAGCCGAGCAATCGCTGCGCCCGGGTGATGTCGGCCAAAGAATGGGTCACGTCGCCGGCGCGCGGCGGACCGTAGCGCACATCGCCTTGGTAGCCGAGTTGAGGCCGAAGCAGAGTCAGAACCTGATTCAGCGTGATGCGCGTCCCGGTGGCAACATTGATCACCTTGCCCGCCACGGCATCGGTCGGGGCGGCCGCGGCCAGCAGGTTGCCGTGGACGACGTTGTCAATGTAGGTGAAGTCGCGGCTCTGCTCGCCATCGCCATGGACCACCGGCACGGCCCCGTCGAGCATGGCGTTGATGAATTTGGCCAGCACGGCGGCGTACGCGGAGGAGGCATCCTGGTAGGGTCCGAACACGTTGAAGTAGCGCAAGGTGACCGTGGTGATGCCGTGCACGGCATGGAAGGCACCCAGATAGTGTTCTCCGGCGAGCTTGGCCACCGCATAGGGCGATAGCGGCGCGGGCAGGAAATCTTCTCGTTTCGGAAGCGTCGGACTATTGCCGTAGGCCGACGACGAGCCGGCATAGACGATCCGCTTCACCCCCGCTGCTTGCGCGGCAACCAGCAGATTCACGGTGGCGGTGACGTTGGCCTGGTTGCTGGCGAGCGGATCCGCCACCGAGCGCGGAACGGACGGAATGGCGGCCTCGTGGAAGATCGTATTGACGTCCTGGCAGGCTTTGCGCGCCGTGGCCAGGTCGCTGAGGTCGCCCTCCAGGAACTCCAATCCCGGCAGCCGCTCCAAATTCGACCGCTTGCCGGTGGAAAAGTCGTCTACGCCACGGACCTGATCGCCCCGTTGCAGCAGCGCGCTCGCTAGCGAAGAACCGATGAACCCGGCGACGCCGGTGACCAAAAACCTGTTCGACATGCGCTGAAATTTTATCATCGGGATGAGATGGAGAGTAGTGCAATAGCTTGCACTTTTCCGTCCGACACGGGTGTTGCGGGGAGGTGAAGGGGAAGGGAATGTGCGCAATCCGATGCGCACGACAGCGCGGATTTTTAGTATAACTCTTGTGTTTTCAATAGGTATCGGCCTGGCATTTTGCGTGCAACCAACTGTGCCTGAGGGTGGCAGCGCGCATGTGCGCGCGCCCCCAAGAAGGACAAGGAAGATCAATGAAAATCAAGACTTGGTTGCAATGTGCCTGCACCGTGGCGGCGTTCGTCGCTCTGGCTGCGGCCTCCAGCGTGCCCGTAACGTTCACCAGCGGGACCAGCAATCTGGGTGGGTCCCCGAACCCGCCGCAAGGGGTATTTTATTATCCCTACCAGCTCATCGTGAACGGCGCCACGGTTACGGTGGCCTGCGATGACTTTGACGATACCGTGCATCTGGGCGAGCAATGGAACGCGACGGTGAGCACATTCGCGGGCGGACTGACCAACACGCTGTTTTGGAATGCCGGCGACCCGAACGGTTCGTTGAAGAAGTACCAAGAGACTGCGTACCTTTACTCGAATTTCACGCCTGCGCCGCCGGGGCCGCTCGACAACAACGTGAATGCGGCGATCAATTGGGCCATCTGGGATCTGATGGGCAAATCCGCAGGCTCTTCGGACCCGAATCTTCCGGGTACCTTCGGGGCAGCGAATTGTTTCGCCAATACGTCGGCGTGCCAGCAGACTTCGGGGTACTGGCTGAACTTGGCGCAGACGACGAATCTCTCGAATTTCGACTTTTCGAACTTTGTGATCTTCACCCCAGTTAATGGCTGGCCCAGCAATGACGGCCGTCCACAGGAATACATTGGAGAAGTACCCGAGCCGGGCACGGTGCTGTTGATGGCATCCGGCCTGCTCGGTCTGGCGGGGCTGGCGTGGCGGCGGCGGGTCGCGTTCGAGAGCTAGTCCCGGTTTTGTGTCTTGACAGCGGCAATCCTCCCTCCCTACTGTAGAGGGGCATGGGGGGAAATCCGGCGGAAGGTGGCGGGGGCGGGCCGGCGCAAGGGCGCGCGGCGGGTACCCGGTCCGGGGAGGCGGAACTGGCGGTATTTGGCCCTGATTTCGGCGGTGGCGCTACCACCGTGGCGTCCAGCCGCGGAGTGACAGCTACGCCCATGGCGGCCTTCTTGTCTGCAGCCCACGAACTGCGTGCCCCTTTGGCTTGGCTGTTGGGCGAGGTCGAGGGCCTGCGCGCGCAAACCAGCGGACCGCTCAATCCTGCGCAGCTAGAAACTGCCGGCCAGATTGCCAATACCTGCGTGCGCATGCAGCGCATCGTCGAGGACTGCTTCGCCTATGGACGTCTCGAAAACGGCGAGTTGGCCTTTCACGCCGAGCAGTGCGACATCAACGAGTTGATGACCGAGCTGGCCGCGGCGTGGGCAGGCGCATTCGCGAAGAAGGACGTGGCGCTTCGCGCCGGACCCAAGGGGCGTTTGGAGTTGATTCCTTGCGACCCGCACAAGCTGCAGCGCGCCATCTCGATCCTGCTCGAGAACGCGCTCAAATTCACACCTCGCGGAGGAGCGGTGGAGATGTCGTGGCAGCCCTGCATCTGGGTGCGGGGCGCAGCCAACGCGCCGGTGGCCGAGGGCCGGCAGCAAGCCAATGCGGTGTGCATCAGCGTGCGCGACAGCGGTCCTGGAATTGCCCACGAGAACCAACTCGAAATCTTCGAGCCCTTCGTCAGCCTGGGCCGGGGGGACGCTGATCTCGGGGTCGGAATCGGACCCGGCACCGGCGGGTTCCGCCGTCGCAAAGACGATGCCGCTCCCGGCTTGGGACTAGGACTTGGGCTGGCGGTTGCACGTCGCCTGGTGCAATGGCACGGGGGGAAAATCTGGGTCGAGAGCGAGCCCGGCCAGGGTTCGGTCTTTTCCGTCATGCTTCCGCTCAGCGGCGGCGTCTAAAGGTTTTCTCTTTTTCTGCAGATATCTGCATAGTCCTGGCTGCCCCGGTGTATACTGCCAACTCACCTTGTGCGGGCTCATCCGCTCATGGGAGTAGGGGAGTCTCTGATTGACCAGCCGTGTCCTCATAGTCGATGACGAACCCGAGTCCCTCAACTACCTCATTGCCGGACTCGAGGCGAGCCACTGCGAAATCGAGGTGGCTCGGCATGGATTGGCCGCACTGCAGCGGGTTCAGCAGAATCCCCTGCCTGATCTGATTCTTTTGGACATGGTTATGCCCGGCATGGGCGGTCTCGAGACCCTCGAGCGCCTGCGCCAGGCGCACAGCGGCTTGAAGATCGTCATGGTGTCGAACGTCAACGACACCCGCAAGGCGGTGCAGGCGGCGCAGATGGGGGCGGCGGATTATCTGACCAAGCCCATCCGGGCGGTGGATCTGACTTCGTTGCTGCGCCTGAGCCCGCTGGCCAATGACGAGCCCTCGTCGCCGCCCGCTCCCGGGGTGGAGCGCATGGGCGATCGCATGTGCGTGCTGGCCGGTCCCGCGATGCAGGCCGCCTACCAGCAGGTTTTGCAGGTAGCCAGC
>DATNED010000195.1:0-24589 GCA_035553115.1 Terriglobales bacterium | reverse complement strand
CCCCGGTCCGAGGCTCTGGCAGCCGAGCTGCATCAGGCGCTTGCCGCCTTTCCCCACGAGCTGTTCGCCCCCAACGAGCTGCTCGCCGACCTGCGCTCCCGGCCCGCTTGGAGCGCCCACCTTGCCCAATTCGAGTCCGAGCGCGGGCAATCGGCCGCGCTGGGCCGCTTCCTTGTGGAAGCGGGCCTGAGCAAGGCCGAGCACCATCGCACCCGCGGCTCGCTGTATTCCCGCCAGCAGGCGATGGGACATCTGGCGGCGATGCCCTCACCTCCGCCGCCTCCCGCCCCTGAGAACGAGGCCCCGCAAACCTCTTCAGAAGCGGACTCCGCCGCCCCGCGCCGCCGCCATAGCGAACTCTCGACCGGACCCTGGGCCGCGCCCGCGGGCGCCGCCGCCGGCACCGCCGCCGCCCCCGCCCGTTCCGTTCCGGTGATCGGTTGGCGTCGCCGTGCCAGCGATGCCAGTGGCGCCGGCGCACGCGCCCGATCCGAATCCCAGAATCCGCCCCCGCCACCCCCGGTCCACGCCCAGCCGCCGCCGGTCTGGGTAGGCGGCGGGTCGGTCGCCGGACCGCCGCCCGTCGCTGTCACCCATTGGCCGCAGACCCCGCTCGACGCCCCAGCCCCGACGCCCGCCGATGCCGGCCTGCCGTTGGCGTTCTATTGGACCCAGGTGCGGCGCTACCTCTTCCGCATCCTGTTGGCATCCGTGCTGGGCACGATCGTGGTGGCGTTCTACACGCTCCGCATCCCCAAGCAGTACGAGTCGGTGGCCACGCTGCGCATGGATTTCAAGTCGCCCTTGGTCCAGGCCGACGCCAACAACAACCCCGCATTCGATCCCACGATGCTGATTCAAACCGAAGTCAGCGACGTCACCCAGCGCAGCGTCGTGCTCGATGCCATCCAGGCCGCGCATTTGGACTTGAACGCTTCCCTGCTCCGCCAGATTCCCGGCGGAACGGCTGGGGACCCCACCACCGCCGACCCGGACGCGCGCCAGACCGGCTTGATTGACCTCATCCAGGCTCAGGCCACCGCGGTGCAGCCCGACAACACCCACAACATCGAGATCCATTACAAGGCGCTCGACCCCGATGCCGCCGCCACCGTCGCCAACGCCCTGGGCGCCGCGCTCATCGCCAACGAATTTCAGACCCGCCAGAAGCAGCTGGATCAGCAACTCGGCTTCATGCAGCAGCAGTTCGCCGACATCAATACCCGGCTCGAAAAAGAGCAGGCTGCGCTGACCCAATACCAGCTCCAGAAAAACATCCTCAATCCCGACAGCCAGAGCAGCCTCGAGAATTCGACCCTCAACACGCTCAACACCAGCTTCCTGCAAGCCCAGGACGCCGCCACCAAGTACCAGGCGGAGATGAGCATTCTCAAGTCCGGCCAGCTCACCGACGCCCTCCTCGCCAGCGAAGATGGCCAGGCGCTGCGCCCCGCCTACGATGCCTGGCGCGCCGCGCAAGCCCGCATGGACCAGGTGAAGGCCGCCCGCGGCCCGCAGAACCCCGCCTACCAAGCGGCCGCCGACAGCCTCGCGGCCGCGGATGCGCAGTTGCAAAGTGTGATCGCCAGCGTCAAGAACCAGATCGCGAGCCAATACCAGCAGGCACAGGATCGCGCCGACCTCGTGGGCAAGCAGTTGGGACAGGCCCGCGATGCCATGCAGCACCTCAATCAGGATCTGATTCCCTACAACACCCAAAAGCGCGACCTCGACGCCGACCAAAAGCTGCACGACGACCTCGAGGCGCAAATCAAGCAGCAGCAGTTGCTGGCCAGCGTCAGCACCTCGGGGCTGCGGGTCACCGATCCGGCCACGCCTGATCCCGCGCCGGTGTATCCCAACGTGCGCGAGAACATCGTGCTGGCGCTGCTCTTCAGCCTGCTGGGCGGCTGCGGCGTGGCCGTGCTCGCCGGCTACCTCGACCGCAGCTTCACCGCCCCCGACGGCATCGAGCAGTACCTGCGCGTCCCGCTGCTGGGCGCGCTGCCGGTCATCGCCTCCAAAGCCAGCTTGATCGAGCTCGCCGATCAGCCCGCGGCCGAAGGCGACCCCACCGCCCGCTCGGCCTTCGCCGAGGCGGTGCTGATGCTGCGCACCGCGGTGCTCTATTCCGCTCCGCGCGGCGCGCGCATCTTCAGCGTCACCAGCGCCGAGCCCCAAGAGGGCAAGTCGGTGGTCACCGCCAATCTCGCCATTGCCCTGGCGCTGCATGGCGCCAAGGTCTTGCTGGTGGATGGCGACATCCGCCGCCCCTTCCAGCACCGCATCTTCGACCTTCCCAACGCCAGCGGCCTTTCCAGCCTCATGCGCCATTCGGTGGTGCTGGAGGAGTGCTTCCGCGCGACCCGCGTCGAAGGCCTCTACCTCATGCCCGCCGGTCCCAGCGTCTCCAACCCCGGCGAGCTGATTGCCACCATGCTCGCACCGGTGCTTCAGCCCCTCGCCGCCGAATTCGATTACCTGATTGTGGACAGCCCGCCCCTGCTCGGCTTCGCCGATGCGGTTTCCATCGCCACCGCGGTCGAGGGCACCATGCTGGTGGCCCGCGCCGGCAAGACCCCGCGCGAGATCGTGCTCGCCTCGCTCCAGCCGCTGCAGCGGGTGCGCGCCCGCATTCTGGGCTTGGTGCTCAACCAGGTGAGCCGCTCCCTTTCGCCCTATTACTCCTATTACCGCGACCACTACTCCCGCTACTACAGCGATCGCGAGGGCGAGAGCCGCGATCGCTCCGGCAGGGAGCTGAGGAGTTGACCTTATGAAGCTGCTCGCCGCATTCCTCCCGCTCGCGCTCCTGGCGGTCGCGCTGCCGGCGCAGCAATCCGCTCCGCTCGTGCCGGAGCCGGCCGCGCCGATTGCCGCCAACGCGGTGCCCTCGAGCTACATCATCGGCATCAACGACGTGCTGGCCATGACCGTCTACGGCGCGCCCGAGCTGGATGACGCGCAAATGCGCGTGGATCCCGACGGGACCATTCACACCCCCTTCGGCGCCACGCCGGTGCACGTCGGCGGCCTCGACCTCGCCGGCGCGCGCCAGGCGATCGCCGCCGAACTCGTCAAAGACCAGCTCGCCGTGGATCCGCGCGTCGAAGTTGCGGTCGTGGACGCCCAATCCCATCCCATCGTGATCAGCGGCTTGGGTGTGCGCCAGCCCGGCACGATTCAAGCGGTGCAACCGATCCGCCTCCTCGACGCCCTCAACCGCGCCGGCGGCCTCAGCACCAACGATGGCGCCATCATTACCATTCTCCGCCCCGCTCCCGGCGGCGGCAGCGTCCAGCAGACGATCCTGGCCAGCCAGGTCCTCTCCGGCGCTTCGGAAGCGATGAACCCGTGGCTCCGCGGCGGCGAGCAGGTCCGCGTCCTGCCCGGCGGCAATGTCTACGTCGCCGGCGCCGTCAACCAGCCGGGCCCCTATCCGCTCAGCGACACCGATCCCATGACCGTGCGCAAGCTCATGGCGAAAGCGCATGGCCTGGCCACTGCCGCCAAGCCCAAGCAGGCGCAGTTGGTCCATCACGCCGGCGAGCCGGACCAAACCGTGGAACCGATCAACCTGCAAGCCATCCTCGACGGCAAGGCGCACGATCCCAACCTCGCCGCGAACGACCTGCTGGTGGTCCCCATCAGCGGCGGCAAAAAGGCCCTGGGCGTGGCCTTGTCGCAAAGCATCACCGCGCTCACGCTCGCGGCGGGGGAACTGCTCGGGCGGTAGCCGCCGGGCGAGGCTGAGCCTCGCCGCGAGCCGATCATGCCTCCCCAGCGCATTGCCCACGTCTACGGCGGCAATCTTTATGGCGGGGTCGAGCGCCTGCTGACCTCGCTGGCCCATCTCCGCGGCTTGGCGCCGGAGATGACGCCGGCGTTCGCGCTCTGTTTTCCTGGACGGGTCCGCGACGAGCTGGCCGCGAGCGGCGTCGAGGTCTTCGACATCGGTCCGGTCCGCAGCAGCCGCCCCTGGCAAGTGCGCCGCGCCCGCCTGCGCCTCGAAGCCTGGCTCCGCGCTTCGCGCGCCGATGTCGTCGTCTGCCACGCCTGGTGGTCGCACGCGCTCTTCGCTCCCGCAGCGCGCCGCGCCCGCCTGCCGCTCGTGCTCTGGGCCCACAACCTCCCCTCGGGCCGAGGCTGGCTCGAGGCCTGGGCGCGGCGTCAGCGCCCCGACCGCGCGCTCACGCTGGGCCCGTACATGGCGGACCGCCTGGCACCCATGTTTCCCTCCGCGCCCATCGCCGCCTGGCTCCCGCCGGTGCCCGTGCCCGCCGCCGCGGATCCGGCCCGGCGGGCTGCGCTGCGCTCCGCATTCGATACCCGACCCGGGGCCGTCGTCATTCTCCAAGCCAGCCGCCTCGAACCGATGAAGGGCCAGCAGCTGCACCTCGAGGCGGTGGCGCGCCTCCCGCCCGCCCAGGACTGGACCTTGTGGGTGGCCGGCGGCGCGCAACGCCCCGCGGAACGCGCCATCGAACCCGATCTTCGCCGGTTGGCGGACCGCCTCGCCATCGCGCCGCGCGTGCGCTGGCTCGGCGATCGCACTGACCTCGCCGACGTGATGGCCGCCGCCGATATTTTCTGCCAGCCCAACCTCCATCCCGAGCCCTTCGGCTTGGTTTTCGCCGAAGCCCTGGCCGCGGGCCTGCCCGTCGTCGCCACGCCCGGCGGCGGTCCGGCGCAATTGCTCTCTGCCGCATGCGCGCGCGTGGTCGCGCCTGAGCCCGGTGCGGTGGCCGCGGCGCTGGGCGAGTTCCTGGGCGATTCGGAGCTGCGCGCCCGTGCCGCAAGCGCAGGACGGGCCCGCATCCGGGAGTTGTGCGACCCGCCGGCGCAGATGCGGGAGCTGGCGCGCATCCTTTCCGCCGGAGGCGCGGCATGAGCACGGTCGCCGCCCGCCGCAAGCCGCTGTCGGCGGCGGAATGGTTCCTGGCCATCGAGATCGTCTTCCAGTTGGCGTTGCTGGTTCCCGCCCTCAACTTCGGCCCCGTGCGCGTCCTTTGGCGCACCGGCGCATTCGCCGCAAGCCTGGCCATGCTGGTGCTGCTCCGCGGCCGCGCGCGCAAGAACGCCGTCAACCTCGCCGCGCTGTGGGTGCTGGCCATTCTCGCCGTCGAGCTGTTTCATCCCCTCGACAACACCGTGGTGGCCGCCATCGCCGAATGCGGCATGTACTTGGCCATCCTCGCCCCGCTCTTCTGGGTGGCTCGACTCCAGGTGGATCTCGACCGTTTGCGCCGCGTCTTGCACTGGCTCTGGGGCTATTACACCCTCAGCGTGCTCGTCGGGCTGGCCCAGGTGTATTTCCCCGGCCGCTTCGAACCCAAGCTCTCGCCCGTCGTGGCCAGCATGGGCTCGGCGGTCGAGGGGCTCAAGATCGTCCTCGCGAATGGCAAGTCCATCTTCCGCCCCATGGGCCTCACCGACATGCCCGGCGGCGCGGCCAACGCCGGCATGTGGGCGCTGCTGTTCGGCCTGGGGTTCTTGCTCGCCCCGGCCGGCCGCGGCCGCCGCCGCGCGTTCTGGATGCGCGCCGCGTATTTTGGCAGCATGGGATGCAGCATCGTCGTGATCTATCTCTCGCAATCGCGGGCTACGCTCGTCACCGTCGGCATCTGGTTCCTGGCGCTGCTGGCCCTGCTGGCGTGGCAGGCGCGCTGGCGTCAATTCGGCATCCTCGCCGCGCTCAGCGTCGTGCTCGCGCTCGGCGGCTTGCGCTTCGCCACCCAGCTCGGCGGCCGCTCCCTCACCCAGCGCCTGGGAACGCTGACCGGTTCCCATCGCGCGCAGCTCTACTCCTCCGAGCGCGGACGCTTTTTGACGGAAACCTTTCGCACCCTGATTCCGCAATACCCCTTCGGCGCGGGCCTCGGGCGCTGGGGCATGATGCACACCTACTTCGGCGACAACCGCGATCCCCGCCGCGGCTTCATCTACGTCGAAATCCAATGGCAAGGCTGGGTGCTGGATGGCGGCCTGCCGCTGCTCGCCGCCTACCTCGCGCTGCTCGGCTGCGCGCTCTGGTCGCTGGCGCGCATCGCCCGCCGCCCGGGGCCGCTCGCCGCTTGGGCCGCTTTGTGCTTTGCCTATGATGTCGGCGTGCTCGCCCTGACCTTCGATTACACCCCCTTCACCGGCCAGATGGGCCTCGACTTCTGGTTCCTGAACGCTTTGGTGCTGGCCGCTGCGGCCTTGGCCAGCGACCCGCGCGCCCTGCGGCCGGCAGCATGAACGAACCGCGCCCATTCCTGATCGTCGCCGCCGATTTGGTGAAGACCGGCGGCATGGACCGCGCCAACTATGCTCTGGCGGAGCTCCTTGCGCGCCAAGGCCAGTCCGTGCACCTGGTCGCGCACGGCGTCGGCGAGGGTCTGCTGCGCCATTCCAACGTCACCTGGCATCGCGTCCCCCGCCCGCTCGGCCACGACGCGCTGGGTTGGACGCTGCTGCGCCGCGCCGGCCAACGCTGGGCGCGCAGCATCGCCGCCGGGCAGGGCCGCGTGCTGGTGAACGGCGGCAACTGCTCCTGGCCCGATCTCAATTGGGTGCACTACGTGCACGCCGCCTACGCATCGCCCCTCGCCGGCGGCGCGCTCCGCCAAGCCTGGCAAGCCCGCAAGCACCGGCGCGCGCTCGCCGACGAACGCCGCGCCCTCGGCGTCGCCCGCCTCGTCATCGCCAACTCCGAGCGCACGCGGCGCGATCTGCTGGAGCGACTGGCATTACCGCCCGAACGCGTGCGCGTCGTCTACTACGGCAGCGACCCGGAGCATTTCCCCCTGATTACTCCTGCCGCGCGCGCCGCCGCCTGCGCCGAGCTGGGCTGGCCGCTCGACCGCCGGCGCGCGCTCTTTCTGGGCGCGCTCGGCGACCGCCGCAAGGGCTTCGATACCGCCTTCGCCGCCTGGCAGCGCCTCTGCCTTCGCCCCGATTGGGATCTGGATCTCATCGTCGCCGGCCGCGGCGCGGAACTTGAGTCCTGGCGTCGGCGCGTCCAACGCGCCGGCCTCCCCGCGCGCATCCAGATTCTCGGCTTCCGCCGCGACGTGCCCCGCCTGCTCGCGGCCTCCGACCTGTTGCTGGCGCCGACCCGATATGAAGCGTATGGTTTGGGTGTGCATGAGGCCCTCACCCGCGGATTGCCCGCCCTCGTGAGCGCCGATGCCGGCGTCGCCGAGCGCCTGCCCGACGGATTGAGCGGGCTGCTGCTGCGCAAACCGGATGCGGGCGACGCCGCCGTCGAGCTCGCGGAGCGGCTGCTTTGGTGGCGTGAGCGCGCCGCCGACCTCGCCCCTGCGCTTGCCCAGCTGGCCGCACACCTGCGCGCCTGGACCTGGGACGACATGGCCGCCCGAATCCTGGAACTTGCCGGGGCGGCGCGTCCATGAGCGCTCCTGCCGCGGCCTCGGCCCCGAACGCCGGCGCGCGCACCCAGCGCTCGCTGGCCACCTGGCTCAGCGGCATTGGCCTCATGGCGGCCGTCTCCCTGGTCGGCTTCTTCGCCACGCCCTGGCTGGTGCGCTGGCTTGGCGACGCCGCCTGGGGCGCGTGGACGGTGGTGGGCGAATGGCTCGCCTACCTCGGCCTCAGCCAGGTCGCGCTGGGACCCGCGGCCATGACCGTATTTCTGTTGCGCGCCTGCAACCAAAATGCGCCCGCCGCCTTCACCGCCGTCGCCAAACGCGGCCTGCGCTTTTATTTTTGGGCCGCGCTGCTCATGGCCGCGCCCGCGGCGGCGCTCGCTTGGTACGCGCCGCGTGGACTGCACGCCGGCGCAGGCTTGCTCATCCCGCTGCGCTGGGCGGTCGCGATCGCGGTCGCCAGCAGCCTGGCGCTGACCCCCGCCGCCATCTTTCGCAGCGTGCTCGAGACCTCGCAGCGCGGCTACCGCGTGCGCGCGGCCTTGCTGCTGCAATCGCTGTTGATCACCGCCCTTTCTCTGCTGCTGGTCGGCGTGGGCTGGGGCATCGTCGGCATGGCGGCCGCCACCGCCTGCGGCCTGGCGCTGGGCGCGCTGCTGTGGTGGCGCTGGGCGCAGCCCTGGCTGCCGGGGTGGTCCCAAACCCCGCCCGCTCCCCTCTCCGCGCGCGAAGTGTGGGGCGTCAATTGGCCGCTCGCGCTGGCCCTGCTCGGCAATCAAGTCAACCTGCTCACCGACAACACCGTCGTCGGCCTCAGCCTGGGCGCGGCCGCGGTGACCGGCTTCGCCTTGACCCAAAGCTTGCCGCTGCTCGCCGGCAGCCACATTGCCGATATCGGCACGGTGAGCTGGGCCGCGCTCGGCGAGCTGCGCACGCAGGATGCCGCGGCCTTCGCCGAACGCGTCGTCGAGCTCGCCGCCACCATCCTCGGCGCCGGCATTGCCGCTATGGCCACCATCGCGGTCCTGACCCCCGGCTTGGTGGCGCTTTGGGTGGGCGCGGTGCATTTCCAGGGCATGCTGCTCACCTGGGCGACCTGCGCCGCGCTGGCCGTGTACGCCTTCACCGGCTTTTTCTCTTCCTTGCTGGACACCCAGGGCGATACCCGCCAGCGCCTGCCGATCAGCCTGCTCGGATCCGCCCTGAACCTGGGGCTCAGCCTGATTTTGGTGCGGGTCTGGGGCACGGCTGGCGTCGCGCTCGGCACCTTCCTCGCGCTCCTCGCCACCGATGCCTGGTTCCTTCCAAAGCTCGCCGCGCGCAACTACGGCCTCGACCTGCGCGCGCTCGTCCGCGCGCTGGGCGCAGCCTCTTTGCGCGGCGGCGTTTGGGCCGCGCTGATGGTCGCGGTCGCGCAGTACTGGCCGCGACCCTCCAGTTGGCCGCTGCTCGCCCTTCAAGCCGCGGCGCTGGGAGGCGCATTCTGCGTCTATGCCTGGTCGGCGGTGCTGCGCCCCTCCGACCGCGCGGCCTGGGGCATGCGGCTGCGCGATCTGCGGGCGGGGGCGCAGTGAAGATTCTTGTGGCCAATTATGCGCGCGAGCTGATCGGCGGCATCGAAGCCTATCTCCACGCCGCCGTTCCCGCCCTCGCCGCTCGCGGCCACCGCGTCGCATTCCTCTACGAACGCGTGCTGTCCGCGGAACCGGCTGCGCTCGGGTGCGAGCAAGAATGGACCGCCGGCACCGGCGCCGCCTCCCTGCACGCCGCCATCTCCGCTGCCCGCGGTTGGAAACCCGACTGCATCTGGTTCCACGGCGTGCATTCGCGCGAGCTCGAATCCGCCCTGCTGGCGCTGGCGCCGGTCTCCGCCTTTGTGCACAGCTACGACGGCACCTGCGCCACCGGCGAAAAATCCTTCCGCCTCCCCTCGCAGCGCCCCTGCGATCGCCGCATGGGACCGCTGTGCTGGGCCAACAATTTCTCCCGCCAATGCGGCCTGCGCCGGCCGGATCACTTCGCCGCCCAGTACCGGCGTCAGCGCCAGCGCGCGGCGGCGCTGGCCGGTTGCCGCAGCCTCGCCGTCGCCAGCCGCCATATGGCGGCCGAGCTCCAGCGCCAGCTTGCGCACCGCGCGCCGCCCATCGCGGTGCTGCCTTTCCCGCTTTTGCAGGCCCGTGCGCCCGAGCTGCCCCGGCGCGACGATCCGCCCCGCCGCCTGCTCATGCTCAGCCGCCTCACCCGCGCCAAAGGCGGCGCGGCGCTGCTTCAGGCCGCGGCGCTGGCGCAGCCGCGCTTGGCCGAGCGCCTCGAGATCACCATTGCCGGCGACGGCCCGGAGTTGCCGCTGTTGCGCAGCTTGGCGTGGCGCAAGCAGCTCGATGTCCATTTTCCCGGCTGGGTGCTGCCCATGCACCGCGCCGAATTGCTGGCCAACGCCGACGTGCTGGTCGTGCCCAGCTTGTGGCCCGAACCGTTCGGCCTGGTCGGATTGGAAGCCCAGGCGCAAGCGGTGCCCGCCGTGGCGTTTGATCTCGGCGGCATTCCCGAGTGGCTGCGCCCCGGCGTCACCGGCGAGCTCGCGCCCGCGCATCCTCCCAAGCCGGAAGCGCTCGCCGAAGCTCTGGTCCGCGCCTTGGGCGACCGCGACCATTGGCAAGCGCTGCGTCGCCAGGCTTGGGAGCACGCCGGAGAGTGCCAGATCGGCCCCCACTTGGATCGGGTGGAAGCGATGCTCTCGGGTGCGGAGGCCGCGCATGCGTAGGCGGCGCTGGGCCTTGGTCACCGGCGAATACCCGCCCCAGCCCGGGGGCGTCGGCGATTACACCGCGCAGTTGGCCGCCGCCCTGGCCGACTCGGGCGACGAGGTGCATGTCCTTTCGCCGGGCGCTGAGTTTCCCCTGCGTGGCGTCTCCCAGCATCCGCTCCCGGACTGGGGTCGGCGCGGACGCACCCTGGCGAGCGCGCGCCTGAACGAGCTCAGCCGGAACCTCCCGATCCAAATCCTCATCCAATACGTTCCCCACGCCTACAGCGCGCGCGCCGTGAACTTCGGCTTTGCGCGCTGGGCGCTGCGCTGGCGTCCAAGCCGGCCGTGGGTGATGTTCCACGAGGTCGCAGTGGCGGCGCACGCCGGCGCGGGGCTCGGACGGCGGCTGCTGGCGCACTCCACCCAAGTGACCGCCCGCCAAATTCAAACCGCGGCGGCGCGCAGCTTCGTTTCCATCCCCGCCTGGGGAACATGGCTGCAGCAGCTCGCGCCCGGAAGCGCGCAGAGCGAGTGGCTTCCCGTGCCCAGCAATCTTCCCGTCGCCGCCCATCCGGCGGCCGTGGCCGACCTGCGCCGCAAGCTGGCCCCGCCCCCGCAGACGCTCATCGCCTGCTTCAGCCGTCTCGACCCCTTCACCCGCGAGCACGTGCTGCCGGTGCTGGCCTCGCTCCTGCACCGCGATTCCGGCCGGCACGCGCTGCTGCTGGGCAGCGATGGACCGCGCCTCGCAGCCGAAATCGCCGCGCGCAACCTGGAACTGCACCCGCGCCTGCACGCACCGGGGTACTTGCCGGCCTCCGAGGTGGCGTGCCATTTGGCTGCGACCGACTTGCTCGTGCAGACCTACGGCGACGGCATCAGCACCCGCCGCGGCACCGCCATGGCGGCGCTGGCGCTCGGCTGCTGCACCCTCACCCATGCCGGCCATAACTCCGAAGCGTTCTGGCAATCCTCGGATGCGGTCGCTCTTGCGCCGCTGCCCAGCTTGCGCGCCACCGCCGAGGCGCTGCTGGCCAACCCCGATCGCCGCCGCGAGATCGCCGCGGCCGGCCGCACGCTCTACCACCAGCGCTTCGAACTTTCCCATACCGTCCGCGCGCTGCAAGAAGGAGTCCGCGCCTGAACCCGCCAGCGCGCAACCTCCTGCTGCTCGTGCTGGATTTCCCCCCCTCGCTGGGCGGCATCCAGACCTTGACCAGCGAAATCTACACCCGCCTGGCCGATCTGACGCGCGTCGTGATCGCCCCCGCCGCGCCCCAGGACTTAGCGCGCCCAGAGGGCGAAACGCTCACCGTGCTGCGCTCGCGCCACGCCTCGAGCCGCGGCCTGCGCACCGCCTTCTACCTGCGCGATGCCGCGCGCTTGGCCAGGCCGCACCTCGCACCCGGCCGTCTGCTGCATTGCAACCATCTATTTGCGGCCTATTCCGCCTACTGGCTGCGCCTGCGCGCCGGCGCACGCTACCTCGTATGGGTGCATGGCGAGGAGCTCACCAAGCACGCCTATCCCGCGCTGGCACGCCTCAGCCTGCGCTCGGCCGCAGCCATCCTGGTGAACAGCGACTTCACCGCCGAGCGCGTGCGCGCGCTGCTCGAAGGCCGCACGCCTCCCATTCACAAGATCCCGCTCGGCGCCGACGCCCGCTTCCTGAGCACGCCGCCGTCGCCCTCCGCCGGCGGCGCGCGCCTGCCCCGCATCCTCACCTTGGCGCGCCTCAGCACCCGCGATCGCTACAAGGGCCTCGACGTCGCGCTGCACGCCATGGCCCTGCTGCGCTCGCGCGGCCTGGCCTTCGAATATCACATTGCCGGCGACGGCGACGATCGCGCCTACCTTGAAAGCCTGGTCCGCGGGCTCGAACTCGATCAGGTCGTGACCTTCCTTGGACCCGTGCCGCCCCAGGGTTTGGTCGCGGCCTACGACGCCTGCGACCTTTTTCTGCTTTGCAGCCGCGAGCAGCCTTCCCCGCGCGGCTTGGGATTCGAGGGCTTCGGCATCGTTTTCCTGGAGGCCGCGGCGCGCCGCAAGGCGGTCGTGGCCGGTCGCTCGGGGGGCATCCCCGATGCGGTGGCCGACGGCCAGACCGGCATTCTCGTGGACCCTGCCTCTCCCGCCGCGGTCGCCGACGGCATTCAACGCTTGCTCTCCGACGACGGACTCCGCCAGCGCCTCGGCCAGGCCGGACGCGCGCGCGTGGAAACCATCTACAACTGGGACCAGGCCGCTGCGGCTGTGCGCCGGATCCATGCGGAGGTGCTCGCATGAGTCCTGCGCGCGTGCTCTTCCTCGCCACCTCCGGCCAGGTCGGCGGCGCCGAACGCTGCCTGCTCAGCCTCACCTCGGGCCTCGACCGCGCCGCATTCGACCCCATGGTCCTGATAGGCTCGCCCGGCCCGCTCGAAGCGCTGCTCCACGCCCAGGCGACCGCCGCCATGGTCGAGCCCCTGCCCCCAGCCTTGCGCGCGCTGAGCCGATATCATGCGCAGACCGGTGCATCCGCTCGCCGCGCCCTGGCGGGGGCCGCGCTGCTTCCCGGCTATCTGGCGCGCCTCGGCCGCGCCGGGGTGCGCGCGCGGCCTGCGATCGTCCACAGCAACGGCCTCAAGATGCATTACCTCAGCGCCCTGCTTCGTCCGCGCTGGAACGTGCCCTTGGTCTGGCATCTGCACGATTTTCCCCGCTCCGGCGCCCATTGGAGCGACCGCGCGCTGCGCCTGCTCAGCCGCGCGCCCGCTGCCGCCATTGCCAACTCCGAGGCGGTGGCGCGCGCGCACGCCGCGCGCTTCCCTGCCCTGGCGTCGAAGATCGCCGTCATCCCCAACGGAGTTTCGATCGCCGCCCTGCAGCGCGGCGACCGTGCCGCCTTCCGCGCGCGCTGGGGGCTTGCCCCCGACGCCTTCGTGGCCGGCATGGTTGCGATCTTCGCGCCCTGGAAGGGGCAGGAAGTGTTTCTTCGCGCCGCGCAGAAGCTGCTGAGGGTTGCGCCGCAGGCGAAATTCGTGCTTGCGGGCGACGATATCTATGACACCGCCGGCCACGGCGGCCAGCGCCGGGCGCTTGAATCCTTGGCCCGCGACCTGGGCATCCGCGACTCGGTCCTCTTCACCGGATTCCTCGCCGGGGAACACGAGATCGCCTCGGCCTATGCCGCCCTCGACGTCATGGTCCATGCCTCTACCCAGCCCGAGCCCTTCGGCCGCACCGCCATCGAAGCCATGGCCGCCGGAGTTCCCGTGGTTGCGGCGGCCGGCGGCGGCATCTCCGAAGTGATCGAGGATGGACTCAGCGGACTCCTCACCCCGCCCGGCGACGCCGGCGCGCTCGCCCGCGCGCTCGCCGATTTGCATGCCCGCCCCGAACTGCGCGCTGCCCTGTCGGCGCAGGGCCTCGCCCGTGTCCGTCAACGCTTCACCGAAGAAATGGTCGCGCGCCAAATCGAAACCCTGTATTCCCATTTGCTGAACCATGCGCCCCACCCTCATCCGGCTTCTCGATAAAGCGCTGGTCGCGCAAATGGTGGTGCTGGCCGCGCTGGCGCGCCGCTACCGCCGCCAGCCGCCCAGCGCAGGCCGGCAGCGCGCTCTCGCGATCAAACTCGTGGGCATGGGCGATGCCGTGCTGATGCTCTCCGCGCTGGCTGCTCTGCGCCGCGCCGGCTTCCACCTGACCGTGCTCACCACCCGCCGCTGCGCGCAGGTCTTCACCGCTCCCGGCATCGCCGACGAGGTCATCGTCGCGCGCGGCTTCGCCGCTTGGCGGCCGATCTGGCAGGCCGCGCGGCACGCCGATGCCATCTTCGATTTCGAGCAGCACGTCTACTGGTCCGCCGCAGTCGCCCTGCTTGCGCCGCGCGCGCGCCGGCACGGTTTCCGCACCCGCAGCCGCCGCCGCAATCTTGCCTATCACGTGCTGGTGGATCCTGGCGCCACTCCGCGGCCCATGAAGAAAATCTTTGATGACCTCGTGCGCCCCTGCGGAGCCGACCCGCAGCCGGAATGCCTTCCCCTTCCCTTGGAAGCGTCCATGGCCGAGTTCACCGCTCGCTGGCTGGCGTTTCACAACCTCCACCCGGAGCGCTTTCTGGTCGTTGCGCCCGGTTCGGGCGCAACCGTCGGCTTCCGCCGGCTTCCCGCCGCGACCTGGAGCGATGCGCTCGATTTGGCCGAACCCTCCCTCGGCATCGTCCTGTGCGGAACCCAGCTCGAACGCGAGCTGCTCGTCGAAGTCAGCGCCGGCTGCAAGCGCAAGCCGGTGGTGGAACTCGGCCTCAACTTGCAGCAACTCGCAAGTTTAATGCGGCAATCCGCCGCTGTGGTGGCCACCGACAGCGGCCCCATGCACCTGGCTGCCGCCATGGGGGTTCCCGTGGTTGGGGTATTCGGACCAGACACGCCCGCCCGCTACGCCCCCCACAATGGTCTCTCGCGCAGCCTCTGGCTCGGCTTGCCCTGCAGCCCGTGCAACAACTGCTGGATCTACCGCGAAGCGCGCTGCACTAACCCCGAACGCTATGCCTGCGTGCGCACCATCCCGGCCTCCGAACTGGCCGCCGCCATCCAGGCGGTGCTGTCAGGTGCGCGCGGTCGGGGAGCGTCCGGTTAGCGCGCGCACAATCACGGTCAGCACGATCGCTCCCAGGATGGCAACCAGAATCGTGTAGATCGCGCCGCCATTGGGCGCCGCCCCCAGGCTGCGCATGATCCAGCCGCCGATGATGGCGCCGACGATGCCCACCACGATGTCGCCCAGCGCGCCGAAGCCGTGGCCGTGCATGATCTTTCCGGTAGCCCAGCCCGCGATCAGTCCAACGATGATCCACCAAATGATGATCATGAAGTCCGCCTGAGAGGAATCAGATGCCGCCGGCGCGCTAGCTGCCGCCTGCGAGGATCCGCTGCGCGTAATAATTCACCACTTTCGCCTGATCCCGCACCATGGTAAGGAATGCGGTTTGCAGCACCTGCTGGCGCGCGTTGGTGAGCAGATCGCGGATGCTCTGCCGCACCTGCGGATCGCTGAGCGGACGCAGGCCGGCGGGCTCGATCCCGACCAGTTTCAATAGATAGAAGCTCCCCCCCGCGGTGATCACCGGCGAAACCTCGCCCGGACGAAGGGCGAGAATCGCGTCGCGCAGCGGGGCCGGCGTCTGGCTGGTCAGCACCGATTGCGGAATCAGCCCCATGTCGCCTCCGCTCGAGGCCGTGGCGGGATCTTCGGAGTACTGCTGCGCCAGCGTGGCAAAGTCTCCGCCCGCTGCCAGCCGCTGCTTGAGCTGGGCAATCTTCTTGCGCGCCGCCGCCGGCGTCGCCGCCTTGTCCTCGGCCAAATTCGTGACCGCGCCCGGCGCCGGGGTGACGACAATCTCCAGCACATGGTACTGCCGCTCGGGCAGATGAAAGCTGGCTTGATTCTGTTGATAAAAGGTTGCGATGTCGTCGTCGCTTACGTCCACCTTGCCCGCCACCTCGCGCTGCATCAGTTGGTCGAGCACCAGCGTGTCGGTGACCTGCTGGCGCGCTTCCGCCTCGGTCGGCGGCGGCTGCCGCGCGCGCTCGACCGCGACTTCGCGCGCCACCGCGGCGGGGTCGGCGGCGATGCCCAGCGACGCGGCGTACTGCAGCAGGATGTGGCGGTCAATCAGCTGGCTCAGCAGCGAGAGGCGCAATTGCAGGCTCTGCGCCGCGGGCAGGGGGCTGGCGGCGCCCGCCGTCTGGTTGTTGTAGAGCGCGTCGAGCTCGGCCGCCGTCACCGGCTGGCTGTTGACAACGGCCAGCACGTCCGGCCCCGGCGGCTGCGGCCGCAGCCAGCCGCATCCGCTGCCGGAAGCCGCTAGCAGCGCGCACAGAAGCAGGCCCAGGCTGGCGCGGCGGTGCACGCCCTAGTGTAGAATCTCCGCGCCGCCCTTGCCAAGCCCCCGGCGCCGGCGAGAAACCTCCCCTCGTATATCCATTTTTTCAGGCATGCTTTGATCTATTGACGAGATGCAATTTGCGCTATCATGGGGAACGCGGGCGCGAGCCCCTGCAGTCCGGACGCCAATTATGCGAATCAGCAAAGCCGACATCGAATCCCTGGCGCAGTTCCGCTACGCGTTGCGCCAGTTCCTGCGCTTCAGCGAGCGCGCCGCCCGCCAGGCCGGCGTTTCACCCCAGCAGCATCAATTGTTGATGACCATCAAGGGCATGCACGGACGCCCCTGGGCCAACGTGGCCGAAGTCGCCGAGCGCCTGCAAGTGAGCCATCACGCCGCCGTCGCCCTGGTCACGCGCGCGCAGAACCTGAAGCTGGTCAGGCGCACCCGCGGCAAGGAAGACCGCCGCACGGTGCAGGTCTCGCTCACCCCCAAGGGCGAGGAACTGATTTCGCAGCTTGCCGAGCTGCACCATCAGGAGCTCGGACGCCTGGCGCACATCCTGCTCAAGCAACTCCAGACCATCGGCGCCGCCGCCCGCTTGCGCACCAAGTAGCGCCTCGCGCTGCCGCTGCGGCGCTGCTATAGTGGCAGCGTGAGCCCGCGCCCGCAGATCTCCATCTGGTTCTTCATCGGCGGCCTGCTCGCCGTCTACGGCGCGCTCATCCTGGCCTCCGGCCTGGACCAGATCGCCCATCCTGCCGCGGTCACCTTGGCCCGCCTCCATGCCGGGGTCTGGTGGGGCGGATTCCTGCTCGCCCTCGGCCTCCTTTATGTAGCCCTGTTCCGCCCCCGCCGCAGCCGGTAGATCAAGCCCGCGCCGCCGCCGCCAGCGCCTCCAGCACCACGCCCTCCGGCACCCCCGCCACTACCTCAACCCGCCCGATCGCCGCCGGCAGCACGAAATGCAGCACCCCGCCGCGCGCCTTCTTGTCGCGGGCCGCATGGCGCAGTGCCAGCTCCCCCGGCACCTCGAGCGGCGGCAGCGGGCCGCACATGCGCTCGATGGCCGCGCTCATGCGCTCGGCTTCCGTCGCCTCGAGCCGATTCAGGCGGACCGCAATGCCGATCGCGGCCAGCATGCCCCAAGCCACGGCTTCGCCGTGCAGGAACACGCGGTACGAAGTTGCGCTCTCGAGCGCGTGGCCCAGAGTGTGGCCGAAATTGAGCACCCGCCGCAAACCCCCCTCGCGTTCGTCCGCCGCCACCACCGCCGCTTTCTGCCGCAGGCAGGCTGCGATCAACTGCTCGAGCGCCGCCGCGTCGCGGCGCGCCAGCGCCTCGGCCTCGCGTTCCATGAAGTCGAACAGCGCCGCGTCGCCGATGATGCCGTACTTCACCGCCTCCGCCATCCCGCTGCGGTATTCGCGCTCCGGCAGGGTGGCCAGCACCGCCGGATCCACAAGAATGATGCGGGGATGGTGGAACGTGCCGACCAAGTTCTTTCCCGCCCCCAGGTTCACGCCGGTCTTGCCCCCCAGCGCGCTGTCAATCATCGCCACCAGCGTGGTCGGGATTTGGACCAATTCCACCCCGCGCATGTAGATCGAGGCCAGCATCCCCGCCACGTCGCCCACCACGCCGCCGCCCAGGGCCAGCACCATCGCCTCGCGGTCGGCGCCCGCCGCCGCCATCGCCTCGGCCAGCTGCGACAGCACCTGCAGGTTCTTGTGCTCTTCCCCGTCGGGCATCTCCAGCATGCGCGGCGCAAGGCCTTGCGAGCCCAGCGACTGCTCCAGCGTCGCGCCCCAAAGCTTGCGCACCGCCGGCGTCGTGACCACCACCAGGATGCGCCCGGCCGGCGCCGGAACGCGGCGCAGAATCTCTCCCGCGCGCGCCAGCAGCCCGCGCTCGATCTCGGCGGTATAGGGGGTGGGGAGCGGAACCGTGACCGTGATCAATCCGCTTCCAGTGTAGTGTAAAGAACAGCGATGCCTTCCGAGCTGGCAGCCGATTTCGTCGTCGTGGGCTCCGGCATCGCCGGCTTGCGCGCCGCCATCGCCTTGGGAGAAGCTGGCCGCACGCTGGTCCTCACCAAGGAGGCCGTGGCGGAGTCCGCCACCGCCTACGCCCAGGGCGGCATCGCCGCGGCCACCGGCGACGACGACACCGTCGCGCTGCATGAATCCGACACGCTGGCCGCTGGCGATGGACTCTGTTCGCCGGCGGCGGTGCGCCTGCTTGTGCGCGAGGGCCCGCACGCGATCGAAGAGCTGCTCGCCTGGGGAGCGGAGTTCGACCGCACCCCGTCCGGGCTGGCGCGCACCCGCGAGGCCGCGCATTCGCGTTCGCGCATCCTCCATGCCCACGGCGACTCGACCGGCCGCGAAATCGCCGCGACCCTGGCCCGCCGCGCCGCCGCGATGGCGAACATCGAATTCGTGCCGCATGGCCGGGTCACCGCTTTGCTGCGCGATCCCAACCACCGTGTCGCCGGCGTCGCCTGCCAGGATCCTGGGCTCACCGTGCGCGCGCGCGCCGTGCTGCTCGCGACCGGCGGCGTCGGCCAGCTCTACTCCGAAACCACCAACCCGAGCGTCGCCACCGGCGACGGGCCCGCGCTGGCATGGGTCGCCGGCGCCGACCTCGCCGACCTCGAGTTCATCCAGTTCCATCCCACCGCCTTGGCCCTGCCGCATGCGCCCCGCTTCTTGCTCTCCGAGGCGTTGCGCGGCGAAGGCGCGGTGCTGCGCAATCCCGCCGGCGAGCGCTTCCTCCCCGCCTGCCACCCCGCCGCCGAGCTCGCGCCCCGCGACGTGGTGGCGCGCGCCATCGCCTTCGAGCTCAGCGCCGCGCCCGCGGGCGCGACCTGCTTCCTCGATGCCACCGCCCTGCCCGCCGCCCACCTCGCCGCCCGCTTCCCTCGCATCGCCGCCACGTTGGCGCAATTCGGCTTGAATCTCTCGCGCGCTTGGATTCCGATCCGCCCCGCCGCGCACTATGCCATGGGGGGCATCGCCACCTCGCTCGAAGGACGCGCCTCCGTGCCCGGACTCTTCGCCGCCGGCGAATGCGCCGCCACCGGCGTGCACGGCGCGAACCGCCTCGCCAGCAATTCCCTGCTCGAAGGCTTGATCTTCGGCGCCCGCGCCGCCCTCGCCATGCGGGACGAAGCCGCTCCGGCCGCTGCCTTGCTGCCGGCCCCCCCTTCCCAGGCCTCGGCCCCAACCGAGCTCGTCCAGCACCTGATGAGCCGCTGCGCCGGCATCGTTCGCTCCGGCGACGCCCTTCGCCAGGGGTTGGAGGAACTGGTGTCGCTCGGCGCCGAATGCGGTCCCGCCGCCACCGCTGCCGCCATCGTGCGCGCCGCCCTCGCCCGCGAAGAAAGCCGCGGCGCCCACTTCCGCTCCGATTTTCCCGACCACAATCCCGCCCTCGCCGGCTTGCACTCGATGCAATCCCGCGGCCAGCCCGTCCGCTTCGTCCTCCTCAACCCGGATCGGTGAGCCGCGTGCCCCCTACCAGCCGCGGTAGCCGGTTCCGCGGTTGGCGAATTGCAAGCGGAAAATCCCCCAGACCAGCAGCCCGATGCCGGCGACAATGAGCGCCGGCTCCAGCGCGGCCCAATAGAAATTCTGCAGGTGGTTGATCAGGTGCCGGCCCAGGTACAGCGCCAGGGCCGCATCCAGCGCGTAGCGCACGCCCCGCCCCACCGCCACCGAAAAACGAAAGTGGTTCACCGGAACTTTCAGGACACCCGCGGAAAAAACAAAGGGCGCGTACGGAAACGGGGGCGGCATCACCGCCGCCACCCCTACCGGAATCGCGCCCAGCCGGTTCGTCCAGGCCTCGACGCGGATGAGCAGCGCCGGAGGAAAGCGCTTGCGCAGCAATTCGGCGCCGCCGCGATGTCCGATGCGGTAGCTCGCCATCGCTCCCAGCATCGAGCCCGCCGTCGCCACCAGCACGGTCAGCAGCGCCCAAGCCACCGTCCGCTTGGCAATCACCAAACTAATCAGCGCGACGTCATTGATTCCCGGCAGCAGCCACAATAGCGAGCCATCAAAGAGCGTTAGGGCAAAAACCCCCACCAGGCCCAGCGACTTCGCCAGTGCGGCGAATCCGTGCAGGACGTCAATGAGGACTTTCATTCCTACCGATCCTACTCCACTTTGCGCCCTGCGCCGCTCTACGCCGAGACTGCGCGCCGCCGCCGGTCGCGGCGGTCTTTCCCGAATATATAGGCGATGCCGATCCCCAGCACGTAAAGTCCGACCATCGGCGCGGCAAACACCAGGAATGTCGTGATATCCGAGGTCGGCGTGATCGCCAAGGCCACGATCGCGATGACCAAGATGGCATAGCGGAAATTGCGCACCAGAAAGCGCGCATTCACTACTCCAAGCAATGAAAGAAAAAAGATCAGCGTGGGTAGCTCAAACACCAGACCCAGCCCGAGCACTACAGTGGCGAATAGGCTGAAGTATTCATTGATCTCGATCAGCGGGGTGAAGCGATGGGCGTATTCGATCAGGAAATTCAACGCGATCGGGAACGCCCAGTGGTAGGCGAACACCCCGCCCAAGATGAACAGGGTGGAGGTGCCCACCACGAACGGCACCACGTAGCGGCGTTCGCGTGGATACAGTCCCGGACGGATGAAGCTCCAAACTTGGTAAAAAATCCAGGGCGAGGCCACGAACAGCCCGCAGATCAATGCCAGCTTCACGTAAAGGTTGAAGGGGTCAATCGGGTTGTGGTAAACCAACTGCTGGTTCAACCCGTGCGCCTTCAGAATCCGCGTCAGCGGCCTCTCCATGAAGCCGTAAATGCGGTCGGCATAGAAAAAACAGGCGATGAACGCCGCCAGCACGCCCGCCATGGCGCGGAAGATGCAGCGCCGCAATTCCTCCAAGTGCTCGAGGAACGACATGCTCGCCCCCTCGCGGGCCGCCCCCGTGCCGGCGCCGCCGGGCGAGGGCGGATCGGAGCGGAAATGATCGAGGAACGCCACTTAGCTCTCGCGCGCGATGCTGCCCGGAACCGGCGCCGGAACCGTGCCCTCAAGACCGGACGCCGCTTCGGGGGCAGGCGCATCCTGGCTTGCGGCCGCAATCCGCTTCTGCTCCTGCTCGTGAACCTCGGCGGCGCGGATCTCCTCCTCCAGGGTGTAGCGGAACTCATTGCTCGCCCGGCGCAGCTCCGCCATCAGTTTGGCCACCGTGCGCGCGATTTCGGGAAGCTTGCGCGGCCCGAAGACCAGCAAGCCCAGGAACGCCAAGAATAAGAGTTCGCCGAAATTCATGCGGGGGTGGGCGACAGCCCTCGTTCCAGTTTATCAAGCGGGCACGGCGGGGCAGCGCTCGCTTGTCCTGCGTAGCTCCGCAAGGAGCGAAGCAGGGCGGCCCGCCCTGCCGGGAAGCGAATTTCGGCCACCTCGCCTCGACCGACCACGAAGGCGAGGGGAGGCCGACCAACGGGAGGCCCGCAAAAGGTGGCCGTGCCACCTTTGCTATACTTCCCTCAGTAGCCGACTTGCCTCCCCGCAAGGTGCATTGGATGTCCAAAAACCGGCCGTTCCTCCTCGTTCTGGTCTTGGTGGGCGTTTGCGCCCTTTTGGGCGGACTCTACGGCCCCCATATTGATAGCACCGAAGCCGCCTCGAGCGCGCTGCAGCAGGCCGCCATGGCGCCCGTCGCCGCCAGCGCCGGCGTCACTGCAGCAGAAGCCTCTCCCGACGATGCCGATGCGGCCATCCAGGGCGATCTTCGCGAGTTCGCGGGCGTCTATCGCTTGGTCGAGGACAACTATGCCGCCCCGGTGGACCCCAGCACGGCCATCTACGACGGTGCCATCCCCGGCATGCTGCGCCAGCTCGACCCCCACTCCAACTTCTGGGACCCCAAGGCGTTTGCGCGCATCATGGAGAATCAGCAAGGGCGGTACTCCGGCGTCGGCATGCTGATCTCCGCTGTGGACGCGCGCGACAATCAGGCCCGCGTCGTGCAGCCTTTTGAAGGCACTCCCGCCTTCAAAGCCGGCCTGCGTCCCTTCGATCTCATCATGGCCGTGGATGGCAAGTCCACCGTTGGCCTCAGCACCGACCAGGTCGCGACCATGCTCAAGGGGCCCCAAGGCACCACGGTGGTGGTGTCGGTCCATCGCGTCGGCCATCCGCAGCTGCTGAATTTCTCCCTCGTTCGCGCCGACGTGCAGCACGACAGCATTGATTCGCACTACCAGATTTCGCCCGGCGTGGTCTACGCCCATCTCACCGGCTTCACCGAAACCAGCACCGAGGAGCTCGCCGATATCCTCAAGCCCCTGGAGGCGGCCGGCGACATGAAAGGCCTGGTGCTCGATCTGCGCGGCAATCCCGGCGGCCTCCTCAACCAGGCCCAAGGCATCGCCGACCTGCTCCTCGCCAAGGACCAGGTGATCGTCAGCGACCACGGCCGCGCCTCGCCCGAGCATGTGCTCACCGCCATGCACGGCAACGGCGGGCACAACTTTCCGCTCGTCATCCTGGTGGACAACATGACCGCCAGCGCTGCCGAAATCGTCTCCGGTTCGGTGCAAGACCATGACCGCGGCCTGATCGTCGGCCAAACCACCTTCGGCAAGGGCCTGGTCCAGACCGTGATGCCGCTCGACGACAACACCGGCCTGGCCCTCACCACCGCCCACTACTACACCCCCAGCGGCCGGCTCATCCAGCGCCCCTACGAGGGCGTCTCGCTCTACGACTACTTTTTCGTGCACAACGAAAACCAGACGCCGGTCAGCAAGCGCGAAGTGAAGATGACCGACACCGGCCGCACCGTCTACGGCGGCGGCGGCATCACCCCCGACGTGAATCTGCCCGCCGATCGGCTCAATGATTTCCAGCAGATGATGGTGGACCGCACCGCCTTCTTCGAGTTCGCCGACGAGTTCTTGAGCACCCACGACTCGGTGCCGCAGACCTGGACTCCCGACGACGCCACCGTGCAGCAGTTCGTCTCCTTTCTCGCCAGCCAGCACGTCCCGCTTAAGCCGGCCGACGTCGCCGCCAACTCCGATTGGCTGAAGCAGCAAATCCGCTTCCGCGTCATCAGCAGCCTCTATGGGCTCGATGCCGGATGGAAGACGCTGATGCAGGTGGATCCGGAAGTGGCCAAGGCGGTCACCCTGCTGCCGCAGGCCGCCACGCTTGAGACCCACGCCCGCCAGGTGCTCCTCGCCCGCCAGGAAGCGCACTGAGTTCCCGCAATCCTTGAAGCACGAATTCGCGCTCGCGCCAGCGCGGATGCGGAACCTCGAGTTCCGGCGTGTGAATCCGGGCGCGCCCGTAGAACAGCAGATCGAGGTCGAGGCGCCGCGGCGTGTTCTTTCCCGGCCAGCCTGCGCGCCCGCGGCCCTGGCGGAGCTCGATCGCGCGCAGCCGGCGCAGCAGCACCCGCGGCAGCAAATCCGTCTCCACCTGCGCCACCGCGTTCACGAACCAGCGCCGCCCCGTCGCTCCCTGGGGCCGCGTCTCGAGCAGCCGCGAGACCTGGGCCACCCCCATGCCGGCGCGCGCCATCGCCGCCACCGCCGCGCGCAGCTCCGCCGCCCGGTCCCCGCGATTCGATCCCAGGGCGATGATCGCGATCAAGCGGAAAACAAGTCGGATTGCCCGGCGGCAGCGTGCTGGGCGCGCGGCGGGGTGATGTTGAAATGCCGATACGCCAGGCCGGTCGCCACCCGCCCTCGCGGCGTGCGCTGCAGAAAGCCTATCTGCAGCAGAAAGGGCTCGTAGATTTCCTCAATCGCGTCGGGCTCCTCCGCCAGCACCGCGGCCATGGTGTTCAGCCCCACCGGACCGCCCTCGAACTTCTCCATCAGCGCCAGCATCAGCCGCCGGTCGGCGTCGTCGAATCCGAATTCGTCCACCTCCAGCAGGCGCAGCGCTTCCTCCGCCACCGGAATCGTGATCTCGCCCTTCGCCCGCACCTGGGCGAAGTCCCGCACCCGCCGCAGCAGGCGGTTGGCGATGCGCGGCGTGCCGCGGCACCGCCGCGCCAGCACCCCGGCGGCCTCGGCGCAGATCGGAACGTTCAGAATCTTCGCCGAGCGCGTCACGATCACCGCGAGCTCGGAAGGCTCATAGAACTCCAGCCGCAGGATCAGCCCGAAGCGCGAGCGCAGCGGCGCCGAAACCAGCCCGGCGCGGGTGGTCGCCGCCACGAACGTGAACGGCTTTAGCTCGAGCGTGTGCGTGCGCGCTGCCGGTCCCTGCCCGATGATGATGTCGAGCCGGTAATCCTCGAGCGCCGAATAGAGCACTTCCTCGAGCTGCGGCTGCAGCCGGTGCACCTCGTCGAAAAACAGCACCTGCCGCGCCCCCAGCGTGGTCAGAATCGCGGTCAGATCGCCTTTGATCTGAAGCAGCGGACCGGACGTGGATTGCATGCCGACGCCCAATTCGGCGGCGATGATCGCCGCCAGCGTCGTCTTCCCCAGCCCTGGCGGCCCGTACAGCAGGATGTGATCCAGCGGCTCGCCGCGCCCGCGCGCCGCCTCGATGGCCAGCGCCAACTGCTCCTTCACCTTGCGCTGGCCGATGTACTCGTCCAA
>DATNED010000194.1:0-31856 GCA_035553115.1 Terriglobales bacterium | reverse complement strand
TCCGCGGCTTCGGCAGCTTCCGCATTCGCCAGCGCGACGCGCGCATGGGGCGCAACCCCAAGACCGGCGCTCCGGTGGCGGTGCCGGCGCGCAAGGTGGCGTATTTCAAGCCCAGCAAAGAGCTGCGCGACGGCATTAATGCCGGGAGCGCGGGTCAATCCGCGGCGTCCACGCCGGGCGGAGGGGAATGATTCTGATCGGCGAGCGCATCCGGCAGGTGCGGCAGGAACGGGGATTGTCGCAGGGCGACCTCGAGAACCGCACCGGGCTGCTGCGCTGCTACCTGTCGCGGGTCGAAAACGGACATACCGAGCCCTCGCTGCAGACCCTGGCGCGGCTGGCGTCAGCGCTGGAAATCCCGTTGGCCGGC
Organism: Terriglobales bacterium; assembly: GCA_035553115.1. Taxonomy (GTDB): domain Bacteria; phylum Acidobacteriota; class Terriglobia; order Terriglobales; family SCQP01; genus SCQP01. The sequence continues at coordinate 31,486 of DATNED010000194.1, read as the reverse complement.
TTCTTCGAACCGGTGAATGGAGAGGCGGCGGCACCGGCGGCGGCAGCACCGGCGGGTGCCCAGCTCAGCCCGGAGGAGCGCGCATTTCTCACCCAGATGCGCGAGTGCGCGGCGAACCTGAGCCCCTCCGGCCGGCAGCAGGTGCTGCTGTTGGCGAAGAAGATGGCGGCGGAAAAATAGGTTACAGCGAAGAGCGGACCGCGCCCACGAGGGCTTCGATTTCCGCGGCGCCGTGAGCGGTGCCGAAGAACGCGGCCTCGAACTGCGAGGGCGGCCACAGGACGCCCTGCTCCAGCAGGCGGGCGTGGAAACGGGCGAATGTTCGCGTGTCGCACGCGCGCGCCTCGTCGAAGTTGGTCACCGGCTCGGAGCGGAAGAATACCGTGAGCATGCTGCCGACGCGCTGCACGCGCGCGGCTGCGCCAGCTTCGGCGATGGCCTGCGTCAGACCGCGCTCGATTTCAAGGCCGCAAGTTTCCAGACCCTCGTAGACTCCCGCTGCTGCGGCTAACCCCAGGCTGGCAATGCCTGCCGCCATGGCCAGCGGATTGCCGCTCAAGGTTCCGGCCTGATATACCGGCCCGAGGGGCGCGACCTGCTGCATCAGGTCGCGGCGTCCGCCATAGGCGGCGACCGGCAGGCCGCCGCCCAGGATCTTTCCCAGCGTGACCAGATCCGGGCGGATGCCGTACCGTTCGCACGCGCCGCCGCGAGCCAGGCGGAAGCCGGTCATGACTTCATCGAAGATCAGCAGCGCGCCGTGGCGCGTGGCAAGCTCGCGCAAGCCGGGCAGGAACGCGGGCGTCGGCGGGACGCAGCCCATGTTGCCGGCGACCGGCTCGACGATGATGGCCGCCATCTTGCCGCGTTGCCGCACGAGCACGCGCTCGACCGCCTCCAGATCGTTGTAGGCGACGGTGTGGGTGTTGAGCACCGCGCCCGCGGGCACGCCGGCCGATGTGGCAATGCCGAGCGTGGCCACGCCCGAACCGGCTTCGGAGAGAAATAAGTCGGCGTGGCCGTGGTAGCCGCCGGAAAACTTCAGGATGCCCTCCCGGCCGGTGCAGCCGCGGGCCAGGCGCGCGGCCGACATCGTGGCCTCGGTGCCGGAGTTGACAAAGCGCAGCATCTCCACTGCCGGCATCGCCCGGGCGACGGCTTCGGCGAGCTCGAGCTCGCCCGGCGTGGAGGCGCCGAAGCTCGTGCCGCGCGCGGCCGCGGCCGCGATGGCGGCGGTGACCGCGGGCGGGGCGTGGCCGAACAGCAGCGCTCCCCAAGATGCAATGCAGTCGAGGTAACGGTTGCCATCCGCGTCGAAAAGATAGGCGCCTTCGCCGCGCTCGAACCAGGGCGGGTTGCCGCCCACGGCGCGGAAACTGCGCACGGGCGAGTCCACTCCCCCGGGGATGAGGGTCTCGGCGCGCCGCTGCAGGGCTTCGGAACGGGAACGATTCATGGGTGGGTGGCCATCTCCCACAGCGTGGGCGCGAGCTGGCGGTACAGTCGAGTGCGGAGATCGAGGTAGCCTTGGCTGCCGGCGAAAAGGTCGCAGAGAAGTTGGCGGAAGCGCCGGCTGCGCGAGGCGAACAGCGCCATCCGCTCCAGGATGGAGTCGCCAAGGAAGCGTCCGCCGTAGAAGCGCCGGGCAAGGGCGGCGGCGGCTTCGAGCTCGGGGATGAGCTCGCGCTGCACGCGCGCGGTGTAGCTGGGGCCGGGGCTCGACCAGGCCTGGGCTAGGAGCTCGCCGGAGCGCAAAGCATAGTACAGCCCTTCCCCGGTGATCGGATCCACCAAATGGGCGGCATCGCCGATGATGGCCCAGGGAACCGGGTCGCGGCCTTCGTAGCACGCGGTCCGCAATGCGCCGGGCGCGGTGCAGGGGAGCAGATGGGAGTAGAATCGCGCGCCCCGCCAGGCGATGCCGAGACCGTCGAGCCAGGCCTCAAGCCGGCTGCGGAGCTCGCGCGTGGGGGGACGGCCGAGCGGGCCGCAGATGCCGACCGAGGCGTGGTCGGCGCGGGGGAAGCTCCAGATGTAGCCGTCGAGCGCGGGCAGGAAGCGGATGGCCATGCGCTGACGCGGCCAGGGGAGGCCCGCAAGCGGCAGATAGTAGCCGGCGGTGGCCATCCACTGCAAAGCGTCCTGCGCGCGGGGTGCGCTTGGGCGCAGGAGATTGCGCGCGCCGGCGGCGAGGACGAGCGCGTCCGCGCCGAGGAGTGCGGGATCGGTCGGGGTCACGCGTTGGCGGCGAATCTCAACCCCGGCGGCGCGGGCGCGCTCCAGCAGCAGCGCGTTGAGATCGAGGCGTGAAAAGATCGCGACTTCGCGGTCAAGCTGGAGCAAGAGCGTGCGGCCGCGCGGGCTGGTGAGCTCGCACTCCGTGACCCGGTTGTGCCGGAATTCGAGGGCGCGCAGGAAGGGATATTGGCGCAGCGCCTTGTCGGTCAGACCGCCGCCGCAGGGTTTCTCCCAAGCGAGCTTTTCATCGAAGAGCACGACCCGGCGTCCGGCTTCGGCCAGGCCGGCGGCGCACATGGCGCCGGCAGGGCCGCCGCCGATGACCGCAATGGTGCCGCTGGGGTTCACTTCGGCCTCCCGCTTGCCGGGCCGACTCGCGGCGCGGAAGCGCGGGGCCGGGTCGTGCGGGTAACGGCGACGGAAAACTCGGCCAGACCTTGCGTGTTCAGGACCCTTTCGTTGACGTAGTATACGTGCCGGTCAATGCGCGGCTTGGAATCGGCGGTACGCCGCAACGTTGCGCTGCTGCTCGGCGAGGGTGCGGGCGAAGTTGTGGGCGCCGGCGCCGTTGCTGACGAAATAAAGATAGGGCGTCGCGGTAGGATGCGCTGCGGCGACGAGCGCGGCGCGGCCGGGGTTGGCAATCGGACCCGGTGGCAGGCCGGCGCGCGCGTAGGTGTTGTAGGGCGAGCGAGCCAGCAAATCTTCGCGACGGATCGCGCCGGCGTAGCGGCCCGCGAGCAGCGCGGCGTAGATCACCGTCGGATCGCATTGCAGCATCATTCCGCGCGCCAGGCGATTGGTGAAGACTCCGGCGATCAGGCCGCGCTCTTGCGGCACCGCGGTTTCTTTTTCAATCAGCGAGGCCAGCGTGACCACCTGGTGCAGGTCGGCTGGGGCCACGGCTTCTTGCTTCACTTCCTGGCGGAAGCGCGCGGTCATGAGGCCCAGGATGCGCCCGACCGGAGTGCCGGGCGCGATCGGGTAGGTTGCAGGGAATAAGTACCCCTCCAGCGAGACCGCGGCCGGATCGAGGTCGCGGATGGACGCGGGATCGGCGGTGGCCGCGAGCACCTCGGCGCTTGGGGCAAGGCCCAACCGCTGCAGTTCGCGGGCAATATCGAAGCGGTTGTAGCCCTCGGGGACGGTGACGGCGATGGCGTAGAACTCGCCCCGCGCGAGCTTATCGAAGACCTGCGCCACCCATTCCTGGCCGCGGAACTGGTACGTGCCCGCCTTCAGGCGGCGGCCGGCGTGCCAGGCGGCCCAGGCCTCGAAGCCCAGCGCCGAGCGCACCACGCCCGCATCCGCGAGCGTGCGCGCGATGCGGGCATGGCTCGCGCCCGAAGGAATTTCGACGACTACAGGCGCCCGGCGCCGCGGCCCCGGCCCCCAAAACCAGAGCCCCGCGGCCGCCGCCGCCGCCAGCAGCCCGATAGCACTTGAGACGCGGACCGTGCGGGTCATGGACGTTCACCGATCTCTGCTGATTCTAGCCGGAGGCTCCCCGCAAAAGGTGGCCCTTTGGCGGCAGGGCCCGAGTTGCCCCGGGAACGACTCCCCGGAAGGGGCGAGACGGGGTGGTTGGCTAGGACGTAGGGAGGGCGCGGACCGCAGCCCTCTCCACCTTGCGCTTCGATAGGAGTTGCGGTATGCTCCTATCGAAGAGCAAGGAGAAGGCCGATGCCGATGCGCTTGGATTTGCCGCAGGGGACGTTGGACCTGTTGATTCTGAAAACGGTTGCGCTGGAGCCGCGCCACGGCTGCGCGATCGCCGAGCGCATCGGGCAAATTTCGGCCGGGGCGGTGCAGGTGCCGCCGGGTTCGTTGTATCCCGCGCTGCACCGCTTGGAGCGGCGCGGCTGGCTGCGGCCGCGCTGGGGCGTCTCGGATGCGAATCGGAAGGCGAAGTTCTACGAATTGACGCGCGCCGGGCGCACCCGGCTGGAGGCGGAGGCGGGCGCGTGGAAGCGCCTGACCTGGGCGGTGGGCACGATTCTTTCCGAGGGCGAGCGATGATCGCCGCCTTGAAATACGAGTTGCGGCGGCTCCTGCGGCGGCGGGCGGTGGAGCGCGAGCTGGCCGAAGAGATGGCGCACCACGCCGCGGCGGGCGGCGGCAACTTCGTCGAGGAGGACGCGGTGGCGGAGGCGGTGCGCGACCAGAGCGGAGTGCGGGGGCTGGAGGATTTCGGACGGAACCTGCGTTGGGCGGCGCGCAGCCTCCGCGCCGCGCCCGGTTTCACGCTCCCGGCGGTGTTGACGCTGGCGCTGGGAATGGGCGCGGCCATCGCGATTTTTTCGGTGGCGAACGCGGTCTTGCTGCAGCCGCTGGCCTATCCGAATTCGAACCAGCTGGTGCTTGTGCGCGAGCGGATGCGCGCGTTTCTTCCCAATCCGGTCGCGATACCCGCTTCGGATCTTTCGTACTTGAAGGCGGGAGGCGTGGCTTTTGCGGCCGTCGGCGCCTACACCCCAGAGCAGCTGGACCTGACCGGAGCGGGTGCCGCTCAGCGGCTGGACGGCGAGCGCGTGTCGCCGGAGTTGCTTCAAACGCTGGGCGCTGCGCCCGAGCTGGGGCGCAGCTTTGCGGCAGCCGAGGACCGGCAGGACGCCAGTGTCGTGCTGCTCAGCGATGGGCTGTGGCGCAGCCAATTCGGGGCCGACCGCAGGATCGTCGGGAAGAGTCTGGAGCTCAACGGCAAGGCCATGACGGTGGTGGGGGTGATGCCGCCAAGCTTCAGTTGCCCTCCGCGCGGGATGCCGAACACGGAGCCGGCGCGGTTGTGGACGCCGCTGGCGCTCACCTCGGCCGAGCGGGCCGATGTCGGCGACAACTTTGATTTTGGGGTGATCGCGCGCTTGCGGCCGGGCGCAAGCATTGCCCAGGCGCAAGCGCAGATGACGATCACGGCGGCGCGCATTCAGCAGATGTGGGAACGAAGTGTGGGGAGGGTTCCCGGACTCCATCTCGAACTGGTGGTGGATCCACTCCGCGAGGTGGTGGTGGCGGGCTCGCGCAAGTTGATGGAGCTGCTGCTGGGTGCGGCGGGCTTGCTGCTCCTGCTCAGCTGCGCCAATACCGCCAATCTGTTCCTGGTTCGCGCCAGCGCGCGCCGGCGCGAGTGGGCGCTGCGGGCGGCGCTGGGCGCGGGGCGCCGGCAGGTGGTGGCGCAGGCGCTGACCGAGGCCTGGATGCTCGCAGCGGTTTCGGCAGGCGCGGGTTTGGCATTTGCCTGGGGCTGCCTGCGCGGCATCGCGGCCGCCGCTCCCGCAACGCTGCCTCAGGTGCAGGGCCTGCGGCTGAACGGACCCGTGCTCGCCTTCGCGGCGCTGCTGACGCTTTTGGCCGGACCCCTGGTCGGCGTCCTGGCTGCGCGCGCTGCCGCCGCCGGAGATCTGAACCGCGAACTGCGCGAGGATGGGCGCTCGCTGGCCGGCAATCGGCGCGAGTCCGTCTGGCGGAAAGGGCTGGTCATTGCCCAGGTGGCGGTGGCGTTTGTGCTGGCATGCGGCACCGCCCTGCTGGTGCGCAGCTACCTGGCTGCGCTGGCCGGCGGTGCCGGAGTGGCCACCGAGGGCCGCCTCACGGCGACCGTCTCGCTGCCCCAGTCGGGCTATGCTGCCGGGAGCCAGGTGGCCGCGTTTCATGAACGCTTGCGGAGTTCTCTCGAGGGCGTGCCCGGAGTCGCGTCCCTGGCCGCCAGCAGCGACTTGCCCACGGAAAGCGATTGGGATCATCTCTTCACCGTTGATGGGCAGCCGACGCGGGCGGGAGCGAAGGTCCCCGATTCGGCGCACAGCATCCTGCTGGGTCCGTATTTCGCGACGCTGGGCATTCCCGTGCTTCAGGGCCGTGATTTCAACCCGCAAGAGACCCAAGGCAACGCCAATGTGGTGATCGTGAGCGCCGCCCTGGCTGCGAAGTACTGGCCGCGCCGGAGCGCCCTTGGTCAGCGGCTGAAGTGGGGGCCGGCGGCCTCGAACGCGCCCTGGCTGCAGGTGGTCGGGGTGGTGGGCGACGTGAAGGACACCGCCCTCGACACCCGCGCAGCGCTGCACACCTACACGCCCTACCTGCAGGACTGCCGCGCCGGGGCGATGCCCGGCGTCTGCCGCTCGTTGCACGTGGTAATGGACTCGCGCATGCCCGAGGCGGCGGCTGCGCGGCAGTTGCGCGCCGCGGTGGCGCAACTCGAACCCAGCGCGCCGGTGACCGAAGTGGACGGATTGAACGCGGTGCTCTCGAATTCGATCACGCCGCGGCGCTTCAACACCCTCTTGATCGCATTCTTCGGATCCTCGGCGCTGGCGCTGGCCGCTATCGGTTTGTACGGCGTGCTGGCCGTCGTCGTCGCCGGTCAGCGGCGCGAGTTCGGGGTGCGGTTGGCGCTGGGAGCGCGGCCGCGGCAGATTCTCTTGGCGACGCTGCGCCATGGGCTGGGCTGGGCCCTGGTCGGGCTCGGAGCCGGGGGCGTGCTCGCGTTCCTGGCCATGGGCTTGGTGAAAGAAATGCTGTACCAGACCACCGCGCTCGACCCCTGGACCTGGGCCTCGGCAGCCGCGCTGCTGCTGGCGCTTGCGGCCATGGCCTGCCTGGTGCCCGCCTGGCGCGCCAGCCGGATCCCGCCCGGCGTCGCGCTGCGGGAACGTTGACTCTCCGGAAGGGGCGAGACGGGGTGGATGGCTAGAACGCAGGGAGGGCGCGAACCGCAGCGTGGCTCGATGCCTGTGCGCAGCACGGATGAGGATTCGCGCCCCACCGAGGACAACGCCAGAAGTGGTCTCAAAAATGGGGTACCGGCCTTTCCCGACCGTCTCGCATCGGGCTTGGACACCAGGAAAAGCCCCACGGCGCAGGACCGGAGTGCCTGCCTGCCGCTTTTTGAGACCACTTCCAGACACCCCGTATCGCCCCGCCCCGCCTGTGTTGTAAACTGAACCCACCCCCTGTGGCGAGCCCCCCTGTGCGAATTTCCGGCTTCTTGGGCCTGCTGGTGTTAGCGGCCGCATCCGTGCCATTTGCCGCCTGCGGCGGCTACTCCGCCCCGGCGGGAAGGCCGGTGCCGCTGGTCACCGCCAACTTCCTGGTGCTTTCCTCCTCGGCCAGCGGGCATTTGCCCGATGCGGTCGAGGGATCGCCCTACGGCTACGGCTTCCAGACCAATATCGGATTGCCGGGGGTGAAGGCCGTCGCACCGATTGCTTGGCACGCCCGGGCGGCGCTGCCGCCGGGGATGACTCTCAGCAGCCAGGGCGCGCTGGCGGGCACCCCCACCTCGCCCGGCACCTTCACGATTTCGGTCGAGGCGGTGGACAGCACAACGCCCACGCCGCTGACTGCCGACTTCGTCTATTTGATGAACGTGCGCGCGCCGGGGGCGACGCTGACCTCCGTGGCGCATAGCGACCTGGGCGGGCAGGGACAGAATGGCGACATCACGGTGGCCACCGCCACCGCAACCAAGCGCGCATACGCCTACATTGGCACCCGCGGCCGCGCCGGCGAATGCCCGGCCTCGGGCGTCAAAGTGGTGGACCTCAGCCAGATCACCAACCCTCAGGTGGTCGCCCATGCCGGGGCCGTGAGCGGCGCGGCGCAGCAAGAGGTCAGCGTCATCACCGGCGTCAGCTCGCCAGGGTTCCATCCCGGCGGCTCGGGCGATTTGATGGCGGTGACCGAGCAGCCGTGCGACCCGAATTCGGCGACGGCGGCGCAGACTGGGGTCGAATTTTTCGATGTCAGCGACCCGACTCATCCCTTGCTGCTCGGAAACTGGGACTCGGGTGTGCAAGGCGCGAGCGACGCCGTCATGCTGCCGGTGGCCGGACCCGCGGATGCGCTCGGACAAGTGGACCACTCTCAGGACCGGCTCTACGCGTTGGTCGCGGTGCCGACGTCGGAGACCAGCGGCGCGGGCAAAGGCGACTTCCGCGTGCTGGACATCACCAACCCGGCCGCGCCCGCCGAGGTGCGCAATTTCGGCGTGCTGGCGGCGACCGCGATCGCGCTGCCGCAGGCGGTGCAGGGCGTGGATCAGCGCGTGTTCCTGGATTCGATCAAGCTCTCCGACGACCGCACCACGGCCTATCTTTCCTATTGGGATGAGGGCGTGGTGGTGCTCGATGTGCGCGACCCGCTCGCGATCTCCTCTACCAACCCGGCGGTGCTGCTCGACCATATTCAATACCCGGTCACCTCGCTCGCGACCACTTCGACCCCGTCGAACCCGGAAGGCAACACCCACATGGCGTTGCCCGTCCTCAACGACTCGGCGCTGCTCATCGCCGACCAGGTCTGCGCCTCGAGCATGGTGGCCAACCCCAGCAACCCGAGCCAGACGACGCCGCAGAACCCGGCGGTCAATTTGGTGTGCGGCGCGGGCTCGGCGGTGCCGCTGACCAACAACGCCGGCTGGGGCTTTCTGCGCAGCTACACCTTGCCGACCACGGGCACGGCGACGCTTTCGGGATTTTTCACCACTCCGCAGGCGGAGTCCGACCCCGCGCCCGATCTTGGCATTTACACCGCGCACGACCTGGCGTGGAACGGGAACATCGTGCATCCGCACGGATACGTAGCGTGGATGTCGAGCGGGGTTGAGGATTTGGATCTGACCTCGGTGGCGCCGCCGACGCTGCTGGCCTCGTTCGCTCCGCCCGACACGCCCGACCCGAACGGCGACAACCCGGCGGTGAACAACCCGGCCAAAGCCATGGTCTTCGGGGTGGCGGCCTACAGCGCCAACGGGCAGCCCTACATCCTGGCAAGCGACATCAATTCCGGGCTGTGGATCGTGCAAGAGTCCGCCAGCCCGCAGTTGGCGATTCTCACCACAACCCTGCCCGACGGAAATGTGGGTGTGCCCTACACCGCGAACCTTGATGCCATTAACGGAACGCTGGGGCCGGGCAAGCTGGTGTTCCGCCTGGCCGCCAATTCGAACCCCTTGCCCTCAGGGCTGAGCCTCGACCAAAACGGCAACCTCACCGGAACACCCCAAGCTTCCGGCACCGTGGACGTAACTTTCGCAGTGGACGACGGTGCGGGAAACACCAGCAACCAGACCATCTCGATGACGATTGCCCAGACCCTCGCGATTGTGGCGCCGGCAGCCGTGGTCGGCACCGTGAACGAGGCGTTTACCGAGACCCTGACGGCAGTCAACGGCACCGCGCCCTACACCTTCTCGCTCCCCCAACGTCCGCTGCCTTCCGGACTGAGCCTGAGCGCGGCGGGGGTGATCACGGGCCTGACCGGCTCGGTGAATACCAGTGTGCCGGTGCAGGTCACCGATTCATCCGTGCCTGCGCAGACGGCCACCATCTTGCTGCCGCTCCAGATCCTTCCGCTCACAGTCTCGGGCACCAACCTCCCTCGGGGGGCGGTGGGCGCCGCCTACGCCAGCTCCATCCTGTTCAAGAACGGCACCGGCCCGTTTGCGCCCGGAGTGATTCAGGGCAGCTTGCCCGCCGGGCTGACCATGGCCGCGGACCAGACCTCGAACCTGAGCGTCGTGATTCAAGGCACTCCGACCGCTGCCGGGATTTCCAATTTCACCGTGCAGGCCACCGATGCCGACGGGCAAAGCACGTCGCAGGCGTTTTCGATCACCGTGGATCCCTTCGAGGTGACGCCGCCAGTGCTGGATTCGGCGGTCGAAGGGCGCGGGTATTTGGCGACGCTGGGCGCGCAAGGCGGCACCGCGCCGTTTACCTTCAATGTCGTGCTGGGCGCGCTGCCCGCGGGGCTGAGCCTCGACATCAACTCGGGCCAGATCGCCGGCGTTCCGGCCGCGGGCACGGCAGGAACCGCCAATTTCACCGTGCAGGTGAAGGACGCCAACGGCCTCATCGCCAACTCGCCGTTTTCTTTGGTGGTCTTCAGCACCAGCACCTTTGCCATCACCACGGCGGCGCTGCCGCCCGCCACCGCCGGGCAGAACTTCCAGCAATCCCTCGCCGCCGACTTTGGCACAACGCCATATAAGTTCTCCCTGCTGCGCGGCAGCTTGCCTGCGGGCGTCACCCTCGATGCGACCGGAAATCTTTCCGGCGTGCCGGCGGCAACCGGCGTGGGCAGCTACGCCTTCACCGCGCAGGCGACCGATGCCACCGGGCTGCAGGCCACGCGGAATTTCACCTGGACCGTATTGCCGCCCTCCGCCCCCCATTAATTCCGCGGCGAAAATCGCTGAAGATTGTGGGTGCGGTGGTAGGCTGAAATTAGGGGGGAGGGAGCCTGCATGGAAAAGCCAGCGCAAAATATCCAGGATTCGTTTCTCAACGCGGCCCGGAAAGAGCGGCTGACCCTCACCATCTTTCTACTGAGCGGAGTCAAGCTCACCGGCCGCATCCGCAGCTTCGACAAGTATTGCCTGGTGCTCGAATCCGGCGGCCCCTCCGGCGGCCAGGAGCAGATGATCTTCAAGCACGCCATCTCGACCGTCATGCTTCAGCGCAGCGGCGCGCACGTGCACCGCGAGGCCGAGCGCCACGCGCCCCCGCCGAAAATCAAGGACGATAGCGCGAGCGTGACCTCGATCACCGCGGAAGCCTCTTAAAGCGACGGGATGGAATCGGCGTTTCTGGTCGGAGTCGAGTTCACCGATGCGCGCGCCCGCCGGACGACGGACCAGGTTTCGGCCGAGGACTCCCTCGCCGAGCTCAGCGAGCTGACGCGGAGCGCAGGCGGCATCGTGGTCGGCGAGCTGCTGCAGCGGCGTCCGCGCCCGGATGCGGCCTCGCTGATCGGCGCGGGCAAGCTCGAGGAGCTGAGGTCCGCCGTCGCGGCGGGCCGCGCCGAGTTGGTGATCTTCGATTGCGAGCTGACTGCGACCCAGCAGCGCAACCTCGAGCGCGCGGTCGAGGGAGTTGCGGGAACGCGCGTGCTGGCGCGAACCGAATTGATCCTCGACATTTTCGCCCGTCATGCCCGCACGCGCGAGGGGCAGCTCCAGGTCGAGCTCGCGCAGCTCGAATACCTCCTGCCGCGCCTCGCCGGGCGGGGCAAGGCGATGTCGCGCCTGGGCGGCGGCATCGGCACCCGGGGTCCGGGCGAAACCCAGCTCGAGACCGACCGGCGGCGCATCCATCAGCGCATTGCGCAACTGAAGACGGCGCTCGGAAAGGTGCGCGAGCAGCGCGGCCAGCAGCGGCGGCTGCGCGAGCGCGTGCCCCTGGCCACGGCCGCGCTGGTGGGCTACACCAACGCCGGCAAGAGCACGCTGTTCAATCGCCTGACCGGCGCCGAGGTCTTGACCTCCGGGCGCATGTTCGCGACCCTTGACCCCACCGTGCGCGCGCTGCGCCTCCCCGGCGCGGGCCGGGAGCGCAAGGCTTTGCTCTCCGACACCGTCGGATTTTTGCGCGATTTGCCCCACGGTCTGATCAACGCCTTTCGCGCCACGCTCGAGGAGGTCACCCGCGCCAGCCTTTTGCTGGTGGTGGTGGACGCCCACTCGTCCGATCGGCGCTTGCACCAGGAGCAGGTGCAGCGCGTGCTGGCGGAACTGGGCGTCGCGGCCACGCCGCAGTTGCTGGTCTGGAACAAGGCGGACCTGCTGGCGCCGGGCACAACCGCGCCGGCGGACGCGATCCTGGTCAGCGCCAAGACCGGTGCCGGCATTGCCGAACTGCTGCAACGGGTGGCGGCCGCGCTCCCTGGCGAACCCTTGGAAGAGGTTCGGCTGCACCTGCCCGAGCAGGCAGGTGCGCTCCTGCATGAAGTGCACGAGCACGGCCACGTCCTCTCCCAGCTCCATACCGCGCACGGGGTTGATCTGGTGGCTCGGGTGCCGCAGTCGCTGCTGGCCAGGGTTTCCCCCTATCGCGCGGGGCGAAAACGCAGCCGGCCTGTGGAAAACACGTGAAAATTGCGTGGGCGCGGCGCCGCCGGAGCGGCCCGCCCGGAGGCCGGCCCGGACTGGCTGTGGATACCGCAGGGGTTAGGTATCTGGCGTGTTTTGCGGGATTTATGAGGGCTGGCGTAGGTTGGGTGCCGGAGTTGCTGCGGGCGGAGCGCGTTTGGCGTGCGCGAAGGCGGTTTTCCACAGTGCCCGAGGCGGCCGAAGCGCGATTTCAACTAGGGAAATCAACCGAAATGCAGGCGCGCCCCAAAATGGGGCACGGCGCCGGCACCCCGCTTGGCGGGCCGGAACCGGGCCGGGGCTTTTGCTTCCTCTTCGCGTCGACGCGAAGGCTGCCACGCCGCGGGCCCCTGCCGCTCGCGGCGGTCGCGCCGCTTTGCCCCATGGGGAAAATCGGCGTGAGCAGGGCGCTCGCGCTTCTCCAGCGGGCCGGCCGCATAAGCGGGACACGCGGCGCACCGGTCCGGCGCAGTAACAGCCGTGACCGGGCACCCGCCCGGCGCACTAACAGCCGTGGCCGGGCAGCCGCGCTGGGGCCAGCGCAAACTTTGGACAACGCCAGGCCCCGCTCCCTCAGCTGGCGTGGTAGTAAACCGCCGGGGTGATGATGAGCGACAGCACCATCGAGATCAGAATGCCGCCGATCACCGCGATCGCGAGCGGCTGCAGCATCTGCGCGCCGGCGCCGAGCGCGAAGGCCAGCGGCAGCATGCCGGCGACGGCGGCGAGCGCGGTCATGACGATCGGGCGGAGGCGGCGGCGTCCCGCCTGCACCATCGCCTCGAGCGGATCCAAGCCCATGGCGCGGAAGCTCTGGTCGGCGTCGAGCAGCAGAATGCCGTTCTTGGCGACGATGCCGACCACCATGATCAGGCCCATGAACGAGGCCACGTTGAAGGTGGTGCCGGTGATCAGCAAGGCGAAAAACACGCCCGAGGTCGAAAGCAGCGCCGAGGCGAGGATGGCGATGGGAGCGGAGAAGTCGCGGAACTCGAACAGCAGCACGATGAACACCAGCACCACCGCCAGCACCAGCACCGTGACCAGGTCGGCGAACGACTTCTGCTGCTCGGCATAGGTGCCGCCGTAGACGACGCGGATGCCCGAGGGCAGGTGGACGCCAGCCACCGCCTTCTGGACCGCGGCCACGCCCGAGCCCAAGTCCACGCCTTCGAGGCGGGCCGAGACCTGCACGCGGCGCTGCAGGTTCTCGCGCAGAATCTCCGTTTGGCTGGGCAGCTCGGTGAGCGTGGCCAGCGATCCCAATGTGGCGGTGTGGCCGCTGGCGCTGACCAGCACGGTGCTGCCCAGCGCCTCGAGCGAAGCCCGATCGGCGGCGGGGAAGCGCACCCGCAGCGTGTAGGCGCGATCGTTGGCGACCACGGGCACGGCCGAAGGCTCGCCGCCAAGCAGCGCGGCGGCATCGGTCGCGACCTCCTGGGCGGTGAAGCCGGCGTGGGCCGCGACCGCTTCGTCCACGTGGAAACTGAGCGCGGGGCCGCTGGCGGCGTCGTCCACGCCGTTGAGGATGTCCACCACGCCCGGGACTTTCGCGATGGCGTCGGCGACTTTCGGCGCCCAGCTGTTGAGCAGGTCGCCGTCGGAGTTGAAGAGCTTGATCACGACCGGCTGCGGCGCGCTGGTGAGGTCGCCGATCATGTCCTGCAAGACCTGGGTGAAATCAATGTCGAGCTGCGGATACGCTTTCGAGACTTGCGCGCGGACGTCGGCGATGATCTCGTCAATTCCGCGGTCGCGGTCGCTCTTGAGCAGCACGGAGATATCCCCGGTGTTGGCTTCCGTGACGGCGGCGAGGCCGAGCTGAAGACCGGTGCGGCGGGAGGTGCTGGCCACCTCCGGCGTCGCGCGCAGGATGCGTTCGACCCCCTCGAGCACGGCATTGGTCTCGGTGAGCGAGCTGCCCGGCGGCATCACGTAATCGAGGATAAAGCCGCCTTCATCCATTTCCGGGAGCAGGTCGGAGCCGAGCGCCTTGTAGCAGAAATACGAAGCCGCGACCAGCGCCAGGCTCATGAGGGCAAGCCACACCGGCCGCGCCAGCGCGCGGCGCAGCCAGCGCTCGTAGAACCCAACGATGCCGCGGAAAAACCCCGAAAGCGAGGCTTCCTCGGCGGCCAGCAGCTTCTCCATCTCGCTCGCGCCCGCCGGCGCCGGTGCCGGCGCCGCTTTGCCCCGCCCGCCCTCGCCCAGAAAATATTGGCTGAGCACCGGCGTCCAGGTCAGCGCCAGGGCCAGCGAGGTGAGCAGCGCCACGCCCACGGTGATGGCCAGCGCGCGGAAGAACACGCCGGTGACGCCGGTGATCGAGATCAACGGCACAAAAACCACAATGGGGGTGATGGTCGAGCCCACCAACGGCTTGGTGATCTCCGCCAGGGCCGCGCGTATGGCCTCGGCGCGCCCCTTGCCCGCGTCGCGGTGGAGCACGATGTTCTCGACCACCACGATGGCGTCGTCAATCACCAGCCCCACCGCGGCAGCCAGGCCGCCGAGGCTCATGAGGTTGAAGCTTTGCCCGAGCGCCGCCATGACCACGAACGTGATCAGAATCGTGGCGGGAATCACCAGTCCGGCCACCAGCGAGGTGCCCCAATCGCGCAGGAACAGCACCATCACGATGGACGCGAGGACGAGGCCGATGAGGATGGCGTCGCGCACGCTGCGAATGGATTCGCCCACGATGGTGGATTGATCGTAGAACGGAGTCAGCGTGACCCCGGCGGGAAGCGTGCTCTGCAGGTCGGCCACCTCGGCGTGAACCTCGTCCGCGACCGCCAGCGTGTTGCTCAGCGGCTGGCGGTTGATCGAGAGCAGCACCGCGGGCTTGCCGTTGGCGTTGACCAGCGTGTAGACCGGCTTGACCGAAGGCGCGACCGCGGCCACGTCGGCGATGCGCACCGGCGCGCCGGACGCGGTGGTCTTGACGACAATGCTGCCGATTTGGGCCGGATCGGCGACCTGGCCGGTCACCAGGCCCAGGAACAATTGGTGGTTGCGCTCGATCAGTCCGGGAGAATCCACCAGGTTGGTGTTTTGCACCGCGTCCAGGATGTTCTGCACCGTGATGCCCGCGGCCTGCAGCTTGGCGGCATCGGGCGTGATCTGGAATTCGGGCTCCTGCCCGCCTTGCACCAGCACCGTGGCCACCCCGTCGAGCCGGTTCAGCCGCGGCTTCAGCTCGTAGGTCGCAAGTTGCCAAAGCTGGGTCTGGGGGACACGGTCGGAGGTGAGGCTGTAGCCGAGGATGGGAAAGCTGGCGAAGGTGAGGCGGTGCGAGGAGATCACGGCGGAGGCCGGCAGGCTGCCCTGGACCTGGGCCAGGGCGGCGTTGACCAACTGCAGCGTGGTGACCATGTTGGACTGCCAGTTGAAGTACAAGTCAACCTCGGCCGAGCCGCGGCTGGTGATGGATTGCACCGATTGCAGGCCGGGCACGCTGTTGACCGCCTCTTCGAGCGGGCGCGTGATGGTGACCATCATCTGGTCGATCGGCATCACGCCATTGTCCACGCCGACCACAATGCGGGGGAAATCGGTCTGCGGAAATACCGAGACCGGCAGCTTCAACGCTTCGTAACCGCCCACCAGCGCCACCGTGATGATGAGAAAGACGAGCGGGCGCGAGAGGCGGGCCACCCAGAACTGGCTGCGCGCGCGGGTATCGGCGGAAGTTTCCACGCTGGAGTTCACGGCTTCGCGTCCCCGCCATCGGGCTTGGCCGCGGGCGCGGGCGCCTCGATCTTGATTTGGGTCCCGTCGGCAAGGCCATAGGCGCCTTGCGTGACCACGCGCTGGCCGGCTTGGAGTCCGCTGAGGATCTGCACGCGGCCGTCGGCGCGGACGCCGGCGGTGACATCGGCTTCGTGAGCCTTGTTGTCGGTGCCGACGACCATCACCGACGTGCCGCCGCTCGGATCGGTGAGCAGCGCGCTCTGCGGAACCGTGAGCGCTTCGGGAATGGTGCGCTTGAGGATGGCGACGCTGGCGGTGGTGCCGGGGCGGAGGGCCTGGTCGGGGTTGGCCGCCTGCACCCAAACTTCGAGCGTGGTGCTGCCGGGGTCGGTGGCGGCGCTGATGACGCTGACCGCGGCCGGCGTGGGCTGGTCTTTGTCCGCTGCCGCGCCCGGCAGCGTGATCGTGGCCTTGTCGCCGACTTTGAGCCCGGCCACTTGCTCGGCGCCGAGTTGAGCGCGGGCAACGACGTGGGAAAGATCCATGATCGTCATCAAGGGCGCCGAGGGCGACGCCAGCTCGCCCGGGTACGCCGGCCGGTCGGTCACCACGCCATCCATCGGGCTCCGGATCTCCGAGTAGCTGAGCTGCGCCGCTGCGGCGGCCGCATGCGCTTGCGCAGTGGCCAGATCGGCCGCCGCCGCCCTCAGCGCTTGCGCGTGGCCGCCGGCGTTGAGCGCGGTGAGATGCTGCTGCGCCAGCGCCAGCGTGTTGTCCGCGTTGGTGGCGTCCACGTGGGCTTGCTCGAGATCGTGCTGCGAGATCGCGCCCTGCGCGTACAGCCGCTGGCGGTTCCGGTAGATGGCGTCCGCGTTCGCTGCCGCCTGCTGGGCGGAGGTGACATCGAGCTGGGCCTTCTTCAGGTCTGCGGGAATCGCCCCCGCGGTCGCCTGCGCATAGGCCGCTTCCGCCGCATGCAGCTGCGCTTGCGCTTCCTGATCGGCGGCGGCGAGGTCGCGGTTCTCAAGCCGCGCCAGCGTTTCGCCGGCATGCACGCGGTCGCCGCGGTTGACGAAGAATTCCGCCACCGGGGCGCTGATCTTCGGCGTGATCACCGCCTGATGCAGCGGGAAGAGCACCGCCTGCGTGGTCACCCACTGCTGCATCGGTCCGCGGCTGGCGGCCTCGACCTGCACCGCGACCACCGGCGTTGGCGGCTTCGCCTCGTCGCCGCCGCTGCAGGCGGAGGCGGCGAGGGCAAGGATTGCGATCGCTCCCACAGTCCACTGTCTACTGTTCACGCTCGACTCCTAGAAAGGCCCGGTCAAATTCTGGAGATTGGCGAGCGCCACGCGGTACCGCGCCAGCCCGTCATCGTAGGCATTGCGCGCCGCGGTGGCGGTGTTCTGCGCGTCCACCAGCTCCAGGATGGTCGCTTCGCCGTCTTGGTACCGCAGGCCGGTGAGGCGCAGGCTTTCGGCGGCGAGGTCGCGCGAGCTGAGCAGCGTGGCCAGCTCGGCGCGCGCGGCTTCCGCTTCGGCGTAGAAGCCCTCCAGATCGGCCGCCAGCGAGCGCTGGGCGAAGCGTAACTGCCGCTGCGCCTGCGCAGCTTGCAGTTGCGATTGCCGCAGCTTCGCGCGGTTGGCGCCCCACGAGAATATCGGGATGGCAACCGTCCCGGTGGCGGCGGAGCCGAGGTTGGGCTGGCCGAACTGGTTCCGGGTTGCGAACTGCGCCGCGTCAATGCCATAGAAATAATCGAGCGAGAGCGCGGGAAGCAGGCTTGCGCGGGCGATGCCGATAGCGGCCTGGGCTTGCTGCAAACCCGCCTGCGCCGCGCCCAGCGCGGGATTGCGCTGGCGCGCCATCGCGTCCACTTGCGTCGCGGGCGGCAGCGCCGGCGCTTGCGCCAGATCGTCGGCCAACTGAAAATTGGTGTCGAAGTTGGGGAACAACAGCACCGCGAGGCCGAGCTTGGCCTGCTGCTCGGCCAGCGCCGCCTCGCGCGCGTCGCGCTGGCGCTGCTCGACCTCGAGTTGAGCCTTGAGGACGTCGGCATGGGCGACCTCGCCGCCGCGCTCGCGATCTTGGCTGATGGTCAGATATTTCTGCGCGTCGGCCAGCGCTTGCTCCGCGGTGGCGCGTTTGTGCACGGCCGCCAGGAAGCCGTAATAGTCGCCGGTCACCGTGGCGGCCAGGCCGCGCGCCGCAATTTCTGCCTGGGCCCTCGCCAGCGCCTCGCCGGCGCGCGCCTTGTCCAGCGCGGCGGTCGAGCCGAAGTCCAGCGCTTCGTGCAGATTGCCCTGGCTCGAATATTCGTGCACGCCATTGTTGGCGATGTAGCGCCCGGCTTGGGTATAGATATAGCTGGAGTCGTAGTTGAGCGCGGGCAGCAGCGCCGCGCGCGCCTGGGTGGTGCCGGCGGAAGCGATCCCCTCGGCCACCAGCGCGGCCTGGAAATCGGGAGAGTTGGCGCGGGCGCGTTCCATTGCTTGCGCCAACGTGAATGTTGGCGGCGCCGTTTGCGCCGCCGCTGCGGCGGCCAAACTGATTCCCA
Source organism: Terriglobales bacterium (assembly GCA_035553115.1). GTDB lineage: Bacteria > Acidobacteriota > Terriglobia > Terriglobales > SCQP01 > SCQP01. The sequence goes on along the minus strand of DATNED010000194.1, from coordinate 13,130 downwards.
AGATGGCGATCGTGCGGAACATGGCCTGACCAAGTAGGCTACCGCATTCGCGTGAAGGGGAGCTTAAGCCCTCGGCCCCTGCCGGAGACCGACTCTACGGAAGGGACGAGACGGGGTGGTTGGCTAGGACGCAGGGAGGGCGCGAACCGCAGCGTGGCTCGATGCCTGTGCGCAGCGCGGATGAGGATTCGCGCCCGACCGAGGACAACGCCAGACGCCCCGTATCGCCCCGCCCCGCTCCTCAATCGCACCGCAGCGCCTGGATCGGGTCCACGTGCAGGGCGCGCAGCGCCGGAATCAGGCTCGCGGCGCAAGTCACCGCGAGCACCAAACCAACCGCCGCCGCGTAGGTCAACGGATCGCTCGCGCTCAGTCCATGCAATTGGCTGCCGAGCGAACGCGCGGCCAGCAGCGCCGCCGCCAGGCCCAGGCCAATCCCGATTCCCGCCGTGATCAGCCCGTCGCGCAGGATCATTCCCGCAACCGCCGCGCGGCGGGCGCCCAGCGCCATGCGCACGCCGATCTCGCGCGTGCGCCGGCTCACCGCGTGTCCGAGCACGCCGTAGAGGCCCACGCTGGCCAGCAGCAGGGCCAGAACGCTGAAGGCTACCGCCAGCCTCGCCAGCAGCCGCTCCTGCACCAGCGAATCATCCACCTGCTGTTCGAGGCTGCGCAAGTTGTACACCGGTAGGCGGGGCGCGATCTCGCCGATCGCCCGCACCGCCGCGTCGGCGAGCGCTTCCGGCGCGAGCGCGGTGCGCAGCTCCACGGTCACGCCGGATTCCGGGTACTGCAAAAAGGCGACATAGGCCATCGGCTCCGGCGCTTCGCGCAGATCATGCGTCTTGATGTTGGCCACCACGCCAATCACGGTAAGCGGGCTCGCATCGCCGCGGTACCCCGCCATGCGCAACTGCCGTCCGACCGCGTCTTCGCTGCCAAAGTATTGGTCCCGCAGCGCGCGGTTGATGATCACCACCTTCGGCGCGCCGGCGGCGTCGCTTGCCGCAAAATCGCGCCCCGCCAGCAGCGGCGCTTGCAGGGTCGAGAAATACTCCGGTCCGGCGGCTTCGACCCCGACCACTCGGAAGCCGGCGCCGGCCTGCGGCGGCACCCCCGGAACCACGACGGCGGAGGTGGCGCCGCGGCGATCCAGCGGATCATGGACCGACAGGGTTGCCGCGCGCACCCCGGGCAGCGCCCGCAGCCGCGCCAGCAATCGTTGGTCGAGCGGCACCAGTGCCGGGTTGCCGCGCTGGATGCCAACGCTGCCCGGATCGAGCGAGAGCAGCAGGACCTGGTTGGGATTGAAGCCCGGATCCACATGGGTCAAATCCCGAAGGCTGCCGGCCAGCAGGCCCGCGCCCACCACCAGCACCAGCGACAGCGCCACCTGCACCGCCGCCAACCGGTTCCCGAGCCGGAGCCCACTGGACGTCTGCACGCGACCCGTCTGGCGCGCGGCAGCCCTGGCGGGTGCAAGCCCGAACAGCAGCACCGACAGCGCGGCGGCCGAAATCAAGAAGGCCCAGACCCGCGGATCGAAATGCAGATCAAGGGATACGGGCGCGGTCGAGGGCGATGCCAGACGCACCAAGAGCGGCGTTCCGCGCTCCGCCACCAGCCAGGCCAGGACGCCGCCGGCCAGCCCCAGGCAAACGCTTTCGGTGAAGAATTGCCGGACGAGCCGGGAGCGGCTCGCGCCCAGCGCACGTCGGGTGGCAAGCTCCCGCTCGCGCGCGGCGCCCTGCGCAAGCAAGACGCTGGCGATATTGGTGCAGGCCAGCAGCAACAAGAGCGCGACAATGCCCAGCAGAATCCAAAGCGGGCGCGAGAATCTCTGCCGCAGCGCCGCCAACCCTGTGCCTCCGTCCACCGCGATCAGGCGGGATTCGAGCAGCGCGTTGCGCGCCGCCGGCGAATCGAAGGGAAGCCCCGCCAGCCCGTTCGCCGCCGATTCCATCGCAACGTGGAACGCGGGCTGAAGCTGGGCCGCCGCGCGCGCGGGCGTGAGCGCAGGCTGCAGCCGGGCCAGAACATCAAGCCACGGGCGCACCGGCGAGGTCAGAATGTCGAAGGGCGTGTGCAGCGCTGCCAGGCTGGGCGAGACCGCGCCCACCATCGTCACCGGCACGAAAACATCAATGTGCGTGCCTGGCTGCACTCCGAAAAATCCGGGCGGCGCAACCCCCGCGACCCTGAAGGGCGCGTTGTTGATCACCAACTGCGCCCCGACGATGCCGGCATTCCCGGCAAATCGGCTCCTCCAGTATTGGTCGCTGAGCACGGCGACCGGGTTCGCGCCCGCCGCGGTCTCGTCAGCCATGCTGAAGAGGCGGCCGAGCTCGGGTCTGAGCTCGAGGGTCGGGAAGTAGTCGCCGGTCACGAACTGGCCGGCACTGAGCTCGCCATGTCCCTGGAACTCCACATCGATCTTGGGCGCATCGCGAAAGCCCATGACTCCTTGGAAGACTCTTGTTTGCTCCCGCAGTTGGCGCAGCACCGGGCTCGCAAACGTGTCGCCGGGCTGCGCCTGCCCCGGCTGGGCGACGAGCAATTGCGCCAGCTGTTCCGCGTGCGGAACCGGCAATGGACGCAGCAGCGCGGCGTTGATCAAGTTGAAGATCGCCGCGTTCGCGCCGAGGCCCAGCGCCAGCGTGAGCACGATGGCCGCCGATTGCGCCGGCGCCCGCCGCCACAGCCGCAGCGCGAAGCGCAGGTCCTGGCCGACCGTGGCCAGACCCGCCCCTCCCCGCGCCTCCCGGATGCCCTCGGCCGCATCGTCGCGGCCGCCGAAAATGGCGCGCGCGCGCCGCGCCGCCTCCGCCGCTGGCACCCCCGCGCGCTCGAGCTTTTCCCGCTCGCGCTCCAAATGATGCGCCATCTCCGCCTCGAACTCCCGGTCCAGCCTGCGCCCGCGGCCTCGCCATCCCCCTCTCGTCCTCATGGCTTCGCCTCGCCCGGCCGCAGCACCTGCCCCACGGCCGCAATCAGCCGCTGCCACGCCCGCTGCTGGGCCTCGAGCCTCTGCCGTCCCGCCGGCGTCAGCGCATAGAATTTCGCCGCACGGTTGTTTTCGGATGCGCCCCACGTCGCCCGGATCCAGCCCTTGCGCTCCAGCCGATGCAGCGCCGGATAGAGCGAGCCCTGCTTCACCCGCAGCAGATCGCTCGACAATTGCTGAATGCGCTCGGAGATCGCCCAGCCGTGCTGCGGCTCTAACGCCACCGTGCGCAGGATCAGCAGCTCCAGCGTGCCCTGCGGCAATTCCAATTTCGTCCGCTCCATGCGCCCTCCCTTCCGCTTCGACAAGAGCGTAGCGCCCTTCTTGTCGAAGCGCAAGAGGGAAGGCGGCCCGCGCCAACTTTGGAACGCTGGCTATGGTTCCGTTCGCCAGCGGTAAACCCTCCGGTCGTCGCGGGCGAAAACGAGCTCAAAGCCAGCGTCCGCTTCCCAAATGTTGGTGCCCCAATCACCTAAATAAAGGACGTACGTCGGGCGGGGATCGGCCGCGAGCGATGCGCGGATGCGCTCGGCGACGATCGCCAGCTGGGGCGGATGGAGCGGTTCGTTGAAGTAGAAGACCGAGGGCGCGACTGGGAAGCTCCAGGCGGTGGCGTCGCCCCACTCGACCACCACGTCGCGGCACCGCTGCTTGGGCCAGCGGCGCCGGGCCCAGCGCTCGAGATGGCGCTGGGCCGATCGAGCCAGTTCGCGGTCATATTCAACCCCGCGAATCTGGCAAAACGGGAATTCGGAGGCCAGCATCAGCGCCCGGCCGCGGCCGCAGCCGAAGTCGCAGAATACGAAGTCGGCGCGGGAGAACTCAACCTGCGCGATCAGCTCGGCAAAGTGCTCGAGGTCCACCGGGCCGTACTCGACGCCTTCGACCGGCGTGGCACGCTCGCCCGCGGTGTCGCCGTCCTGATCGGTGTGGACTCCGAACTCCAAATCAAACCCCGGCGGGGCGGCGCGGCGCGGATGCCGCAGCCGAAAGGCGCACCACAAGGCGGCGAGCCGGAGGGTCCGCCAGGATCCGCGCAAGTGGACCGAACGCCGCCAGCGAAAAACCAGGGAAGCCATGGTCAGGCCCACCGGCTCCCCTGGTGCAATGCGCGGCCGCTGAGCGTAGGAGCGAATATCCAAAGCTGGTGGAGCGGGACGAACTCATTGCCCCAGCGCCGCTTTTCGAATTCCTCGCCGTCGGCGTACATTTCGATGGTTGGGTCGCCCCGCTGATGGCACCAATCCACCAAATGGTAGAAGAACAGCATTCCCGGCCCCGCCGTGCGAAAGCGGGGATCGAAGCTCGCCAAAAGCGACTTGTAGCCGGACCCATAGCGAAAGCCGAAACCTGCCGCCGCGAGCTCGCCGCCGATTCGCAGCGCCATCGGGTCCAGATGTCCGGTCGCGGCCAAACGCCGCAACAAGGCTTCGGTGAATGCGGCCCAGGACGCCGTGCTGGCGCCGAGTTCGAACTCGGAAGCATAGCGGAACGGTCCGTTGAAGCGAAGCTGGATTCGAATGAGGTCGTCGAGATGGTCGGGCTCGCGTCCGAAGGTGATTGCCCCCGTCTCTGCCGCGCGGCGGATGCAGCGCCGCAGATCGGCCTGCATGCGCGGGCGCCGGGTCGCGGCGTAGGCGACCGCATCGCAATTCACGCAAATGCGCGCCAACGAACCTCGGCTTGCGCAGCGCACCCTGAGGTCGGCGGCCTCGGCCCATCGAGAGCGCGAGAGCGGCAGCGAAGCGTAGCTCCACCCGTGGAGCCGCCGCAGGGCCGCGCCTGCAGCTTCCGCGAACGCGACCGTCTGGCCGGATGGAAAGAACGGTTCGGTGAGGTTGGCAAAGCCGAGGCCGAAATAGCGGAGCGCTTGCCAATGCAGACGCGCATGGCGCCGGGAAGAGAGGAACAAGGGCAAGCCCGCCTCGATCCCCCCCGCGGACTCGCAAACCAGGATGCGCGGTTCGCCCAATTCCGCGAAGGCTTCGCCCCAGGCGAGCAAGAACTCGCTCAGCAGAAATGGGTTGTCTGTGCCGCTGGCGGCGACGGCCGCATCCCAATCCGCGGCCAGGCTGCGGAACTCTTCGAGCGTAGTCAGCCAGCGGCCGGTCATCGCTTAGCGCCTGGCGCGGGCACCCAGCTTCCGCCGCAGCACGCGCCAGAACAGCGCCGGATAGAACCCGGTGCGCTTGGCGTCGATCAGCGTGATGTTCCCCACGCCCGAGAGCGTGTGCAGGCCTTCGTGGTACCGCCAGCGGCGATCGGGCGCAAGCTGCGCCACCGGCTGCTCTTCGAAATCCTCGGGCGTGAGCCGCAGAACACGGTGGATCACCACCGCGCCCCCGTAGGTCTGGCTGCAATCCTGGGCTGGACGATACAGCATGCCCTCGGCGGCAAACGGCGTCCCGGCGGGCCGGGCGGAAGCCAGGTCCTGTTTCACCGGATTGCGCTCATGCGCCGTCCAGGGCCCGCGCAGCGCGGGCGCGTGCCAGAGATGGAGATCGGCATCGGGATGCGTCGCATGATTCGTCGCCGCCATCCACCAGCGGCCGTCGTGTCGAAACAGGGTCGGGTCCACGCCCGGAAATTCCGGCACCAGCGTGGCCGCGAAATCCCAGTGCGGGCGATCGCCGGGCTGCAAGCGGTAGAGCGTGATCTCGCCGGATTCCCACGCCTCGGGAACGCAGTACAACTCGCCGTCCTCTTCAATTACGTAGGGGTACGATAAGTGCACATCGTCGGGAAAGCCCAGCAGCGGACGCACCCGCGTTCCCGTCGGGTCCACCGCCACCAAGTGCCCGCGTTCCCGGCTCGCCAGCCAAAGCTCGCAGTAGATCGTCAGCCCCCGTTCGCTCACATGCCCGAAAGGATCGGCGTAGAACCCGCGCCGCTTCGGCGTCGGCAGCCAGCGCACCCGCGGACGGAAGCCGTCCTCGAGGAATGCCGCGATCGGCGCCTCGACCACCCCCGTGCGCCACTGCTCATGGCGGAACAGCTCCTGCCAGTGCCGGCGGTAAGACATGTCTTTCAGAATACTGGCAGCCTACTGAAAATGGCTCAATCCCACGCCCACGAGCCGATACCGCTCGGTGGGCAGCTGCGCTACCCGCGCCCGCAGTCCCTGCGCAATTTCAGCCACCTCGGCCGCGGATGCGATCGCGCGCGGCAGCGTTTGACTCCGGGTCAGGATGGCGAAGCCGCTGGTCTTGAGCTTGAGCACGATCGTGCGCGCCTCGCGCCGCTCCGGGCGCGACGCCCGCCACACCCGCTCGGCCAATTCCGCGATCAGCTCGCCGGTGCGGTCGAGCGGCACATCGCTCTCGAGGGTGGTCTCGGCCGAGATGGACTTGGTCGGCCGGTTCGCTACCACCGGACTGGCATCCACTCCGCAGGAAAGCTCGTGGAAGCGCACGCCGCTCTTCCCGAATTGCGCCGCCAGCGCCTCAGGCCCCGCGCTCCGCAGCTCGCCTACCGTGCGGATCCCCAACTCCAGCAGCCGCGCCTCGGTCACCTTGCCGACCCCGGGCAGGCGCCCCACCCGCAGCGGCGGCAGAAACGCTTCGATGTCGCACGGCTGGATCACGAACAAGCCATCCGGCTTGCGCCAATCGGAGGCGATCTTCGCCAGGAATTTGTTGGGCGCCACGCCGGCAGAGGCGGCCAGCCCCAGTTCTTCCTTGATCGCGGCGCGGATCGCCTTCGCCACCGCCGTCGCGGTGGGGAGCCCGTTGCGGTTCTCGGTCACGTCCAGGTAGGCCTCGTCGAGCGAGAGCGGCTCGACCAGATCGGTGTGCCGCAGCAGGATGCTGCGCACGTGGCGCGACACGGCTTGGTAGCGTGGAAAATCCGGAGGCACGAAAACTGCCTGCGGGCACAGCCGCTCCGCCGTGAGCGCCGGCATCGCCGAGCGCACCCCGAATCTCCGCGCCTCGTACGAAGCCGCGCACACCACTGAACGCTTGCCCCTCCAGGCCACCACCACCGGGCGGCCGCGCAATCTCGCATCGTCGCGCTGCTCGACCGAGGCGTAGAACGCGTCCATGTCCACGTGCACAACCTTGCGCTGCCGCTCCACCACAGCCCGATTGTATAGCGAAGAAAAAACGAAATCAATTCCATGCCACGCGTTCGCCACCGGACGCTGCGCGTCCAAATCTGAACACCGGCCCCGCACCCTTGCGTGAATCCAAAGGCCTTGCCGTGGCCCTCGAACTGCACCAGCTAGGGGATATGGGCACGCTTTGGCAGGACCTCAGATTCGGCTGGCGCATGCTGGCCAAAAACCCCACGCTCAGCCTGATCGCCATGGCCTCGCTGGCTCTGGCCATCGGGGCCAACACTGCGATTTTCACCGTTTGGAATGCGGTGCTGCTGCGCAGCGTGCCGGTAACGGACCCTGCCCGCGTGGTGAATCTTTATACCCAAGACCTGGGCACGCCCGGGTTGGGCGGCGCCACCTATCTCGCGCTCTCCATACCCAATTTCCGTGACTATGCCGGGGTGCCCGGCGTTTTCAGCGGCCTGTCGGCATTTCAAGACACCGGCGCTTCGCTGCGCTATGGCAACCAGACCGATCAGGTGCGGGTCGAAATGACCAGCGGCAACTACTTCCAGATGCTTGGCGTCTCCGCCGCCAAGGGGCGCACCTACTCTGCCCCCGAGGCCGCCGCCGACGGGCAGGGCACATTCGCGGTGCTCGACTACAACTTCTGGAGGCGCCGCTTCGGCGGCGACCCGGCCATTATCGGCCAGACCGTCGCGCTCAACGGCCGCAGCTTCATGGTCACCGGCGTCGCCGCCGCCGACTTCCACGGCACGCAGCGTTTGGCGGGCGTGGACCTCTGGGTGCCGATCACCATGCACGACGCCCTGCTGACCGGCCAATTCAAAGGCTACTTTCCGCAGCGCCGTCCGCGCATGACCAGCGCCATCGGGCGCTTGGCGCCCGGCATCGCCCTCGGCCAGGCCCAGGCCGCGGTGCGCCTCGAAGCCCAGCAGCTCGCGCGCGAGTACCCCGCAGATAACCGCGGACAATCCGCTACGCTCGTCACCTTGGCCGAATCCGCGGTGAACCCCAATGCGCGCCCGGTGTTCGAGCAGGCGCTCGGCATGATGCTCGCGGTGGTGGGCTTGGTGCTCCTGATCGCTTGCGCCAACGTCGCCAACTTGCTCCTGGCCCGCGGCATGTCCCGCCATCGCGAGATTGCGGTTCGGCTCGCTATGGGCGCGACCCGCAAGCGCCTCATCCGCCAACTGCTGTGCGAGAGCACGCTGCTGGCCTTGCTTGCCGGGGCTGCGGGCCTCTGGCTGGCGCGCTGGGCCTGCACCCTGCTCTGGGCCAACCGCCCGGCGGCGCTGCTCAACGCCGGGCTTTCGATTCCGCTCGACGCGCGCGTGCTCTGGTTTGCCCTCGGCATATCGTTGCTCACCGGCATCGGCTTCGGCCTCGCGCCCGCGCTGCACGCCACCCGCATGGATCTCATCAGCCAGCTCAAGGAGCGCAGCCAGCCTGCGCTCAGCGGCCAGCGCCCCTGGAACCTGCGCGGCCTCCTGCTGATCGGCGAAGTCGGCTTCGCGCTGATCGCCCTGATCATTTCCGGGCTGTTCCTCTCAAGCCTTCGCCAAACCCAAAGCACCAACCCCGGATTCGCGGCCAGCCAGCTGGCGTCGCTGCAATTTGATCTGGGTACCGCCGGATATTCCCTGCGCGCGCCCGGCGCGAATGCCGGCTCGGCCACTCCCTCCAGCCTGTCTTCCGACGCCCTCGAGACCCTGCTGCGCCAGCTCCAGGCGCGCGCCGCAGCCATTCCCGGCGTGGCCTCGGCGGCGATCGCCACCGGCACGCCGATGGCCGCCGCCGGCTTTGCCCGCAGCTACCTGATCGAAGGCGAAGCCGCGCAGACCGGCCGCGCCTCGCGCTTCGTCTCGGTGGAAAGCATCTCGCCGGGCAACTATTTCTCCACCATGGGCATTCCCCTGCTCGAAGGCCGGGATTTTCTCTCCACCGACGCCGCCGCCAGCCAAAAGGTCATCATCGTGAACCAGACCATGGCCAAGCAAGTTTGGCCAGGGCAGGATGCCGTGGGCAAGCAGCTCAAATTCACCGGCGACACTGCATTTACCCAAGTCATCGGCGTCGCCCGCGACATCAAGTACTTCACGCTCTCGGAAGACCCCACGCCTTTCGCCTATTTCCCCTTGGCGCAATACCCCGCCACCGCCCTCGGCCTCACCGTCCGCACGCTCGGCCCGCCCACGGCTGCCCTCGAGGCCATGCGCCAGACCGTGCAGTCGCTCGTTCCCGGCGTCGCCGTCACCCAGGATGAACCCGCCTCCATCCCGATCGCGCAGTCCTTGTGGGTTGCGAAGGCGGGCGCCTATTTGCTCACCGGCCTCGCCCTGCTCGCCACGCTGCTTTCCGCTATCGGCATCTTCGGCGTCATGAGCTACGGCGTGCGCCAGCGCTCGCGCGAACTCGGCATCCGCGTGGCGTTGGGCGCAAGCAGCGGCAACATCTTCACTCACGTGCTCGCCGGCGGAATGGCCTTGGTGGCCATCGGCGCCGCGGTCGGCATCGTGGGCGCATTGCTGCTCGGCCACGCCGTGGCTGCGCTCTTATTCGGGGTCGGTGCCGCCGATCCGGTTACCTTTGCCGCCTATTCGGTGCTGTTCCTGCTGGTTGCGCTGGCGGCCGGGTTCTTCCCCGCCCGGCGCGCCACCCGCGTGGACCCCATCGTCACCCTGCGCTCCGAACAGTAAGCTGCGGCCCGGTCGCGGTAACCTTTTCTGGGTAGCCCGGTTTCAGGCCATGAAGGGAACTCATGGCCGGGGCGATGCCTTTTCCTATGCTGGTGCCGCGAACTGCCGCGCTTGCCGTCGCTGGGGATCCAACCCGCGACGCTGACGATCTCCTCATGTCGCAGGTGCGCGCCGGCGAGATCGAGGCGCTCACCCCGCTGTTCGATCGCCACCACGGCCCCCTGCTCAATTATTTTGTGCGCCTCGGAACTCCCCGCGGCCTGGCCGAGGACCTGGTGCAGGACACCTTCGTCCGCATCCTCAAGTACCGGACGACCTATCGCCCCGGCGGACGCTTCGCCACCTGGATGTACTTCATCGCGCGCAACGTCCGGCTCGACCATTTGCACAAGCGGCGGGGCGAAGTCGAATGGGACGACGCCTATACCCCGCAATATTTGCCGAGCGACCGCGCCCAAGCCGCGCAGGAGCAGGCGCTGCTCGAAAAGGCGATGGCGCGGCTGCCGGAAGACAAGCGCGAAATCCTGGTGCTCAGCCGCTACCACGAGCTCAAGCACGAAGAGATCGGCGCAATTCTGGGCTGCGAAACCGGCACGGTCAAAGTCCGCGTGCATCGCGCCCTGAAGGAACTGAAGGCGCAATTCGAATTCTTGTCCGAGCGAGGTGATGCATGAACGCCTGTGAAACTGCGGCTGGGCTCCTGCCCGATTATTTGGACGACGCGCTGCGCGCGCCGGAACGCGCCAGTGATTTGTTCTGGCTGAATCAGCATCTGGCGGAATGCGCCGAGTGCGCCGGCATGGCCCAGCTCTGGCAGAAGCTGGGCAACTTGCCTGCTGCGCCCGCTTCGCCGCTCGCGCGCGAACGCTTCCTCGGCATGCTCGGCGCCTACCAGCACGGCATGCAGGCGCACGCCCCCGCGCCGGCGCCGCGGCGAGCTTGGTTCGCTCCCTTGGCGCTGCGCCCCGGCTTCGCGCTGGCGGCGGCGGCGCTTTTGGTCGCCGCCGGATTGGGCCTGGGCTGGGTCACGCGCGGCGTCATGAACAACGGATCGGGCGCCCCGAATTCCAGCCAGCAAGTCGCCGATCTCGAGCAGGAAGTGCGCACCACGCGGCAGTTGGTCGTGCTCTCGATGCTGCAGCAGCAGTCGGCCAGCGACCGCCTGCAGGGGGTGAGCTACAGCACCAGCCTGGCCTCGAGCGATCCCCAGGTCGTGGACGCGCTCATGCACTCGCTCGAATTCGACAACAGCCCCGATGTCCGCCTCGCCGCCATGGATGCCCTCGTGCGGCACGCCGCGCAGCCGGAAATCCAGAAGGGCTTGGTGGAGGCCTTCCGCTTCCAGAAGTCCCCGCTGGTGCAGATCGCGCTGGTGGACACCTTCGTCGAAACCCGGGACCGCGGCGCGCGCAGCCTGCTCGAGCAAGTCAGCAAAGATGCCAATTACAGCCCCGAGGTGCGCCAGCGCGCGGCCTGGGGCCTGCAGCAACCCACCTGGAATTAGGAGGCTCGAATGCGTCACATTCTTCTTGAATCGTGCCTGGTGCGTGCGGCCTTGGCGGCTGCGCTCGCGCTCACCCTGCAGCCCGGCGCCGCCGCCCAGCAGATGCGGCGCGAATCCAGCCGCTGGAACGTGCAGTTGCCTGATCAGGTCACCAGCAAGACGCTGGACGCCGGCTCGGCGCCGCTCGTCACTGTGGACAACCTCACCGGTCCGATCACCGTCACCGCCGATGGCGGCAATCAGATCCGTTTCACCGCGACCGAGACCGTCTACGCGGACTCGCAGCAGGCCGCCGCCGATGCCCAGCGCGATGTGCACCTCGACGTCACGCCGGCAAGCGACCGCCTCACCCTCTTTGTGGACGGCCCCTTCCGCTGCGGCGACGACGGGCACACCTCCTCCAAGTGCGGCGACCACTGGAGCTGGCATTGGGATAACCCCGGCTACGAAGTCCGCTTTGCCTTCGAGCTGCATGTGCCCCAGGGCGCGCGCCTCGATCTGCGCACGGTCAACGGCGGCGACATCGCCGCCTCGGGCACGCGCGGCGATTTCGCCGTGCGCAACGTCAATGGCGGCGTGGACCTCGAGCAGATGGCGGGCAGCGGCCAGGCGACCACCGTCAACGGCCCGGTCACGGCCAGCTTCACGGCCAACCCGCGCACCGATTGCCTGTTCCGCTCGGTCAACGGCAAGCTCAGCCTCTATTTTCCCGCCAGCCTCGGCGCCGACCTCAGCTACAAGACTGTGAACGGCAGTGTCTACAGCGATTTCGCCGTGCGCGCCGAGTCTTCCGCCGCGCCCGTCAGCGAGAGCCGCAACGGCATGCGCGTGATCCGCAGCAGCCGCGAGAGCCGGGGGCGCATCGGCGCGGGCGGCCCGCAGATCGCGCTCAACACCGTCAACGGCAGCATCTTCATCCACGAACGCAAATAGGTAACCATGCCTATGTTTTCCGGTATTCGATTGCAGAGGACCCTATGACGCAACGCACCCTTTCCTTCCTGTTCACCGCCGCGATCGCGGCCTCGCTGAGCGCCCCCTGGAGCCTGGCTGCGCCCATGGCGCAGGCTCAGGGCCAGGGCCAGGCCGATGCCTCGAGCGCGGACCACGTGGTGGTGCCGCTCAGCCATCCCGGCCAGCCCGCCACGTTGAGGGTCTCCGTCGTCACCGGCTCGATCACGGTCAAGACCGCGAGCGGCAATAACGTGGTGATTGACACCGACGAAAGCAGCGACTCGAGCTCGCGCCGCCGTGCGCGCCCGGAGCCGCCCGAGGCCCAGGGCATGCACCGGCTCAATACCAGCGCCGGCATCTCGGCCGAGGAAGACAACAACGTGGTGACGGTGCGCAATTCGGTCTTCGGTGGCGGCAATCTCGTCATCCAGGTTCCGGCCAACACCTCCGTCAGCCTGCGCGCCGTCAACGGCGGCAAGGTTGAGGTGGACGGCCTCACCGGCGACATCAGCGCCGAGGACACCAACGGCAACGTGATCCTGAACAACGTCTCGGGAAGCATCGTCGCCAGTGCGACCAACGGCCGCATCTTCGCCACCATCACCCGCCTCGATCCCTCGAAGCCGAGTTCGTTCAGCTCGCTGAACGGAACCATTGACGTGACCCTGCCGCCCGACGTGAAGGCCAACCTGCGGCTGAAGAGCGACCACGGCGACATCTACCTCGACGACGGCTTCAATTTCCAGGCGACGCGCACGCCTTCGAGTGCCACCGGCAGCCGCGACTCCGATGGCATGTACAAGGTGCGGATGGACCGCAGCGTCTCCGGCACCCTGAACGGCGGCGGCAGCGAGATCCGGGTGCAGAATTTCAACGGCAACATCTATCTGCGCAAAGGCAAGTAGTCGC
>DATNED010000193.1:0-6765 GCA_035553115.1 Terriglobales bacterium | reverse complement strand
AGCGGGACATGTTCAGGACCTCCGCGCCTTCTAGAACGGAAAGGATGGAGGATTCCCTTTTTGGGTCCGGCCCATTTCGTTAGTTGGCGCGGGCCCCAGCGCGGCTGCCCGGTCACGGCTGTGACTGCGCCGGACCGGTGCGCCGAGCGACCCGCTTACGCTCGGCCAGCGTGCTCGCTGCGACGCTCGCACCCCGGGACCCCCAGCCGGCCGGGGCCGCGCCTTTTTCCTTGCCGGGGCGGGTCGCCCCGCCTGCGGCGGATTATCCGCGACCATGCGCGCCTGCTTTGCCCGCGGGGCAAAAGGAGCGACCCCCGCGTGGGGAGGCGCGCCTTCGCGCCGATTTTGTGCACAGGGCAAAGCGGCGCGACCCCCGCGAGAGGCGGATACTGGGTACCTCCGCGCCGGTCTATAATCTCCGCATGTTCCAGCGACTTGCCCTTGCTGCCACCGCGTGCGCGCTCTGCCTTGCGGCGCAAACTCCCGACAACGCCGCCATGCAATCGAAGCTGCGCGCGGAAGAGACCGCGCACTCGCAGGTGATGGAGATCCTGCACCAAATCACGGACGTGCATGGACCCCGGCTCACCGGCTCGCCCGGCCTTAAGGCGGCCGACGATTGGGCAGTGGCGACGATGAGTTCGTGGGGCTTGGCCAACGCCCATCTGGAAGGCTGGAACTTCGGCCATCCGGGCTGGGCGAACGCGCTGGTCGAGGCCAACGTGCTGGTTCCCTACCAGGCGCCGCTCGAGGTGCGTCCGCTGGCGTGGTCCCCCGGCACGCGAGGCGCGATCACCGCTCCGGCGGTGCTGCTTACGGTCCCCGGACTGCATGCCTCGGCTGGCCGCCGCGGCAGCGCGGAAGAGCAGGCGGCGGCGCAGGCGGGCAGCGATCCGCCGCCGATGCCCGCGCCCGAGGCCGCGGCGACGGCGCCGACGCTGGCGGAATTGGACGCATACCTGAACACGATGCGGGAGAAAGTCCGCGGCGCGATCGTGCTGGCGGGCGCGCCCGTACACGTGGACGAGGTCTTCTTCCCTGCCCCGCTGCGCACGCCCGACGAGCAGTGGCAAGCGCGCTTCAGCGGCCAAGGCGGCGGGCGCGGCGGCTTCGGCGGACGGGGCCGCGGCGGCGCAGCACCCGACCCTACGCGCCTCACCCCCGAGCAGGTGGATTTTCGCGTCACGCAGTTCCTGGCCGCCAACGGCGCGGTGGCGCGGGTGAATGACGCGGGCGAGGCCTACGGCATCATCCGCGCGCAGGATGTCAGCGGCTACAACGAGGCGCCGCAGGTGACCGGGCTGCTGATGTCGCATCAGGATTACGCCCGCCTGGCGCGGGTGCTGGCCGATGGCAGCGCCGCGCAGGTGCGCATCAACGTCGAGAACCATTTTTATCCTGACGGCACCACGGCCTACAATGCCGTCGGCGAGATTCCCGGCAGCGACAAAGCCGACGAGGTGGTGATGCTGGGCGGCCACTACGACTCCTGGGCGGGCTCGACCGGCGCGACCGACAACGGCGCCGGCTCGGCCATCATGCTGGAGGCGATTCGGCTCCTCAAAGCCACCGGCGTGCAGCCGCGCCGCACCATCCGGGTGGCGCTCTGGAGCGGCGAAGAAGAAGGCCTGCTGGGCTCAACCGCCTACGTCGAGCAGCACTTCGGCACCGCCGAGCACCCCAAGCCGGAGTGGTCGAAGCTCGATGCCTATTTGAACATTGACAGCGGCACGGGCAAGCCACGCGGCGCCGGCGTCTTCGGGCCGCCGGAGGCCGCGGACTTCATCGCCGACGCGCTCTCGGGATTCCGCGACTGGGGCTTCTACGGCGCCTCCGCCAGCGGCAGCCGCGCTCCCGGCGGCACCGATTCGACCAGCTTCAACCATGCGGGCCTGCCCGGCATCGGGTTCAGTCAAGACCGCTTCGACTACGGCACCTACACCCACCACACCAACTTCGATTCGTACGAGCGCCTCTTCGAGCCCGACCTGCGCGAAGCCGCGGTCGAGGCCGCGGCAGCGGCCTACGCGCTGGCCATGGCGCCCGAGATGCTGCCGCGCTTTCCGGCGTCGGCGATGCCGCCGATCCAGGAAGGCGCGCCCTGGCCAGCCCGGCTGCAAGGCTATGCCCAACGCGCCAAGGAGATGCCGCACCAATGAAGGCGGTGAGCTACAAGCCCGGCGATCTGCCTGCCGTGATCCCCTACCTGCTGGTGCCTGACTCCACGCGCGCGGTGCAGTTCGCCAAGGACGTGCTCGGCGCGCGCGAGCAGCACATTGGACGGGGCGCGGACGGACGGATCCAGCACGCAACCCTCTTAATCGGCGACGCCGCGGTGATGATCGGCCTCGCCCGGCCCGAATGGCCGGCCAATGCCGCCATGGTCTATGTCTACGTGCCGGACGTGGATGCGACCTACCAGCACGCTCTGGCCGCCGGCGCCACGAGCGTGCGCGAGCCCAAGGACGAGCCCTACGGCGACCGCGGCGCGGGGGTGAAAGACCGCGACGGGACCACTTGGTGGCTTGCCACCCACAAGGAAGATCTGTCGGGCGACGAGATCGAGCGCCGCGTCCGCGCCCAGCATTCGCGCTAGGGGGCAGCCTGGAACAACGTTGGCGCGGGCCTTCCCTGAACCGGCCTCCTCTTGACAAACTAGAGCAGCGGGTCCATGCTGGCGGCATGGGCGACAACGACCTGATTCCGGGCACGCTGGAGATGCTGATCCTGCGCATCCTGGCGCTTCAGCCCGAGCATGGCTTCGGCATCCAGCAGCGCATCGAGCAGATCAGCGGCGGCGTGTTCGTGGTCAATCCAGGCTCGCTGCTGCCGGCGCTGCGGCGGATCGAGCGCTCGGGCTGGGCGCGCAGCGAATGGGGCGAGACGGCGAGCCATCGCAAGGCGAAGTACTACCGCCTGACGGCCTCCGGGCGGAGGCGACTCGGGCGGGAACAGCGCGAGTGGAGCCAGCAGGCCGCGGCCATAGCCAAGATTCTTGAGGCGCGGGCATGATGCCGCGCTGGCGGCGGTTCTGCGCGGGCGCATGGGCGCTGCTGCGGCGCGGTCGCTGGGAACGCGACCTGGCGGCCGAGGTCGAGAGCTGGGATGCCCTGGCGGCCGAGGCGCGGCGGCGGGGCGCGAGCAGCGAGGCAGTGCGCGAGCACGTTCGCGCCTCGGGGTGGGAGTGCTGGGCTGGGAACCTGGGCCGCGATGCCAGCTACGCGCTGCGCGGCTTCCGCCGCAATCCGGGCTGGGCAGCGCTGGTGGTGCTGACGCTGGGGCTGGGCATCGGGGCTTCGACCGCGCTATTCAGTTGGGTCTATGCCGCGATGTGGCAGCCCTTGCCCTATCCGCAAGCCAACCGGCTGATGTGGGTCTCCACCAGCCTGCGCGGCGCCGCGGGCTCGCGCGGCGTCTCCGGCATCGAGCTGGCGGAGTGGCGTCCGCGCTTAAATCAGGTGTTCTCCGCCACCGCCACCGTCACCGCGCCCAGCGGCACGCTCTGGGCCTGGCAGGATCAGACCATTTCGCTCACGGCGGCCAGCGCCGCTCCCGAAGTGTTTCCGCTGCTCGGCGTGCGCCCGGTGCTGGGCAGATTGCTGGCGCCGGGCGGCACGGGCAGCGGCGCAGAAGTCGTGCTGAGCTACGACGCCTGGCAGCGCGAGTTCGGCGGCAATCCTGCCGTCATCGGCACGGAGATGTCGGAGCGCAACGGCGCATATCCCAGCTACGCCATCGTGGGCGTCTTGCCGCCAGCCTTCACCCTCGACCGCCGCGCTGATGCCTGGCTTCCGCTCGAGCCGGAAGGCTCCTACGAAGCTGGATTGCGCGGGTATCGGCCGTTTCGCGTGCTCGGCCTGCTGAAGCCGGGTGCCTCGCGCGATTGGGCGCAAGACGCAATGCGGCAGATGGCGGCACAGGAGGCGCTGGCCCACCCGAAAACGAATCTGGGTTGGACGATCCAGGTGCAAACGCTGGCCGATCACGAGCGCCAAGGCAGCCATCAGGGCCTGCTGCTGCTGTGGGCGGCCTGCGCATGCCTGCTGCTGGTGGCCTGCGTCAATGCCGCGAACCTTTTGCTGGCGCGCGCCGGGGAGCGGCAAACCGAAATCGCGATGCGGCAGGCGCTCGGCGCCTCGCGCCGGCGCATCGCCGCGCAAATGCTGATCGAGACTGCGCTGCTTGGCGTGGCCGGCGCTGTCTGCGGGGTCGCGGCAGCGGCCGCCGGGGTTCAATTCCTGACCCGTTGGGGGGCTGGCTTGCTTCCCGACGCCTTGCGCAGTCCATTGATCGCGCTTCATGCCGACGTACTCAGCCCGATCGCGCTCGCCTTCGCCCTGCTGGCCGCCGCCGTCGCGGTACTCGGGTTTGGCCTCTGGCCCGCGGTTTCCGCCAGCCGTAGCCGGACCCGACTCGCTGCTACCGCGCCCAGCGGTTCCCGGCGCTGGCTGGCGGTGGCCGAACTGGCGCTGGCCACGGTGCTGGCCGTCTGCGCGGGCCTGCTGGCCCACAGCTTCGCCCGCCTCGCCGGCGTAGACCCCGGCTTTCGCACCGTGCAGCGCCTCAGCTTCCAGGTCGAGCTGCCCTACGGGCGCCCGGCAGCCTCACAAGAGGACGCCGGTTCATGGATTCGCCGCCGCACCGCCTGGTGGCGCGAGCTCGAGCAACGCCTCGCAGCCGCGCCGGGAGTTCGCGCCGCCGGGGGCGGCGGCGACTTCCCGCTGGCGAGCGCGGGTGGCGGCTGGGGCGGCATCCGGATGAACGGCGCGGTCCTGCCCGAGACCACGACCATGAATGCGGTCACGCCGGGATATTTCGCAGCGATGGGCATTCCCCTGCTCGCCGGCCGAAATTTCTCCGCCGCGGTCGCGCCCGGGCCGAAGCAGCTCATTTTGAACCAGACCATGGCGGCGCTGGTGTTTCCGCGCGTCAATCCGGTCGGCCGCCAACTGGCGGCGCCGCGCTGCGGCCTGCCGGGCCCCGGGGCGCGACGCTCATCCGTGCCGGCTGCGTGCATCGTCATCGGGGTGGTGGGCGATCTCCGCTACCAATTGGATGCCGCACCGCCGCCCACCTTCTACTACGACATGGGCCAGGATCCCCCGGCCCAAGCCACGTTCGTGATCTGGCACCAAGGCGACGAGAAGGCCGTGGCGGCCGAGGTTCGCAGCGTCGTGGCCGGCATGCCCGCCGTCGGCGGCGGGCGCACGTTCGCGCTGAATTTCCAGCCGCTCGAGCGCACCACCGCGGCGGCGGTGGCGGTGCCGCGCTTCCAGGGCTGGCTGTCGAGCGGCTTCGCCCTGTTTGCGCTGCTGCTGGCGGCCGTGGGCGTGTACGGGGTCGAGAGCTATTCGGTGAGCCGGCGCACGCGCGAGTTCGGCGTCCGCGTCGCCCTGGGGGCGGCCCCCGGCAAGCTGGCGGCCGGCGTCGCGGGCGCGGCGGTGGCGCGAGGCGCGGTCGGCGTTGGTGCCGGACTCGCCGCCGGCGTCGCCTGCGGCGTGCTGCTGCGGCATTTGCTCTTTCAGACCCAGGTATGGGATCCGCTCACCATGGCGATCGCTCCGATCGTGCTGCTGGCGGTGGCGCTGGCCGCGGCCTGGCTGCCCGCACGCCGCGCCGCCCGCGTGGACGCCGCGGTGGCCCTGCGGGCAGAGTGAGCGAATTGGCTGGCGCGGGCCGCGCGCAACGCCTAGCGGTTGCCGGGATTGAGGAAGGTGCCGCGCTCGAGTTCTTCGTAGGCCTGGCGGAGCTGCAGCTGGGTGTTCATGACGATGGGGCCGTACCAGGCCACCGGCTCCTCCAGCGGCTTGCCCGAGACCAGCAGGAAGCGGATGCCGTCTTCGCCCGCCTCGACTTGCAGCTCGTCGCCGCGGTCAAAAAGCACCAGCGAGCGGTTCTCGACCTCCGACGGCGGCGGCCCGGTCTCAAGCCAGCCCACCGGCTCGGTGGGCACCGCCAGCGGCCCGCTGGCGTTGCAGAACTTGCCCTTGCCGGAGAAGACGTAGGCGAAGGCGTGGCGGGTGGTCTCAACCGGCAGCATGCGGCGGCGGCCGGGAGGAATCGTCACATCCAGATAGATCGGATCCGCGGCCACGCCCTCGACCGGACCTTTGCGCCCCCAGAACGAGCCGGAGACGATGCGCACCTGGGTGCCGTCGTCGTCGGTGATATCGGGAATTTCTGCGGCCTTGATCTCCTGGTAGCGGGGCGCGGACATCTTCAAGTTCGCGGGCAGATTGGCCCAGAGCTGGAAGCCGTGCATGCGCCCGGCGGCGTCGCCCTTGGGCATCTCCTGGTGGATGATTCCGCTGCCGGCGGTCATCCACTGCACCTCGCCGGGAGCAATGGCGCCGCGGTTGCCCATGCTGTCGCCGTGCTCGACCGTGCCCGCCAGCACGTAGGTGATGGTCTCAATGCCGCGATGCGGATGCCAAGGGAAGCCCGCCAGGTAGTCCTCGGGCACATCGTTGCGGAAGTCGTCGAGGAGCAAGAAGGGGTCGAATTCCGCGGTGTTGCCGAAGCCGAAGGCGCGGCGCAGATGCACGCCCGCCCCCTCGCGCGTCGGCTTCGAGACCACGATGCGCTTCACCGGACGCAGCGACATGGGGTTAGTATATCGCTCATGCGTCTGCGCACTCTGCTCCCCATCCTCTGCCTTGCGCCTGGCCTGCTCGCCGCACAAGATGCGGTGATTCCGCTGCTGCGCAGCCTCACCGCCGCCACCGGCCCCTCCGGCTTCGAGGAGCCGGTGGCCAAGATCATGGC
>DATNED010000192.1:0-48034 GCA_035553115.1 Terriglobales bacterium | reverse complement strand
TCGCGGAGCTTGATGATCTGCTCCATGATGTTGGTCGCCGTGATGGGGTCGAGGCCGCCGGTGGGCGAGTCGTAGAGCATGATTTCGGGCTCGGTCGAGAGGGCGCGGGCGATCGAAACGCGGCGCTGCATGCCGCCGGAGAGCTCGGAGGGCATCTTGTCAATGGCGGCTTCGAGCTCGACCGCCGCCAAGCATGCACGCACCCGCGCTTCGACCTGGGCTTCATCGAGGCGGCGTTCCTCTTCCAGCCGGTAGGCCACGTTCTCGCGCACCGACAGGGAATCAAACAGCGCGCTCTCCTGGAAGACGATGCCGATGCGCCGCCGCAGCTCGAACAGATCCTGCTCGGGCATGCGGCTGACGGATTCGCCCAGCACCTCGACGCTCCCGGCATCGGGGCGGATCAAGCCCAGCGCGAGCTTGAGCAAGACCGATTTCCCTGTGCCGGTTTCGCCGAGCAGCACCTTGGTTTCGCCCCTGCGGACCTGAAGGGAGATGTCGTCCAGCACGCGAGTCTCGGCGAAGGAGAGGCTCACGCCCTCAAAATCAATCAGGATCGGATCACCCGGCATAGTCAGGAGCCGAAGATGCCGATCAAAACGCGGCTGATCATGAAGTCGCTCAGAATGATGAGCACCGAAGCCGAGACCACCGAAGTGGTGGTGGCGCGGCCTACGCCCCGCGTCCCGCCCCGCGCCGACATGCCGTAGTAGCAACCCACGGTGGCAATGATGATACCGAAGATCACCGGCTTGATGAGCCCCTGGCTGAAGTCGGGCGCGCCCAGCGACTGCACTGCCGTGTACCAGTATTGGCGCGCGTCGAGTCCGAGCGAGAGCACCGAATACAAGAAGCCGCCGACCAAGCCGCACAGGTCGGCGATGATCGTCAGAAAGAACAGCATCACCAGCGTCGCCAGCAAGCGCGGCGCGACCAGCTTCTTGCCAGGGTCGGTTCCGAGCGCCCGCATCGCATCCACCTGCTCGGTCACGACCATCGAGCCGAGCTCACTTGCCATGCCGGCGGCGTTGCGGCCGGCGACCATGAGGCCGGTGAGCACGGGGCCGAGCTCGCGCACCAGCGAGAGCGCCACCAGCGAACCGATGCGGCTGATCTGGCCGTAGGTGGCCAGGGTTCCGGCCAACTGCAATGCCATCACGGCGCCGGTGAAGAATCCGGTCAGGATGATGATCGGCAGCGAGCCCACGCCGATGGCATCCATTTGCAGCAGCGTATCGCCGCCATAGAAGGGCCGGGCGAAAAAATTGCGGAAAGCGCGCCCGCTGAGCTGCGAGTAGGCCCCGAGGCCCTCCATGTGACCGCCTATCCACCGCAGCAACAGCCAGTGGCGGCGGTCTTCCTGTTGCGGCGGCGCAAGCGTGCCCAATCCAGACCTCCTGCGGAACGATAGTAACAGCGAACAGCGGATGTGGAATGGGGAACAGCGGCGGTACACTGAAAACCTGTGCCGAATCTTCGATTTTCAACCGCTGGGGAGTCGCATGGGCAGGCGCTGATAGCGCTGGTGTCGGGGCTGCCGGCGGGCCTCGCGCTCGATGCCGCGTACGTGGACCGCGAGCTATGGCGGCGGCAGCAGGGCTATGGACGCGGCGGAAGGATGAAGATCGAGCGCGACCGTGCCGAGTTCCTGGCCGGGGTCCGCAACGGGGCGACAATCGGCGCGCCGGTGGCGATCCAAATCGCCAACCACGACTGGAAAAACTGGGAGCTAACGCTGGCAGTGGATGCCCCCGCCGGCGCCGCTGCCCGCCCGGTCGCAAGCCCGCGTCCTGGGCACGCCGACTTGGCCGGCGCGATCAAGTTCAATTTCGCCGAAGCGCGCTACGTTCTCGAGCGCGCCAGCGCGCGCGAGACTGCGGCGCGGGTAGCTGCCGGCGCGCTGGCCAAGCTGTTGCTGAAGGAGCTGGGCATCGAAGTTCTCAGCCATGTGGTCGCCGTGGGCACCGCCCGCCTGGATCCGGAATTCGAAGTGACCTGGGCGAGCTTGCGCGCGCTCGCGGCGCGGGATGAGATTCTGTTGCACTGCTTGGACGCGGCCAGCGAGCAGCGGATGAAGGCGGAAGTGGACCAGGTGCTGCGCACCGGCGACACCGTGGGCGGAGTATTCGAGGTGCGCGCGGCGGGGCTGCCGCCTGGACTGGGCACCTGTGCGAATTGGGACGAGAGGCTGGACGGACGGCTGGCGCAGGCCATGATGTCCATTCAGGCGGTGAAGGGTGTTGCTGTGGGCGACGGATTCGAAGTAGTCGGATTGCCGGGCTCGCAGGCACAGGATCCGATCGGTTACGACGTCGCGTCGCGACGCTTCACCCGGGACGGCAACCATGCCGGCGGGGTCGAAGGGGGCATGAGCAACGGCGAGGAGCTGGTTGTACGCGGGTTTCTGAAGCCCATCTCGACGCTGCGGCGGCCGTTGGCGAGCGTGGACTTCGCCACGCGCGAACCCGTGAAGGCGGCCTACGAGCGCAGCGACGTGTGCGTCGTGCCGGCGGCGGCGGTGGTGGGCGAGGCGATGACGGCCCTGGTACTTGCGCAGGCGGTACTGGAGAAGTTCGGCGGCGACTCGATGCTCGAACTCGAGCGCAACTACTATTCGTACAAGGAGCAGGTGCGAGCGTTTTGAAGATCTACGCCATCGTCAAGTACCCCGACCCCATCCTGACCACGCCGGCGGCGCCGGTGGCAAGCTTCGCCGACGCTGAGCTGCGCCAACTCGTCGAGGATATGTTCGCCACCATGAAGGAAGCCAACGGCGTGGGCTTGGCCGCACCGCAGATCGGCATCGGGAAGCGGCTCACGGTCATAGATTGCAGCGGCGGCGAAGATCCAAGCCAACGCCTGGTGCTGCTGAACCCCGAGGTCATCAGAAAGGAAGGGAAGCAGACGGGAGAAGAAGGCTGTTTGAGCCTGCCGGGTTTCCGAGCCGATGTTACCCGCGCGCGCGCGGTGACGGTGCGGGCGCAGAACCTCGAGGGGGAGTGGTTCGAGGCGTCAGGGGAAGAGCTGCTGGCGCGGGCCATCCAGCACGAGGTGGATCACCTGAACGGGGTCTTGTTCATTTCCCACTTGAGCACGCTCAAGCGGGATTTGATCAAGAGAAAGATCCGGAAAATGCAGAAGGAGGGCGAATGGTAGCTAGCAGGAGGTGAAGGCGTCGGCTTGCGAGCAGGCTCGGGAGGGGGCGAGCTTGGGTCCGGGCTTGTTGGCCTTCCACAGAGCTTCCATGATGGCCAGCGTGGGGAAGTGGTGCTTGAGGCTTTGGTCCACCTGCACAATTGCCGGTCGCAGCGCCCCAGAAACGCGGTTCCGCAGCGGCGTGACGCTGGCAATCAGCAGCGCCACCGCGAGCAGCCCATATGGAATCGCGTTCTTCATGATTGGGTAATAAGCACGTCGCGGGCCAATTGGGATTCAAGGATTAATACTCGTTTGGCAGGAGAAGGTTTCGGGGGCGGGTCCGATTTCGTGGAGCAGGCGTCCGAAGTCGAACAGTTGCGGTGTCCATAATGTATGCATGAGCCGAATCCTGTGCGTGACCGCCCATCCCGATGACGAAGCCGCCAATTTCGGCGGCACGGTGGCGAGGTATGCCGAACAGGGAATACCGACCCATTTGGTCTGTTTGACCGGGGGAGAAGCGGCGCGGAACCGGGGCGGCGCGGCGGACAATGCGGCGCTGAAGGCCATGAGGCGGAAAGAGCTAGCGGCCTCGTGCGCCATTTTGGGATTCGCGAGCCATGAAGTTTGGGAGTATTCGGATGCGGGGCTGCCGCAGGCGCCGTTTTACGAAATGGTGGGACGGCTGGCAGAGGTAATTCGACGGCGGCGACCGGAAATACTGTTGAGCATGGGGCCGGAGGGGTCGGTGACGGCGCATCCGGACCACGCCATGGCCGGAGTGGTGGCGACGGCGGCATTTCACTGGGCTGCGCACGAACGATACTTCCCGGAGCACGGTTTGGCTCCGCATCAGGCGCAACGGCTCTGGTACTCCACCTCGCCGGCACAGCCGCCCGGATTTCCACCGGTTTGGCTACCCAAGCCGGACGTGGCAATTGGCGCGCAGGCGTACCTCGAGCGGAAGATTGCGGCTTTTCGATCGCATGCCAGTCAAGAGCCGTTGTTTGATCGGGTGGAGCAGGTACTTCGGCTAAGCGGGGGAATCGAGATGTTTCATCTTGCGGCGGGGGAAGCGATGGAGGGGGCATCCAACGACCTGCTTACGCCTAGGATCATTTGATTGGCGCTTTCACTCCCTTAAAATATCGCGGCCATTTCGCGCGGGCTTGGCTCAGGGCGCGAACGATGCGCCCCCCGCGTGTGGTAGAATAGAAATATCCCTTTTGTTTGCTGAGCTTTAGAGGCCCTAGAGAACGCACTATGAGTTTCCTGCGGTACTTGCGCCAAGCCCTACACTTGCAGCTCCTGATTGCATTGGAGAGCGGTGAGAGCGAGATTCTGGTCGGCGGACAGGCAGTCATGGAAGGGGTCATGATGCGCGCGCCGCATTCGTACGCGGTGGCGGTGCGGCGTGCGGACGGCACGCTGGCGACCACCACTCGCACCTTAGTACGGCCGAGCGAGCGGAACAAGTTCTGGGGCTGGCCGATGCTGCGCGGTCTCGCAACGCTGGGCCAAGCCATGGCGCTGGGGGTACGGGCGCTGCGCTTCAGCAGCGAGGAAGCGCTGGCGAGCGAATCAGGCAAAGGCAAGGGGGAAGAGGGATCGGAGGTATCGGGCTGGGCGATGGGGCTTAGCTTGGCGGCGTCGCTGCTTTTCTTCATCGGGATGTACAAGTTCGTGCCGCTGCTGATCGCCACGGAGGGCGCCCGGCACTACCCGGCGCTGTCGGGCCAGATCGCATTCAACGTAGTGGACGGAGTCGTGCGAATTCTGCTGTTCCTGCTGTTCATGGGCGGGCTGGCGCTGCTGCCGGACGTGCGGCGGGTGTTCGCCTACCACGGCGCCGAGCACAAAGTGGTCTTCAACTACGAGTCGGGGCAGCCGGTGGATGTGGAGCATGCGCGCGCTTTCACCACGCTTCATCCGCGTTGCGGGACGAGCTTCATGATCGTGATCATGCTGATCGCGATGGCGATGTACATCCTGATTCCCGTGCATTCGTTCTGGATGCGGCTGCTGGTGCGCATTGCGCTGCTGCCGGTGATTGCCGGGCTGGCCTACGAAGTCATCCGCTTCGGGGCGCAGCACAGCCGTTCGGTGTTCGCGCTGCTGGCGCGCCCCGGGCTGTGGCTGCAGCGAATCACGACCCAAGAGCCGAGCGACGATCAACTGGCCTGCTCGATCCATTCGCTCGAGGCCGCGATGGCGTTGGAGCAGTCGCAGGGCGGCGAGATGGTAATCGGATAAAGGGCCGAGGATGCTCGACAGGCTACAACGGATCGAGGCGCAGTACGAGGAGATCACCGCGCAACTGGCGTCGCCGGCCGTGATCGCCGACAGCGCGAAGTACCAGAAGCTGGCGCGCACGCACGCCGAACTGGCGCCCCTGGCCGACGAGTTCCGCAGCTACCGCGGCATGCAGCAGCAGGCGTCCGAGGCGCGGTCCATGCTGCAGGATAGCGACCCCGAGTTGCGCAAACTGGCGGCGGAAGAGCTGACGGAGCTGGTGCCCGCAATCACGGCGGCGGAGGAGCGGCTGCGGCAGTTGCTGCTGCCGAAAGACCCGAACGACGAGAAGAACGTGATTCTCGAAATTCGCGCCGGTACCGGCGGTGACGAGGCCACGCTGTTCGCGGCGGAGATGTTCCGGATGTACAGCCGCTATGCCGAGCAGCAGCGCTGGCGCGTCGAGGTGCTGAGCACGAGCGAGAGCGGGGTGCACGGCTTGAAGGAGGTCGTGGCCATCGTCGAGGGGAAAGGCGCCTACAGCCAGCTCAAATACGAGAGCGGCGTGCACCGTGTGCAGCGGGTGCCGGCGACTGAGCAGCAGGGGCGGGTGCATACGTCGGCGGTCACGGTGGCGGTGCTGCCCGAGGCCGAAGAAGTCGAAATTCAGATTGATCCGAAAGACATACGCATTGACACGTTCTGCTCCTCTGGACCGGGCGGGCAGTCGGTGAACACGACTTATTCGGCGGTACGCATCACCCACTTGCCCACCGGCGTGATTGTCTCCTGCCAAGACGAGAAATCCCAGATCAAGAACCGCGCCAAAGCGGAGCGCGTGCTGCGCAGCCGGCTGCTCGAGATCGAGCAGGAGAAACAGCACCAGGCGATCGCAGCCGAACGCAAACAGCAAGTCGGAAGCGGCGACCGCAGCGAGAAGATCCGCACCTACAACTTTCCGCAAAACCGGGTCACGGACCACCGCGCCGGAATCACCCTGCACC
Organism: Terriglobales bacterium; assembly: GCA_035553115.1. GTDB lineage: Bacteria > Acidobacteriota > Terriglobia > Terriglobales > SCQP01 > SCQP01. Next base: position 41,660 of record DATNED010000192.1, on the reverse strand, counting down.
AGCTCGCCGATGTGATGGACGGCAAGCTGCAACCGCTGCTGCAGGCACTGACGTCGCACTTCCAGGCGGAGAAGCTGCAAAAGGAAACCGCCGCCTGAAGACCGTGCACAGTTGACAGCAGAGATTGCACAGACGCGGCGGCGGGCGATTCCTTCGGTGGATGCCCTGCTGCGACAGCCGAAATTTGCGAGTCTGTGGAAGCAGCTCGGGCCTGCGGGCGCGCGCGGCGTGATCCGCGAGCAATTGGAAAGCTTGCGGGCGTCCGCGGGACAACCATTCGCCGTGGCGCTGACCGGGCTCGATGCGGCCCTGGAGCAGGCCGCGCGCGACCGGCTGCGGCCATCGCTACGGCCGGTGATCAACGCCACCGGCGTGATCTTGCACACGAATCTCGGAAGGGCGCCGCTGGCCAAGGAGGCGGCGGCACGCGTGGCCGAAATTGCCGGCGGCTACTCGAATCTGGAGTTCGATCTCGACAGCGGGAGGCGGGCGCGGCGCGATCGGCATTTGGATGGATTGCTGGCCGAGTTGACGGGCGCCGAGGCGAGCATCATCGTCAACAACAACGCCGCCGCCATCCTGCTGGCGGTGAGCACGCTGGCCTGCGACGGCGGCGAGGTGGTGATTTCGCGCGGCGAACTGGTCGAGATCGGCGAGAGCTTCCGGATTGCCGAAATAGTCGAGCGGAGCGGCGGAACGCTGGTCGAAGTGGGGGCGACGAACCGAACGGCGCTCGTCGACTATGATCGCGCCATCGGCCGACGCACGCGCCTCATTCTGCGGGTGCACCGCTCGAATTTCGTGATGCGCGGGTTCGTGGCGCGACCTGAGCTGCGCGAGCTGGCGGCGCTGGGGCGCAAGCGCAGGATTCCCGTGATCGAAGATTTGGGCAGCGGGAATCTTGGCGCGGTGGCGCAGGAGCCAACGGTGGGAGAGAGCCTGCGCAAGGGCGCGAGCGCAGTCACTTACAGCGGCGACAAGTTGCTGGGCGGACCGCAGGCGGGGCTCATCAGCGGCAAGGGGGCGCTGGTGACCAAGATGCGGGTGAACCCGCTGTTTCGAGCCTTGCGAGCGGACCGGCTCACTTATGGCGCACTTGCGGCGACGTTGGAACTGCACGCGCGCGGCGCCTGGAGCGAGCTGCCGATTGCGGCAATGGCAGCGGTGCCCGAGGCCGAACTCGAGGCGCGCGCGCGGAGGTTTGCGGCACAACTGCCGCCGGAGGCGGGAGCCGAGGTGATCGCCGGCCGCGCGCCCATGGGGGGCGGCGCCGCGCCGGGCCAATTGATGCGCGGCTGGCTGGTGGCATTGCCAGAGGTGATGGCGGAAACGCTGCGGAAGGGAGAGCCGGCCGTGGTGGCGCGGGTGGCGCGGGGGCGATGCCTGCTCGACCTCCGCACGGTGTTGCCGGCGCAAGAAGCCGATCTGCTGCGCGCGGTGCGTGCGCTAACATAGTACTTATGGCTCATCGGAATGGAATCATCGTTGCTGCGCTGGTTTGCGGCAGCTTGGCGGTTGGACAGAACGCTGCTACGAGTCCAGCAGCGGCAGCGACCCAGCGGATCATCCCCGCGCAGGGAAACACAGCGCTCACGGGTGCCATCATGCAGCGACTCACGGATGATCCTGTACTGGGCAACATCACCATCACCACCAACGTGGGCGAGAACGGAGCGGTTTCGCTGAACGGCGTGGTGCCGACGCAGGCGCTGGCCGATCGCGCGGTCGAGGTGGTCAAGACGGTTCCGGGGGTGAGCAGCGTGAGCAGCCAGATACTGGTCAACCAGGATCCGTTTGCGCCCGCGGCGCCGACGCCGACTGGTCCGATGCCGCCCATCACGAGCGCGCCGCCGCCACCGCGCGCCGCCGCAGAGCCGCAAGCATTGCTGAATGATGCCTTCGAGAAGCAGCCGAGCCTGGCACGGGTCTCAGCCCACATCTACGCCGACGAGGTGCTGCTCTACGGCACTGTGACGAGCGATGGGGTGAAGAAGCAGGCCGAGCAGATTGTGCGGCAGATTGCGCCGAAGCTGCCCCTGAACGACATCATTTGGGTGGATCGGCATCCGCTGGCCCCGCCGCCGCTGGTTCCCAAGCTCGGGGGCGGGGAGTAGCGGGCCTGAGCAGGGGTCAGGCGTAGTCGTCGGTGGTGTCTTCGGCGAGGTTCGCGAAGCGGGTGAAGGGTTTAAGAAAGGCCAGCATCACCGTATCAATGGGTCCGTTGCGCTGCTTGGCGACAATGATGCGAGCCTTGCCCTGCTCTTCCGAGTCGCGGTGGTAGATTTCGTCGCGATAGATGAAGGCGACGACGTCGGCATCCTGTTCGATCGAGCCGGATTCACGTAAATCGCTGAGGATGGGCTCGTGGCTGCCGGTTCGTTGTTCGGGGGCGCGGCTGAGCTGGCTGAGAACCACGACCGGAGCTTTCAGTTCTTTCGCTAAGATTTTGAGTCCACGGGAGATGGCGGATACCTCGAGGTTGCGGTTTTCGGCACGCCCGCTCGAGCCCATGAGCTGAAGATAGTCGACGACGACGAGGTCGAGGGTGCGGGCGGGGCGCTGGGTGGCAAGCTCGGCGGCGAGGCGGCGGCACTTGGCGCGGAGCGTGGGAAGGTCGATGCCGGAGCTGTCGTCAATGAAGATCGGCGCTTGGGCGAGGCGGGCGGCGGCGGCCGTGAGCTTGGCAATGTCCTCGCGGCCGAGAAATCCGGTGCGGAGTTTGTGGGCATCCACCTGCGCGGTTGAACAGAGCATGCGCATGACCAACTGCACTTTGCTCATTTCCAGCGAAAAAACCGCCGCGGTCCTGGGCTGCGGCGCCAGCGCAGCGTTTTCGACGATGTTCATGGCAAACGCGGTCTTGCCCATCGAGGGGCGGCCGGCGACGATGATGAGATCGCTGGGCTGAAGGCCTGCGGTGAGCTGGTCCAGCTTCTTGAAGCCGGTGGCGAGTCCGGTGATTTCCTGGCCGTGGAGGGCGTCGAGGGTCTCCATCAGCCGAGGAGTCAGTTCGCCGACGCTGGTCAGGCCCTCCTCGACCCGATCGGCGGCGATGCCGAAGAACAGGCGCTGCGCGAGCTCGAGCACCTCCTGGCTGGTGTGGCCGGCGAGCACGCTCTGGCTGACCTCGTTGGCTGCGGCCAGGCATTGGCGCTCAATCGCGCGATCTTTGACGATGCGGGCATAGGTGTCAACGTTGAAGCCCTGGGGAAGGCCGTCGGTGAGGCTGGCGAGGTAGGCGTGGCCGCCGACGGCTTCGAGATCGTGATGGCGGTCGAGCGCCTCGCCGAGCGAGATGTAATCCACGGGCGTGTTGGCCTGGGCCAACTCGGTGATGGCGCGGTAGATTTTGCGGTGGCTGTCAAGGTGGAAGTCGCCGGGCTGGAGGATTTCGGCGACCTCGTAGTAGCAGTGGCCCTCGAGCAGGATGGCGCCCAGCACGGAGCGTTCGGCGAGCAGATTCTGCGGCAATCCGGTCTGCGAGAGCTGGTCGGCGAACGGCATGGAGGAACAAAGTCTAGAGTCGAAGCGGGACCGCTCCGACGAAATTATTTTTCGGGCTGTGCATGGCTGTGGACGACTGTCGAAATTTCGCTGTGCACAGTCCACTGTACACTGTGAATTCGTTTGCTCTATTCATCGCATTTCGTGGGGGCAATGTTCGCGGCGGCGGTGCTCGCTGGATTCTTCGGAGCGCTGCTCGGTGTAGGCGGCGGGATCTTCATTGTCCCGGCGTTGGTACTGCTTTTCCAATTGCCGGTGAAGGTCGCGGTGGCGGCGAGCCTGGTTTCGGTGATCGCGACCAGCAACGCCGGAGGCTCGTCGTACGTGGAGCAGCACATCACGAATCTGCGGCTGGGGATGTTCCTCGAAATCGCAACCACGCTGGGAGCGCTATCGGGCAGCGTGCTGGCGCTCTACCTGCGGGAGTGGGTGATGCTGTTCCTGTTCGCCGCGCTGCTGCTGTACATGGGCATCACCGCCTACACCACGCGGCACCGCGACGACGAGCGCATCGCCAGCGGGGCGTTCGCGAGCGGCGTGCCTGACGGCTGGTCGCGGCGGCTCTCGCTGAGCGGCAGCTACCACGACCAGGCGCTGAACCGGCAGGTGGAGTACGTGGTCCACGGCAGCGGCATCGGCACGGCCATCTCTTACTTGGCCGGGGTGGCGAGCGGTCTTCTGGGCGTGGGCGGTGGAGTGCTCAAAGTCTCGGCCATGAACCGCTATATGAACGTTCCGATGAAGGCCGCGGTCGGAACCAGCAAAATGATGATCGGGGTCACGGCGGCGGTGGGCTCAATTCTGTTTTACCTGGCGGGTCTGATTCATTTTTACGTGGTCGCGCCGGTTGCGTTGGGCACGACGGCGGGAGCGACGATCGGGACGATGGTGATGAACCGGCTGCGCTCGGCGGTTCTGAAGCGCATCTTCGCGGCGCTGATGTTTTATTTGGCGTATGGGATGCTGGTGAAGGCGCTGGCGCTGCGCTTTCATGTGCAGCTACCGACGCTGGGAAGCTGATGCCGATGCCCGAGGCCCCCCGCAACGTTTACACCGTCGTCCACCGAGCGCTGCTATGGGGCATGGTGGCGAGCACTGCGCTCTACGCGCTGGGTGTGGCGCGGGCGCTCGAGGCGCCGGTGGTCGTCCCCTTGGACCACGCCTTTCATTTGAGTTGGCGGCAGACATGGTCCGGGCTGGCCGCGCTTGATCCGACCGCGCTGATGCTGGCCGCCACCGTGCTCTTGATCCTGACGCCGGTCGCGCGCGTCGTGCTAGCCTGCATCGCCTTTGCCGTGGATCGCGACCGGGCCTTCGTCCTGGTCACGGGCGCGGTCCTGGCGGTGATCGCACTCACCGTCGTCCTCGGCCGACTCGGCCTACATTAATACCGCGGAATCGTCGGATCCACGGCGACCGACCAGCGATCAATGCCGCCGGCCATGGAGCGGGCGCCAGGGATGCCGGCGCGGCGGAGCCAGTCGGCGGCGGTGAGGCTGCGGCGGCCGGAGTGGCAGTAGCAGATGATCTCGGCCTGCGGATTCGCCATCAGCGTTTCAAGATGCATGGGAATCTGCGCGAGCGGGATGTGCTCGGCGCCGGCGAGGTGGGCATGCTCGAATTCCCAGTCTTCGCGCACGTCGAGGAGCTGAAGGGTTTCGCCTGCAGCGAGGCGAGCGGAGACTTCCTCGACTGAGATTTCGATGTCGCTCATATGGCGATGTTGCCTCCTTCGGTGTTGATGAAGATGCCGGGCTCGAGTTCGGCCGCGCGGGCCCAGGCATCGAGCGCCTCATCGCGGTCGCCGGCCTTGAGCGCGAGGTCGCCATGCAGGATGCGGAGGCGCGGATTCGCGGGATTGAGGGCGGCGGCTTGGCGGGCGGCGGCGAGGGCGGCGGCAGGCTCGCCTAGCGCGTCGCGGGCGAAGGCGAGGTTGCCGAAGTTTTCGCCGTCGGCGGGCGCCGCCACGAGCGCGCGCTCAATCAGGGGCAGGGCGCGAGCGGGCTCATGCGCGAGCAGCCAGGCGGCGGCGGCGTCCTTGAGCACAACGGGGGAATCAGGGGCGAGGCGAAGGGCGAAGCCGTAGAAAAAGCCGGCCTGAGCAAAGTCGCCGCGAGCGCGGTGGACGTCGGCAAGGGCCGACCAGGCGCGATAGTCGTCCGAAGCGTGCTGCGAAGCTTGCGTGGCGAGCAGCAGGGCTTCGTCGAGCAGGTCGTGCGATTGATCGCCAACGGCTTGGCGCGCCAAGAGCGCAGCCAGGCCCGCCATGGCGACGGGGTCGGGGGGCTGGGCGGCGGCGGCGACTTCGAGCAGGCCGCGCGCGACCTGCGCATCGCCTGCGGCCCACAGCGCTAAGCCGAATTCGGCGGCGGCGGATTCGTCCCGAGGCCGAAGACCGGCGAGCAGCATGGACGCGGAAGCGGGGTTGCCGGTCGCCAGCGCGGTCTGTGCAAGCGCGAGCCGGGGCGCGACCATCGAGGGGTCGAGCTCGAAGGCGCGCTGCCAATGCTGCCGTGATGGACCTTCGCCGGCACCGAGGCCGGCGAGCGCGGCGAGCAGCGCCCCGGGGGAGGAGGTGGCCCAGTCGTCGAAGCTGCGCAAAGCGGAGTCCGTAAGCTTGCCGCCGAATGACGCAGCCACAGCCTCGGCGAGGCGGGCGAGCAAGTGATGGCCGAGATCGAAAGGGGCGTCGAACTCCTTGCGGGCGCTGCCGAGGTTCAGTTCGGCGCGCCAGCCGTCGCCGGCCCAGAGCGCGCCACCGAACGAGGGGGAACTTTGCTCCAATCCGCTGCGCTCGAGCGCGGAAGAGATGCGGCGGGCGAGGCCGACGGCGGCCTCGGTTGCGACGGGCCAGCCGCCTCCGTCAATCAGCCAAGTGGGTGGACTCACGCCCTCTATTCTAAGATGTGGGCGCGACGGCGGCTTTTTCGAGCATGGCGGCAATGGCATCGAGGGCTCGATCGGTGGCCCCGCGCTGAGAGGCGAGCAACGCGCGGGCGGCGGCACCGATGTGCTGGCGGGCCGCATCGTCGCCGAGCATTTGACGCCAAACATGGCCGAGCTCATGGGCGCTGCCCACGCGCAGCGCCGCGCCGGCAGCGAGGAACTGCTCGGCGATCGCGGCGAAGTTCTCCATGTGGGGGCCGAAGGCGGTGGCCACTCCCCAATAGGCAGGCTCGAGCAGATTGTGGCCGCCGTGGGGGGCAAGGCTGCCGCCGACAAACGCCAGCGATGCGACCTGATAGGTCGAAGCCAGCTCACCGAGGGAGTCCAGGAGCAGGACGCCGCCGGGGGCGAGTGCCGCGCCGCCCACCTCGAGGCGCGAGCGGCGCTGCCAAGGCAGACCGCTTGAGGCCAGCAGTTCGGCCACGCGCTCGAAGCGTTGGGGATGACGGGGGGCCAGGATCAGAAGCGCGGCGCAATCGGGTGTGATGGCGCGCCGGAAGGCGGCAAGGACGGCCTCCTCTTCCCCCTCCATCGTGCTGCCAGCCACAAGGACGTGGCTGATGCCGGCCGCCTGGAGGCGACCGCGGAGCATGGCGAGGAAGGCAGGCTGCTCAGGCGGGATGAGATCGAATTTCAAATTTCCGGCAATTTCGACACGAGCAGGGTCGGCGCCCAGCGCCAAGGCGCGGCGGGCATCGGTGGGGGTTTGCATCAAGAAATTCGAGACCCGCGCCATGGTGGGGCGCATGATGCGGCGGGCGAGGCGATAGCGGGCGAAGCTGCGGCCGGAGATGCGTCCGTTGATGAACATGACTGGAATGCCCAGGACTTCGGCCTCGCGCAGAAAATTCGGCCAGATTTCGGTTTCCGCGATCAGGACCAGCTCGGGTTGGACGGCGCGGAGCGCGCGCCGCGCGGCGAAGCGGAAATCGAGCGGAAAGTAGAAAATGCGGTCGGCCTGGATGCGGCGTTCTGCGACTGCGCGCCCGGTGGCGGTGGTCACACTGAGAACGACGCTGCGCCGCGGGAAGCGCCGGCGGAGTTGGGCGATAAGGCGCTCGATGGCGAGCGCCTCGCCCACCGACACGGCATGCAGCCAGATGGTTCCGCGTCCGGGCATGGCGCCGAGGCCGCCGAAGCGCTCGCCTAGAAAGCGGGTGTATCGGCCATCTGGGGAATTACGAAACAGCAGCCATGGCGTCATGCAGATCAGACCAAGCGCAAGCAGGGTGGAGTAGAGGGCTAACATCGGGCTGGTAAAATCAGAGTGCAGTGAACCATGGACAGGGAACAGCAGACAGCGAGCGCAAGGGGATGCTGGCAGAGCTGAACCCGCAGCAGCGGGAGGCGGTGGAGCACAAGGACGGGCCGCTGCTGATTCTGGCGGGCGCCGGGAGCGGCAAGACCCGGGTCCTCACCCACCGCATCGCCCATCTCATCGCCCATTATCGCATTGCGCCGGGCTCGATCCTGGCGATGACGTTCACCAACAAGGCGGCGCAGGAAATGCAGCTGCGGGTGGGCAGCCTGCTCAGCTACGCGGCGTATCAGCGGCCGCAGGTCTCGACCTTTCATGCGTTTTGCGTGCGCAGCCTGCGGCGCGACTACGGGGCGATCGGCGGGCGAACCGATTTCGTGATCTACGCCGACGATGAGCAGCTGCGGCTGGCGAAGGCCGTGACCGGGGCGCTCGGGCTCGACGACAAGGCGTTCACCCCGCGGTCGGTGCTTTCGCGGATTTCGGCGGCGAAGAACCGGGGCTGGGGGCCGCAGCAGATGCGCGAGCACGCCGCCGACCCCAAGAGCGAGAAGCTGGCGACGGTGTTCGAGCGGTACCAGGCCGGGCTGCGGCAAGCCAACGCGCTGGATTTCGACGATCTGCTGCTTGAGACCGAGCGCCTGCTGCGGCAATCGCCCGAGGTGGCTCGGGCGTACAACCAGCGGCACCGGTACCTGATGATTGACGAGTACCAGGACACCAACCGCCCGCAGTACGACCTTCTGCGGCTGCTGACGCGCGAGACGCAGAACTTGAGCGTGGTGGGCGACGAGGACCAGAGCATTTACTCGTGGCGGGGCGCGGACATCCGCAACATCCTGGACTTCGAGCGCGATTACCCGGAAACCCGGGTGATCCGCCTGGAGCAGAACTACCGCTCGACCAAGAACATCTTGTCGGCGGCGTCGTCGGTGGTGGCCAACAACCGCGAGCGCAAGGGAAAGGTGCTGTGGACCGAGGCGGCGGCCGGCGCCCGCGTGGGATACTGCCTGGCTGCCGATGCGGAACTCGAGGCCGGTTTCGCCGCACAGACGATCGCCGAAGCGCAGGGCCGGCGGCCGGAGCAGACCATGGCGGTGCTGTACCGGACCAATGCGCAGTCGCGGCTGTTTGAAGAAGCGATGCGGCGGGCGAACCTCGCCTATCGGGTGCTGGGCGGGTTCAGTTTTTATGAGCGGGCCGAGGTGCGCGACCTGCTCGCATATTTGAAAGTCGCGGCCAATCCGGCCGATTCAATCGCCTTGATGCGGGTGATCAACACCCCGGCACGGGGCATCGGCAAGGTGACGCTGGATACGCTTGAGCGGCTGGCGCTAGAGCAGAATCTGACCGCGCTGGAGGCGATCGAGCGGGCGCTCGAGGGAGGCGCCGGGCTGCCCCAGCGCGCGCTGATCCCGCTGGGGAATTTCTACAAGCTGATGCGCGGACTGCGCGAGGCCGCCGAGGCGGGGGCGGCGGTGGATGCGCTTCTGCGGCAGATCGTGGAGGAATCCGGCTACGCACGCGCGCTCGAGGCCGAGGCCACGCCGGAGGCGCAGGGACGGCTGGAAAACATCGGCGAGCTGATCAACGCCGCCAGCGACGCCGCCGCGCGCGGCGAGGGCATCGCGCAGTTCCTCGACCACGCCGCGCTGATCAGCGACCAGGACGATTACGATCCCAAGGCGACAGTGCAATTAATGAGCCTGCATGCCGCCAAGGGGCTGGAGTTCGATCTGGTGGTGCTGGCAGGGCTGGAGGAGGGATTGTTTCCGCATTCGCGTTCGGTGAACAGTCCGGCAGAAATGGAAGAGGAGCGGCGCTTGTGCTACGTGGGAATGACGCGGGCGCGGCACCGGCTCTATCTCACCCATGCCGCGCGGCGCCGGCGGTTCGCGGGGCAGAGCTACGAGGCGACGACGCCCTCGCGGTTCCTTTCGGAGGTGCCGGGCGACCTACTCGAGGACTTGTCGCCGCCCGATGCGTTCGGGCGGTCGGGCGGCGCGGCGCGCGAGCGCCGGGAGCCAGGGCGGGAGAGGCGCACGGGGGCGGGCGGGTTCCGCCACACCTACAATTCAGTGGACGCGATCCAGAAGTTTTTCCAGAAAGGCGCGGGCGCGCCGGCCCCACCAGAAGCGCCAGGTCCGGCAGCGCTGCAGGTGGCGAGCAGGCCTGGTGCCGCGCCCAGCGGGATGCGGGCGGGCGCGCGCGTGCGTCACGCGAAGTTCGGCGTGGGTACGGTGCTGCGGGTCGAGGGGGAGGGGGAGCTGACCAAGCTGACCATTTCGTTCCCTGGCTACGGACTGAAAAAGCTGATGCAAAGCGTGGCTGCGCTGTCGCCGGTGTGAGGGTGCTGGGGGCTCTCGCCATGGACGGGCGGATAGAATAAGCTATGCTGCTGCGCATTCCCCTGCTCCTTGCGGCTCTGCTGTTGCCGCAGCAGACGCCTTCGAATCTCAAGGCCCAGCACGTCGTGGACGCCGCCATTGCCGCCTTGGGCGGCGACCATTATTTGCAGGCGAACGAGCACAGCGGCACCGGACACGTGTACACCTTCAATTCGTCGGGCGAACTGAATGATCCTGGGACCGTGTTCTGGTCCTGGTACCGCTTTCCCGCCGACGAGCGCATCGAGCTGACCAAGAAGCGCGATGTGATCTACGTCTATGCCGACGGAAAAGGCTGGGAGATCACTTACAAGGGCGTGGCGCAGTTGTTGAAACGCGAACTGGCAGCCTACCAGAACACTTCATCGCATTCGTTGGATGTGATCCTGAAGACGTGGTCGCGCGATCCGCAGACGCTGATGCTGTACCAAGGGCTGAACCAGATGGACCAGGCCCAGGTGGAGTCGGTGCAGCTCACGACTGCGTCCGGCAACAGCGCGACCGTGGACTTCGCGCTGAGCACGCATCTGCCGGTGCGCGTGAGCTGGCCGCGGACCGACCCGCTCACCGGCGGCCGCTTTACCGAATCGGTGGTATACGGGAATTGGGACCGCGTCGGCGGCGTCGAGACGCCCTTTTCCCTCGACCACTTTCAAGGGCCGCAGCGCATAGACCAGCGCTACTTCACGTCCGTCAGCTTCGCCCCTTTCCCCGATTCGGTCTTCACCCCCGCACCCCTGAAGCACTGACGCTCCAGAAGCCCGTCCTGTGCGGGGCCTTGGCGTAATGGCGCCAACCGCGTTGGCGGCGCCGTGCTAGGATGGCGTTTTCAGCGGTTCTAATCTGGGTTTCGACAAGGGAGAAGACGGCCCCATGAAGGTTTTCGACACCCCCCATCTCCGCAACCTTGCCGTGGCCGGCCATGGCGGCTGCGGGAAGACCACCCTGGTCGCGGCGGCGCTCTACACCGCCGGCGCAACCCCGCAGCAGGGCCTGGTCGAAGCCGGGACCACGGTCACCGATTTCGATGAGCAGGAGATTCAGCGGCACATCTCCATCGCGACCGGAATGGCGCTGGCGGAATGGGCGGGACCGGACCGCGCCGCCTGCAAGCTGAACCTCGCCGACACGCCGGGGCAGAACCTATTCCAACACGAGGCCGCGAGCGCGCTCGATGTGGTCGAGGCGGTGCTGCTGTGCGTCGACGCGGCCGCGGGCGTGCAGGTGCAGACGCAAAAGATGTGGGAGCTGGCGGAGGCGCGGCAGCTGCCGGTGATCGTGGCCATCACCCGCTGCAACCACGACCACGCCAACATCGCGGGCGTTGTCGCAGCCCTGCGCGAGCGCTTCGGTCGCGGTGTGTGCCCGGTGCAAGCGGCGGTCGGCGAGCAGGCCGGCTTCCAAGGCGTGATTGACCTGGTCGGCATGGCGGCACGCATGTACACGGCGGGCGGCAACGGCAAGGGGCGGGCCGCAGCGATTGACGACGCCTACGACGAAGCCGCGCGCAAAGCGCACGAGGAAATGGTCGAACTTATCGCCGAAGGCGATGACGCGCTGATGGAGGAGTTTTTCGAGAAGGGCACGATTCCGATCGAGCATTTGACCTCGGGCATTCACGAGGCGGTCCGGGCGCGGCGCATTTTCCCAGTGCTGCTGACGGCGGGCGGGCCGAACATCGGGACGGATGCGCTGCTCGATTTTTTAACGGCGTATGCGCCGCATCCGGGAGAGGCGCCGCCGGCGCAGGGAGCGGCGTCCACCGATCCGCCGCCGGAGGCGAAGCCGATCGAGCGCGCGGCCCGCGATGCCGCGCCGCTGTCGTTGTTCGTATTCAAGACCATCGCCGATCCGTTTGCGGGCCGGCTGAGCGTCTTCAAGGTGCGCAGCGGCAAATTGAAAAATGACGACACGGTGCAGAATTTCAACCGGCAGAGCCCGGAGAAGCTGGCGCACTTGAGCGTGCTGCAGGGCAAGCAACTTCAGCCCGTGCCCGAGCTGCACGCCGGGGACATCGGGGTAGTGGCGAAGCTCAAGGACACGCTCACCGGCGACACGCTGGGCGACAGGGCCGAGCCCGTCTTCTACCGGGCAGCGCAAGCGCCGGAGGCGGCGATTCATTTCGCGCTCGAGGCCAAGAGCCGCGGCGACGAGGACAAGGTTTCGATTGCGCTCCACAAGATGCTTGAGGAGGACCGCGCGCTGCATTTCGCCCGCGATGAGCAGACTCAGGAGTTCCTGCTCGGCGGCAGCGGCCAGCAGCACGTCGAGATTGCGATCGCCAAGCTGAAGCAGCGGTACAACGTCGAGGTCAAGCTGCGCGCGCCGCGGGTGGCATACCGGGAGACGATTCTGGGCAAGGCCGACGTGCAGGGGAGGCACAAGAAGCAGACGGGCGGACACGGGCAGTTCGGCGACTGCCGCATCCGCATGGAGCCGATGCCACGCGGCGAGGGCTTTGAGTTCGTGAACGAGATCTTCGGCGGGGCGATTCCGCGGAACTTCATCCCGGCGGTCGAGAAGGGAATCGTCGAGAGCGCGCACCGCGGCTACCTAGCCGGGTATCCGGTGGTGGACTTCCGCGTCGTGCTGTACGACGGCTCGTACCACGACGTGGACTCGAGCGAGATGGCCTTCAAGGTGGCCGGTTCGCTGGCGTTCAAGAAGGCGATGGAGCAGGCGCGCCCGGTGTTGCTCGAGCCGATCATGGCGGTTGAGGTCGAATCGCCAGACGAGTTCACCGGCGACTTGATCGGAGACCTCAACGCGCGCCGCGGGCGCATCGAAGGAATGATGCCGCGCAACGGGAGCGAGTACATCCGCGCGCAGGTGCCGCTGGCCGAAATGCTGACCTATCAGAGCGATTTGACTTCGAAGACGCAGGGGCGGGGAAGCTTCCACATGCACTTCTCGCATTACGATCTGGTGCCGGCAGTGCAGGCGGAGAAGATTGTGGCCAAGGCCCGGGCCGAGCGCGGGCACGCGGTGGCGGAGGAGGAATAAGATGCATGGGGATGAAGAAGCGCCGGAACAGCGGCTCGATTACGCGGCGGCTGCGCCGCAGGGCTTGCAGGCGCTGCTCGGGCTGCAAGCGTATGTGAACAACCACACCGGCCTCGACCACAAGCTGGTCGAGTTGGTGAAGCTGCGCTGCTCACAGATCAACGGCTGCGCATACTGTGTGGATATGCATGCCCGGGACGCGCGGAAGGCGGGCGAATCGAACCAGCGGCTGGACGCGGTCGCAGTCTGGCGCGAATCCACTTTTTTCACTCCCAGCGAGCGCGCTGGGCTCGCCTGGGCCGAGGCCGTGACGCTGGTCAGCCAGGACCACGTCCCCGACGACGTCTTCGAGTGGGTGGGGAAGTATTTCTCCGGCAAGGCGCTGGTGGATTTGACCTACGCCGTCATCGCCATCAACGCCTGGAACCGGCTCGCGATCGGCTTTCGCGTCCCTGCTGCCGGCGCGCCCGCCCGCTAGCCGCCGCGCGCGAATGTAGCCTGCGGCGCGGTACAACCGCGAAAAGCGCGCGGCCTCAATTGGAATGGAACAGTTTTGCCTAGCGTGGATCGAGCAACAGGTACGGCACCGCGGATTGCGAGAATGCTTGGCGCGCGCGGCCCAGAAACGGCGGCGCGTGGTCGCCAACGATGAGCCAGACCGCCGCAGGCGCAGACGCAACGACCGCCGCGGCCACGCTTTCGAGCGTCCGCGATTCGATCCGGTACCAGGCACACGCCTGCGCGGACGCGCGGGTGGTGTCGAAGGCCTGGCAATCGGCACGGTATCGGTCCGGGGGAGGCAATTGAATGGGCAGATGCGCGCTCGCCGTTAGGAAAAACACGAAATTCGGTTTGGCCACGCGAGCCAGCAAGCTCGGCAGCTGCGCCGCGACTCCGTCATCGGCGAGCGCGCGGAACGGACCGGCATCGAATTCGCGCACTCCCAACGCGCGCAGTTCGGGGTACCCGAGAACGCGCTGAAACCCCATTTGTTCGTACCAGCCGCTTCCGGTCGGCCAAAAGGAGGCCGCGCTGTCCAGCGCCAGCGTCTGGTAGCCGCGTTGCCGCAGCGTCCACCCCAGGCAACTCCCCAGGCTGCCGAGGGCGAGCGCAGTCGGAAGTGCAGGAGGCAGCGTGCGGTCGCAGAGCTCGCGCAGCTCCCCTGGGCCGGTGGTGCCGGCGAAGGCCACCAGCCCTTGGCGCACGCCATAGCGGTCGAGAACTTGCGGCGACGTGAACGGAGCGACCAGCGCCTGCCGCAGCGCCACATCCTGGGCCTGGCCCCAGGATTCGACCAGCACCAGGACGAAGCCTCGCCCGTGCAGTTGCGACAGCGCCATGCTCGCCGCTGACTGTGCGGGGCCGAGCGGCGGCGGCGGCACGCCACGAATGTAAGCGCCGAGGCGCTCCGGTCCCCATGCATGGTAAAACGCCAGCGCCGGACTGCGCGCCGACGCCAGCGCCCAGCCGGGGTCGTTCGCCGCCCGCTCGCGGCGGGCGGCCAGTCGCCACGGCACCAGGATGAGAAGAATGGTGAAGGCCACGGCGGCCCGTTCGCGCCCGCGCAGCCGCGGCGCTGCAAGTAGCCAAAGCGCCGCGATGAGCGCCAATGACCCGAACGCAAGCCCCAAGGCCTCGATCAAGCGGGCGCGCGCGATCGCACTCAGCCAATACCGCATGGAGAGCAGCAAATCCAAGTAGCTGGTGCCGAACGTGGCCCGGACGGCGAACATCACGTCAAGCAAGAAATCCACCGCGAAGGCGCCAATCACCCATGCCGGCCGCAGGAACAGCGCCGCCAACCCCAGCAGCACGCCGTCCAGGCTGATCCAGCCGGGAACCGCGACGCCCTCGTGCGCGGCGAACAACCAAAAGGGCAGGTTGGGAAGCAGTGCGAAGCAAAACAGGAAACGCACCAGCGCCAGGCCCCACCTTCTGAAGGAGACCGCATTCTTTCGCGCGCCAGGCATGGGATATAGTCGCACCATGCGAAAGCTGGGCGCGATTATTCTCTTGGCAGCGGCGGCATTGACACAGTCCGCCGCTTCCCCTCCCTACCGTTATTTGCGCGCCGGCGCAGCGGCCAACGTGCGCGCCGCCACGCGCGGCGGCTTCGCCCTGATCGGCGGCGGCACCGATCTGGACCAGGCCTTCCAATGGATGTGCGAACGCTCCGGCCACGGCGACTTCCTGATCCTGCGTGCCAGCGGCACCGACGCCTACAATCCGTACGTCCAGAAACTGTGCCCGGATGAAAACTCGGTCGCGACGCTCATTTTGCCCAGCCGCGCGGCAGCGCTCGATCCTTTTGCCGCGCGGACCATCCGCGCCGCCGGCGCGATATTTCTTGCCGGAGGTGACCAGTCCAATTACGTCAACTACTGGGCCGATACGCCCGTCCAAAAGGAACTGAACGACGCGATCCGTCGCGGCGTTCCGCTCGGCGGCACGAGCGCGGGCCTTGCGGTGCTCGGCGAATGGGGCTATTCCGCCCAGCACGACCGCCCCGACGGCCCCGATCTTACCTCGGCGGTGGCGCTCGCCAACCCCTACCAGGACCAGGTTGTGCTGGCGCATGATTTCGTCCGAATCCCGGCACTGCGCGGCATCGTGACCGACACTCATTTCCACAACCGCAACCGCCTCGGGCGGCTGTTGGTATTTCTGGCCCGCATCCTGCAAGACAATCCTGCCGCCCGCGTCCACGGCATCGGCGTAGACCAGCATACGGCGCTCCTCGTAGAACCTTCCGGAGCAGCCCGAGCGGCGGGCACGGGGGCGGTGTATTTGTTTTCGGCCGATCACCCCGCGACCCTCTGCCGTGCGGGAGCTGCGCTCGAATTCCACGGCATCGCGGTGCGCCGGCTGCGCGCAGGCGATCATTTTGACCTTCACGCTTGGGCCGGATCCGGCACCGCCTACACCCTCGACGTCTCAACCGGCACCGTCCGCTCCACCCAGCCCGGCGGCGACATTTACTAAAACTGCGAGCCTGCCGACGCTGGCGGCACCGCCTCAACGCACCAGCGGATCCGAAGACTGCGACGGGTCGGTGACACGGAGTCCGCGCGCCAGCTCAGGGTGGCGCTCGCGCAGGGCGTCAAACATCTGCCAGGCTGCGGTCCGGTAGGAAATGTGCCCGCCGATTCCGGTGCGCAGCTCTGCGATGTAGGCAGCCTCGGCGAAGTCCATCTTGAAGAGGCTGCGCTTGCGGTATCCGAGCGGCAAGGCATACGACGCTTCGCGCTGCTGTTGTTCCTCCACCCAAATGCCCGCAGTCGCCATGGCGCCGCGATAATCGCCTTCGGCTCCCGCTTCGACCACCGCGACGGGAACCTCGAAGCCGTGCAGCGGCGTGTACTCCTGGTGCAGTTGGACGCAGCGGCGATGGCGATGCAGGTCGCGAAATCCGCCGATGTCCATGAGAATGTCGAACTGCAGCGGCTGGCCTGCCTGGTAGGGCTTGGGCAGCTCGTCGTGCGCGCCGCGATGGGCGCGCCCGAGCTCGAGCAGCTCGACCCGCCTGGTGGCGGGGAGCGCCGCGACCGCTTCCAGCACCTCGGTGTAGCTGTGGTGGCAATGCGAATACAGCAAAGACGCGGCGACTTCGATTTCCAGCGTCGGCGCGGCGACAAGGCGCACGCCGGGGGTCGAGTCGGGCGCGGTCCCCCCCAACAGCGCCTCTGCGGCCTGCATAAACGCGGTGCGCGAGGCCATGAGATAGGGGCTCGGGTCGGTGTACTTCACCAGCGTCGGCACCGCGCCCGGAGCGCTGGCGGCCTGCTTCAGCGCGCGGCCGAGCTGCTGGCACTCATCCACCGGCGAGCTGAGCAGGCGGACGATCTGCTGCTCGAGGGTGCGGGCGCTGACGATCTGGCCCAGGCTGGTTGCGGTTCCCAAGGGAAGCAGATAGCGGGCGGCGTCGAAGGCGCGCGCCCGCAGCGCGCGGCGATACGCGTCGGGTGTCATGCGTTCGGGCAGCGGATGCCGACGGGCGAGATCGCTCTCGACCCGGTCCCGTGCGCGTTCATACGCCTCCAACAATGACGCGATCGCGGCAGCGTACCCCGCCGGCGAAACCAGGCCTGCGGGCGTAACCACACCCGAGTTGCGGAATTCCTGGTAGCGGGTCGAACGCTCCTGCCCATCCCAGCGGCTCTCATCGGCCACTTCGATCGCGGCCAAGATCGAGAGCCGTTCGATGGCGAAGCTCAGGTGCGCCAGGTCGGCGATCGAGCGGTGGCCGTACTGGAAGTAAAACGTATTGAGAAACTTCTCCGCTTTCTGGCCGTCCAGCTCGCGCAGGCTCTCGCGCATGGAAAGCGCCGAGCGGCTGTACTTGGCCATGGCGTAGGCGCCAACCTCGGGTTCCGAGGCGGTGACCAGATACACGTCGGGACGCAGTGCGCTGTCGGCGAGCATGGGGACCATTCTCCCACACGCGTGTGCGAACCTAGGACATGCCGGCTTCTCCAGCCCGCCAACTGGCGTTCCAGGTGCTCCAGCTCGTGAACCAGGGCGGCTATGCCAGCGATCTGCTGCATTCTTCGCGCGCCCGCGGCCTCTCCGCCGCCGACCGCCGCCTGGCAACCGAGCTGGTCATGGGCGTGCTGCGCTGGCGCGCGCAGCTCGATTACGCCATCGCCATCGCGGCAAAGCGCGCGGTGGCGCGCATCGCGGCGATTCCTCTCACCGCCCTGCGATTGGGCGCGTATCAATTGCGTTTCCTCGATCGCGTCCCCGCCATGGCCGCGGTGCACGAGAGCGTCGAGTTGGCCAAGGCAGATTCGCCGCCGGCGGCGGCTTTCGTCAATGCGGTGCTGCGCCATCTGCCCCGCGAGCCCGCCGCTGCGCTGCTGGCGCGAGAAGGAAATTTAAAACGCCGCCGCGAGGTCGAGTTCTCGCACCCCGCCTGGCTGCTCGAGCGCTGGAGCCGCAACTTCTCGCCCGAGGCCGCCGCCGCGATTGCCGAATACGACAATCAGCCCCCGCCGGTAGCGATTCGCGGAACCCTGGAGGGCGAGGGCATCGAACTCGCCCCTGGTCGAATCCTTGCTTCCTGCCGACGCGTGATCGCAGGAGACGCCACCAAGCTCGAGGGATTCCGCCTGGGAGCATTCGCAATCCAGGACGAAGCCTCGCAATTGATTCCCCATCTGCTCGAAGCCGAGCAGGGGAATTCGGTGCTCGATGTCTGCGCCGCTCCGGGCGCCAAGACCAGCCTGCTGAAGGCGCTCGCGCCACAGGCGCGCGTGGTCGCGCTCGAGCTGCATTGGTCCCGCGCACAGACGCTGCGGCGACGCCTCGGCGCCGGAGCTGCCATCGTCGTCGCCGATGCCAGCCGGCCGCTGCCGCTGGCAGCGAAATTCGATCGCATCCTGGTGGACGCCCCCTGCACCGGAACCGGAACCCTCGCCCGCAACCCCGAGATCCGCTGGCGGCTCCGGCCCGAGGACCCGACGCGCCTGGCCGAGCTGCAGTCGGCAATTCTGCGCCGCGTGGCTGCGGCGTTGCGGCCGGGCGGCCGGCTCGTGTACAGCGTTTGCTCGATCGAGCCCGAAGAGGGTGCTGGCGTGATCGCAGCCGTGTTGGCGCAAACACCCGAGCTGACCCTCGTCCCCGTAGCCCGCGTCTTGGCGCGGCTGCGCGAAGCGGGCGCGCTAGTCCAATCCCCACCCACCTCGGGCGCGTTCCTTCAGTTGCTTCCGGGCGCGCTCGCCAGCGATGGCTTCTTTGCCGCCATCCTCGAGCGCGCTCGCTGAGGTGGCACGGCCACTCTTTGCAGGGCTGCGCCCCGCGGCCTCCCGTTGGTCGGCCTCCGCTCGCCTCCGTGGTCGGTCGAGGCGAGGTGGCCGAAATTCGCTTCCCGGCAGCGGGGCGGGACCGCAGGCGGAATCCCGCGCCTCGACCTCGGGCTTGCCACGTGCGGCAACTCGGTCGCTGCCGCGATGCGTGGATACTCCACTCCGGACTTGGGTCGCGCCGTACGGTCGCTTGGATTGGTGGCCACAGTCCGCGCCTCGTCGTGGTGGACCGTGAGTTCGTTCACGACCGTGTGCCCCGGCGCCGCCTTCTCCGCCACTTGCTGCGCTGTCGTCTTGTCCTGCAGGTTGAGCACCGTGCCGCTCAAGCGCACCTCGCCCTGGCGCACCGTGATCTGCACCTGGCCCATCCCCTTGTGGCCGGCGAGCGCATTGGCCACTGCAGCCGCCAAGATTTGGTCGGGCGTGTTGGCCGCATCCGGAGTGGTCGCAGCTGCGGCCGCGCCGCCGGGATTGGCGGTTGCGACGCCGCCCGGCGGGTACAGCGCCGCCACCTTCGCGTCCACGCGGATCTGATTGCGCACTCGTTTCACCCCGGCAATGGATTTAACCAGCCGCTCGGCCGTCTGGCTCTCCTCCTTGGTGGGTAGGGTGCCGTTCAATTGAACCGTGTAATCCGGCGCAACGCTGGCCGCGAGCGGATAGCGGCCCAACTCGGGGTCGTTGATCAGCGTTTGCAAAATGGTCGTGCGCAGGCTGTCGCGGGGTGGCACGGTCACTTGTTGCGGGGCTGCGCCCCGCGGCCTCCCGTTGGTCGGCCTCCCCTCGCCTCCGTGGTCGGTCGAGGCGATGTGGCCGAAATTCGCTTCCCGGCAGCGGGGCGGGACCGCAGGCGGGACCCCTCCGCTCGAACTCGGGCTTGACACGTGCGGCAACTCGATCGCTGCCGCGAGGGGAATCTGGGGGTTTTGGCGGCCCCAGACCGACGCCGGCAAGCAGGACAAAAGGAGAAACAAAGCTAATCTTTGCACCACTTCGCTCCGATGAAACTAGGAGAGAGCGGAAAGCGTGCGTCGGGTTGTCCCGGCGGAAATTGAACTATCTGAAAGGCAATCGCGCACCTGCGGGCGCAATTGACTCCGGTGCGCGGCTCGCATATAGTAGCGGGCGGTCCGGGAGATCCGCGGGCGGCGTGAACGCGGAGGCAATGAATTTTGCATGGTCTTGAATTTGGCCACGATCGGGCTGTGCGCCCTGGCGTTGCCGATCTTCGCCTATTTGCAGTCGCAGCGGCGCGACCACGGGCTGCAGGGGCTGACCGGGTTTTGGGCCATGTTGCTGGCGCGATACGCGCTGCTGGCACTGCAGCCCGAAAACAATTCCTGGACGCTGCGCTACGCGGGAGTTTGCTCGGTGGTGGCAGCGGCGATGCTGCTCTATATCGCGCGGCATTTGCTGGCTGAGGCGCGACCGGGGGCACTGGACCGACGCTGGCGGTATGGTTTTTGGGTGCTGGCGCTGGCAGCGCTGGGGCTGACGCTGGCGCCGGAACCGGCGACGGCGATCGCAGGCGGCCTGCTGGCGGTGATGCTCGCGGCCAGCGTTGGATTGCTGCTCTGGGCCGGACCGCCATCATATCGCTGGCTAGCAGGAGCGGTGGTGGCGTGGGGCGCAGGGCTACTGCCCCGCTATCCCGACCAGAGCGTGCTGGCCGTGCTAGCACCGGCCCTGTTCGGATGGGCCTGGCTGTGGGTCGCCGATCATCGCGCCGCGCTGCCCCGCTCCCACCCTGGCACCCCGCCCGAGCAGCTGCATTTGTTCCGGCAATCGGTGCGGCGCAGCCGCGAGTTCGAGATCTTGACCCACATCGGCACGGCGCTGAGCTCCTCGCTGGACGCGGGCGCGCTCCTGCAGGCGATCCACACACAGCTGCGCAAGCTGATGGACGTGCGCAATTTTTATGTGGCCTTCCAGGATCTGGAGCAGGACGTGATTCGATTCGCCTTCGAGGTCGAAGATGGCGAGCGAGTGCCGCCGCGCACGCGACCGAGGACCCAGGCGCTTACCGAGCACGTGATCGCGACCGGCCAGCCGTTGCTGATTTCGCGCGATGTGGACCTGTACATTCGCCAGCACGGACTGATCGCCAGCGGGCGGCCGGCGAAGAATTGGCTGGGGGTGCCGGTGACGCTGCAGGGCCAGGCGTGCGGCGTGATCGCGGTGCAGAGCCAGGAGCAAGAGGACGCCTACGACGCCGAGCATCTGCGCGTGCTCGAGATTCTCGCCAGCCAGGCGGGCGTGGCGCTGGAGAACGCGCGGCTGTTCGCCGAGGTGCAGCGCGACGCCGGGCAGAAAAGCTTCCTGAACCATATCGCCCGCCTGTCCATTTCCACGCTCAGCCCGGCGGAGATGCTGAGCACGGTGGTGGCGGAGACGGCGCAGGCGTTCCATTACGATCACATCACGGTGGCGCTCCTGCGTGCGGGCGGCGAGCGCGAGGGCGTGCAGCTCGAAATCGCCGCCAGCGCGGGCGGACACAGCGATCCGTTGGTATCGGCGCTGATCCCGCTGGGCCGGGGCCTGGCCGGACGGGCAGCGGCGAGCGGGCAGATCCAGCAGCAATGCGGGTGGAAGCCGACGCTCGACGCGGAGTGGTCGCGGTGCGCGCAGGCGCGGTCGGGGCTGGCGCTGCCGATCCGCTACGCGGGCGATACGCTGGGCGTGCTGCATCTAGAAAGTCACGCGCCGGCGGGCTTTCCGCCTGATCAGGTGCTGGTGCTGCAGACGCTGACCGATCAGGTGGCGGTGGCGCTGAACCACGCCAATTTATTCCAGAAGCTGGAGCATCAGGCCATCACCGACAGCCTTACCGGCGTGAAAACGCGCCGTTTTTTCATGGAAGCGCTGCAAGCAGAGTGGCGGCGGGCGCGGGCGGCGGCGACGGAGGGAGGACCGGCGAGCTTCGCCATTGTGCTGGTGGACTTGGATGAGTTCAAGCCGCTGAACGACCGCTACGGCCATCTCGAAGGGGACCGGGTGCTGGTGCGGGTGGCGCGCCTGCTGGAGCAGAAGAGCCGGGCCAGCAGCGTGGTGGCGCGGTATGGGGGGGATGAATTCACCATTCTGGTGCCGGCCTGCCTGCCCGAGGTGGCGCGACTGCTGCCGGAGCGGCTGCATGCGGCGATGGCCGAGGATCCGATGCTGGCGCAGCGGCGCATTTACGCCAGCTTTGGATTGGCTCTGTATCCGGATTCGGGCGCTGGACCGGAAGAGCTGCTGCACCGGGCAGATGCGGAGATGTATCGCATCAAGCAGCAGCGGCAGCACCGACGCGCGGTGGTGGCTGTGGGCGAACCGTAGAAGCCGCCCGCGGGCCAAGAAAGGGGCCGATGCGATATCGCGGCATGAGGACCCAAGCCGGGGTAGAGGGTGGCATAGGTAACGAAGGAGTCACTTTCCGGGCACCCGTTTGGGTGTATGGTTTGAGTCAGTGACCTCCCCCCGGGTTGCGTGCGCTGGAGCTTGGGAGGAGGCAAGGGGATGACTGGCGTGGAGCGTGCATACGCCGCAACTATACTGCCGCGCTGGCGGCGCGCGGGGCTGGCTGCCGCTGCAATATTGGCGGTCGCCACCTTCGCCGAGCTGCTGTCGGTGTTCGCGCATCCGTTGCGTGCTGGATATCCGCCGCCCGCTTCGGCGGCAGGCGCGGCGCTGGCGGCCTTGGCCGCGCTGGGGCTAGCGCCGAGCGGAGACCGCAAAGAGCGGCGCTTGCGCCGGATTTGGGGTGCGATGGCAGCGTGCGCGCTGCTGGCGCTGGGGGCATCGCATTGGCTGCAGGCGGCGGGCCGGATTCCGCTTTCGGGCACAGCTGCATTCTGTTTCCTGCTGCTGGGGTTTTCGCTACTGGCCAAGCCGCGGCTGCCTTCGCTTTCAGTAACCGCCGACATGCTGGTGGCCTTTGTGGGCTATGCCATGGTGCTGGACTACCTCGTCCAAGCGCCTGCGGTGACGCATCCGCCAGCGACCGGCGTGGCGCTGAACCTGAGCACCGCAGCGGCGCTGTTTGTGGCCAGCGGAGCGTGGATGGCCATGTGGCCGGAGCGGCGACCGGTGTCGTTTTTTGTGGAAACTGGCTCGGCGGGAGCGGTGCTGCGGCGGCTATTGCCGATCACGCTGCTGTACCCGGCGCTGCTGGTGCTGCTGAACACGCTGCGCAGCCATGCGCATCCCACCGCGGCGCGGATCACCGAAATCGTGGTCGTCTACGGAACGGTGCTGTTCGGCGTGGTGCTGTTTTGGCTGATTGCGCGGCTCCTCGATCGCCGCGATGCCCTATCGCGGAATTCGGAGCGGGAGCTGCGAGCCTCCGAGCAGCGGTACCGGCTGCTGTTCGAGGAGAGCCAGCAGCCGATGTGGATCTTTTCCGTGGACAGCCTGCGCTTCCTGGCAGTGAACGACAGCGCGGTGGCGCGCTTTGGATACAGCCGGGAAGAATTTCTGCGCATGAAGATTCTCGATGTGCGGCCGGAGGAAGATGCACCGGCGCTGCTGGCTGAACTGCGCTCAGGAGCGCCCGCGCGCGGACGGCGGTGGCGCTACCGGACGAAGGCAGGGGCCGAGCTGACGGTCGACGTGTATGCGCACCGCATTGAATGGGAAGGCGGCCCGGCCTTCATATCTTTCCTGCACGACATGACCGACCGCATTGCAGCGGAGTATCGTTTGCGGGAGAGCGAGGCGCAGGTGCGGATGCTGCTGGAGTCCACCAGCGAGGGCATCTACGCGGTGGACCTGGAGGGGAGCTGCATTTGGGCGAATCCGGCCGCGGCGCGGTTGCTGGGGGTCGAGGACGCGCGAGCGCTGCTGGGGCGGAACATGCACGCACAGATGCACCATACGCGGGCCGACGGCACGCCGTATCCGCTGTCGGAATGCGTCATGATGGCGGCGACCCGAGCGGGCGAAACGCTCCGCGCGGAGGAGGAGCTGGTTTGGCGGGCCGACGGGAGCAGTTTTCCGGCCGACTATCAATCTGCGCCAATCCGACAGGAAGGAACGTTGGCAGGAGCGGTGGTGAGCTTCACCGACGTGAGCGAGCGGCAGAATTTGCGGGCGCAATTTCACCAGGCGCAAAAGATGGAGGCGGTCGGGCGGCTGGCAGCGGGCATCGCGCACGACTTCAACAATCTGCTCACCGTAGTGAACGGATATTGCGACATTCTGCTGGCGCACCCCGACGACCCCGCAGCCAGCGCGAAGATCGGCACCATAAGAAAGGCCGGCGACCGCGCAGCATCGTTGACGCAGCAACTGCTCGCCTTCAGCCGCCAGCAGGTGCTGCAGCCGAGGGTGCTGGACATGAACGCCGTGGTCAGCGACATGGAGCCGCTGCTGCGGCGGGTGATGGGCGAGGATGTGTCGCTTGTGACCATGCCGGGGCCCAGCCTGGGCGCGGTGCGCGCGGATCCGGGTCAACTGAGCCAAGTGCTGATGAACCTGGTGGTCAACGCCCGCGATGCCATGCCCAAGGGCGGGCAGGTCACGGTGGAGACGGAAAACGTGATCTTAGACGAGTACTATGCCGCGAAGCATCCCGAGGTTGTGCCCGGACCCTACGTGATGCTGGCGGTGACGGATACGGGAAGCGGGATGGCCGAGGAGACGCAGCGGCACCTGTTCGAGCCGTTCTTCACCACCAAGCCCGCTGGCAAGGGGACCGGGCTCGGCCTGGCCACGGTGTTCGGCATCGTGAAACAAAGCGGTGGCAGCATCGGGGTGTATTCCGAGCTGGGCCACGGAACTGCCATGAAGATCTATTTGCCACGGCAGGTCGAGACCGCCGAGGAGACAGAAGAGCGGCAGATTCCCCCGCGGGTCGAGCGCGGGCGGGAGACCATTCTGCTGGTCGAGGATGAAGCTGCGGTGCGGGAACTGGTGGCGGAGGTGCTGCGTGATCAAGGCTACGAGGTGCTGGCCGCGGGACATCCCTCGGAGGCGCTCGAGCTGGCCGCGCAACGGCGCGAGCCGCTGGATTTGCTGATCAGCGACGTGGTCCTGCCCGATTGCGATGGGCGTGCGCTGCTTAAGGAATTGCAGCAGCAGCAGCCAACGCTCCAGGTTCTGTTCATATCCGGCTTCCCCGATCAAGCGATTGCGCGGCACGGGCAATTGGACGCCGGTTTGGCATTTCTGCAAAAGCCGTTCACGCCCGAATCCCTGGCGCGCAAGGTGCGAGAGGTGTTGGAGTCGAAATTGGACGCGCGCGCGGCCATCATTCAGCCCCAGCCATAATGATGGGATGAACTGGGACGCGGTGGTAGTGGTGTCGTTCGGCGGGCCGGAGCGGCCCGAAGACGTGCAACCGTTTTTCGACAACGTGGTGCGCGGCCGGAACGTGCCCGCCGAGCGCCGCGCGGAGGTAACCGCGCATTACTACCAGATGGGCGGGCGCAGTCCGATTGGCGCGGCGAATCGAGCCATGGTCGCCGC
This sequence comes from Terriglobales bacterium, assembly GCA_035553115.1. Lineage (GTDB taxonomy): Bacteria > Acidobacteriota > Terriglobia > Terriglobales > SCQP01 > SCQP01. The sequence goes on along the minus strand of DATNED010000192.1, from coordinate 16,311 downwards.
ACTGCAACAGGAGCTCGACGGCCGCGGGCACCGTCTTCCGGTTATCTTGGGCAACCGCAACTGGCATCCGCTGCTCGCCGACACGCTACGGGAGCTGGCGGCGGCGGGGGTGAGGCGCGCGCTGGCGTTGGTTACCTCGGCATTCGGCTCGTATTCCGGCTGCCGGCAATACCTTGACGACATGGAGCGGGCGAGAGCTGAGGTCGGCGCCAACGCGCCCGAATTGGGGAAAATCCGCCTGTTCTTCAATCACCCCGATTTCATCGCGATCAATGCCGAACGGGTGCGCGGCGGACTGGCGCGGGCGGGCAGCGAAGCCGCCCTCATCTTCACCGCCCACAGCATTCCGACGGCGATGGCCCACTCCAGCCCGTATGTCGAGCAACTGAATGAGGCGTGCCGGCTGGTTGGGCAAGCTGCCGGGCGCGGGAGCTTCGCGTTGGCCTACCAAAGCCGCAGCGGACCGCCGCAGCAGCCGTGGCTGGGGCCCAGTCTGGAGTCCGCATTGGAGCAGGCACGGCAAGGCGGTGCGCGATCGGCCGTGGTGGCGCCGATTGGATTTCTTTCGGACCACATGGAGGTGGTCTACGACCTGGACGTCGAGGCGCGGGCGCAGGCCGAGAGACTGGGACTCGGCTTCGTGCGGGTGGCCGCGCCCGGGGACCACCCGCGCTTTGCGGCGCTGCTGGCGGACTTGATCGAAGAGCGGCTGGGGGGGGCTCAGCCCCGGCGGGCGGTGGGAGCGCTGGCGGCTTGGGGAGACGAATGCCCGGAAGGCTGCTGCATCGCCTCGCCCTCCCAGCGCGCGACCACCGCAGCCGCGAGGCAGTTGCCCAGCACGTTGACGGCGGTGCGGCCCATATCGAGGAATTGATCCACGCCGAGCAGCAGCGCCACTCCCGAGAGCGGCAGCCCGAAGGTGGCTGCGGTGGCGGCCAGCACCACGATGGCCGCGCGGCTGACACCGGCAACACCCTTGCTGGTGAGCATGAGCGTGAGCAACATGAAGAGCTGCTGGCCCAGGTCGAGATGCATATGCGCGGCCTGGGCGATGAATAGCGCGGCCAGGCTGAGATAGAGCGTGCTGCCGGTGAGGTTGAAGCTGTAGCCGGTGGGGATGACGAAACCCACGATGCGGCGGCTAATGCCCATCGCTTCCATGTTTTCCAAGGCGCTGGGCAAGGCGGCCTCGGAACTGGAAGTCGAGAACGCGATCAAGGTCGGTTCTTTGACCGCGGCCCAGAAGCGACCGAGAGGAATACGGAACAGGGCAATGATGCCGCCTAAAATCAGGACGAGGAATACCACAAGCGCGCCGTAGAGCGTGGCGACCAATTTAAGCAGCGGCCACAGCACCCCAAGTCCTTGACGTCCGATGCTGGCGGCTACCGCTCCCAGCACACCGAAGGGCGCGGTCCACATCACGATTTCCGTGAGCTTAAACATGGCCTGGGCCAAGCCTTCGCAAAGCCGAAGCAAGCTGTGGGCGGGACGTCCGGGCTCGACGCCCGCCATGACCAAGGCGATGCCGAACAGCACGCTGAACACCACCACCTGAAGAACTTCGCCGTTGGCCAGCGATTGGGCGAAGCTTTGCGGGAAGGTGTGCTCGATCAAGCTTTGCAGCAGCGGTACGTGGGCGGCGGCGGGCCCCAAGCCGCTCGAGGCCGGGGCCGAGAGCGTTGCTCCGCGGCCGGGCTGAATCCAGTTCACCGCCAGCAGCCCCAGCACGAGGGCGAAGGTGGTGACAACTTCGAAAAACACGATCGCCTTCACCGCCACCCGGCCCAAACCTTTGAGGTCGCCATGGCCGGCGATGCCCACCACCAAGGTGGCGAAGATCAACGGGCCGACGATCATCTTGATGAGGCGCAGGAAGATGACTTCGAGCGGATCCAGCGCGACGCCGAAACGGGGCCAAAACGCGCCGATCGCGACACCGAGCACGAGCGCGATCAGGATCCATGTCGTAAGCGAGGGGCGTCGCATTCGGAAAGAATACAGGGAACCCGGGCCGGGGAACAGGGGCACTGCGGTATTCTCGGAGAATGCCTACCTATGTGACTCATTTGGAGTGTTCGCGCTGCGGCGCGCACGAACCCGCCGATCGCCCGCAGACGGTTTGCCCCAAATGCGCGGGTTCGTTCTATGTCCGCTATGATCTGGGCGAGGTTGCGAAGGTGCTTTCGCCGAAGATTCTGGCTGCGCGCACGGACGCGGCGTGTTCGATGTGGAAATACCAGGAGCTGATGCCGAGCGACGCGCCGGTCACGCTGGGAGAAGGGCAGACGCCGCTGCTGCGCGTCCGGCGGATGGGGGCGGCGATGGGGGGCGAACGGCTCTACGTGAAAGACGAAGGCCTGAATCCGACCGGCAGCTTCAAGGCGCGAGGGCTGGGCTGCGCGGTGACCATGCTGAAACAGTTCGGGGTAAAGAAGATTGCCATTCCGACGGCCGGCAACGCCGGCAGTGCGCTGGCGGCGTATGCCGCGCAGGCGGGCATCGAAGCGCATATTTTCGCGCCGCGCGACGTGCCCAAGGGCAACCTGGCCGAGTATAACTTCTACGGCGCGAACGTGAAATTGGTGGACGGCTTGATCAGCGACTGCGCCAAGCTGGTGCAGCAGGGGCGCGAGCGCGAGGGGTGGTACGACGTTAGCACCATGAAGGAGCCGTACCGGGTCGAGGGCAAGAAGACCATGGGCTACGAGGTTGTCGAGCAGCTGGGCTGGCAGGTGCCGGACGTGTTGTTTTATCCGACTGGCGGCGGCGTGGGGCTGATCGGGATGTGGAAGGGGTTCGACGAGCTGGAGCAGTTGGGGTGGATCGGCGCGAAGCGTCCGCGCATGGTGGCGGTGCAGGCCCAAGGCTGCGCGCCGGTGGTGCGTGCGTTCGAGAGCGGCGCCACGCAGATGGAGGCCTTCGCGAACGCCGCGACGATGGCGGCCGGATTGCGCGTACCCAAGCCGTACGCGGACAAGATCATCCTCGAGATCCTGCGCGCAAGCAAGGGCACGGCGTTGTCGGTGAGCGACGCAGAAATCCAAGCTGCCGTGCGCGAGCTGGCAGCGACCGAGGGGATCTTCGCGGCACCCGAAGGGGCCGCGGCCGTGGTTGCAGCCCGTCGCCTGTACGCATCGGGCTGGTTGGGTCCCGAGGAGACGGTTGTGCTGTACAACACCGGCGGCGGACTGAAGTACTTAGACGTGCTGCAATAAAAAGGGGCGGCCCAGAGGCCGCCCCCTCGAGTCTGCCGAATCGGGCCGACTACCAGCGCTGTTCGCGACCGCCGCCGCGACCGCCGCGACCGCCGCCGTAGCCACCAGCGCCGCCAGAGCGCTCGGGGCGCGGGCGCGCCACGTTGACGTTAAGCGAGCGGCCGTCGACCTCGCGGCCATTCATGGCAGCGATGGCGGCGTCGCCCTGCTGATCGTCATTCATTTCCACGAAACCGAAGCCGCGCGAACGTCCGGTGTCCCGATCGGTCATGATGCTCACCCGGCTCACCGCCCCAAACTGCTCGAACGAGGAACGCAGGTCTGCTTCTGTCGTTTGAAACGACAAGTTGCCAACAAAAATATTTTTCAAGGGAGATCCTTCAACACAAAGAGCTATTTGACTTGGCTGATCTCTGGCTAATAGGCAGGACGGGACAGGTTCGTACCGGGCGGTCTAAAGGCGGCGCAATGCGCTTTCGGAAATCGAGCAGAAGACAAACGCCTTCATAGATTAGCACGGAATTCCGGTTCACATCCAGCCTTCTGGCTGGGCCGGAACCTGGATCTTCACGGTGACAGTTTTTCCATGCCGCAGTAAGGTTGCAGTGGCCTCGGATCCGGCGCTGGCGCGTTCGGCCTGGCGCAGGTCGGAAGGGCTGGCGAGGGAGCGGTCGCCCCACAGGAGGAGCACATCGCCTGCATTGATGCCGGCCTTTTCGGCGGCGCTCTTGCCGACTACCGAGCGCACCAGCAGCCCGGACTGACCGTGCTTCAGGCCGAAGTATTCGCCCAACTGGGGCGACAGGGTCTCGAGCGAGAGGCCAAGGGATTCGGTGCCGCTGGCGGCGAGGATGCTGGTCTCCCAACCGTCGCCGAAATGGATCCGCGGGGTCGGTGGAGGAGGGGGCGGAGCCATGGCAGGCATCGCGGGCATGGCGGGCGGCTCGGGCACGTGGTCGCGCTCGATGCGCGGCATGGTCAACGTACGGAGCGCGGTATTGCCGCGAGCTCGCGCTTCGAGATGCACTTTGGCATCCACCGGCTTGCCATCGCGCAGAAGCTTGACGGCGACGGTGCGGTCGGCTGGAGTTTCGTTCACCAGGCGCTCCAGTTGGCGAACGCTGATGACGGCTTCGCCGTTGTACTCGGTGATGACGTCGCGGGCCTGCAGGCCGGCGGCGGCAGCGGGACTATCGGGGTAGACCTCGACGATTTCGGCGCCGTTGACGCTGTTGGCGTGCAAATTGGCGGCGCTGAAGTCCGTGAGGTCCGCGAGGCCGACACCAAGCCAGCTTTGGCCACTGTAGAACGTCAGGGTGGTGGCTTGCGGCGCCAGCGCTCCGAGCCTGGGTGCGGGTTCGGGGGCAAAGGTGAAGGCGGTTTGGGCGGGGGCGAAGGTGGAAGCAGCGCAGAGCGCGAGAAAAGCAAGGCAGGTGCGGTTCACAGGGATCCTCCTTAGGGCTTATGAATCAGAATGTCGGAGCCAACTGTAAGCAAGCGCAAGGCGGGGCCGCCGCCGTTGAGGACGGCGCGTGCTTGCACGAGGCCAGGGCCGCTCAGCGGCGCGACGCCGCCGTATTCGGCCTGGATCTGATGACCCTCCGGAGCGCGAATTTCGGCCCAGACGGTGGCGCCGAGATCGGGCGGAACGGTGACGGTCAAGCTGCCGCGCTGGGCGGCGAGCTCGGAGGGCGCCAGCCGCGCCCGGGCGGCGAATACGGCTTGGATGCGGCCGGAATCGGTCTGGGCTTCGACGCCGCCGAGCAATTGGCGCATCTCGATGTCGCCGCTGCGAGTGGCGGCCCGCAGCTCGTGGGCGCTGTCCACCACGATGTTGCCGCCGAGGGTATGAAGCTGAGCCGAAGCCGCAGCACTACCGAGGCGAATGCTGCCACCCTCGCTGTAGGCGACGACCGGTCCCTGCGCGGTGCCAATGTCAATGCCGCCGCCGGCGCTGGTGACGTGAACCGAGTCGCGCGCGAAACGCAGCGACACCTCGCCGCCGGTGGTGGAGAGCTCGGCGGGCCCATCGGCTTGAATCACCTGGATGGATCCGGCTGTGCTTGCGAGCACGCGCTTGGCCCGCGCCACCTCAATATTTCCTATGCCACTCAAGGCCTCGAGATTAGCGTTGAGGGCGCCGGCCCGAATGTTGCCAGCCCGGGTGATGGCGACCAACGGAACCCAAAGCTGATCGGCGACGATGTTGCCGACCGTGGTGCGTGCCACGACATTGCGAACAGTACGCGGGATTTCCAGCGAAAGAGTGGCGACGATGGGGGCCACGCTGTTGAACGCGGGAGCGCCGGTGACCAGGGTGACCACGCCCAAGTGTTGGCTGATCTGCACTGGCCAGGCAGCGAGGAGAGCAGAGGCGGCAGGGCTTGCAGAGGTGCGCAGACGCAATTGGTAGCGGAGGGCCGGACCGGTGGTACCGCGCAATTCGAGGTTGGCCCAGCGCGCCTGGACTTCGACTCGCACAGGTGCGGAAAGGGTCACGCTGCCGCCCAGCTCGCGCACCTGATCGCCACCCGAGCGGTAGGCGCGAACGGTTTGCGCGGGCAGCAAGGCCGCCGCTGCCAGCACGGCGAGGCCGAGATGCGCCTTTGCATGCGTCATTGATCGCCCCCTGGCACGGCTGCCGCGGCGTCGAGCCACTCGGCAGGAATTGGATCGCCCTGCTGATGCAAAGCTGCAGCGCAGCTCCAGCGCAAGCTGGGATCGCCGGCATTGTCGCCGAGGCGGCGCAGCAGGACTGCGGAATTGGGTGCGGCGGCGAGCACGCGAACCGCTTGCGCCTGCACCCCGCGGTTGGGATCGCGCCTAGCGGCTTGGGCGAGTGCCTCCAACAAGGCCGCGTCCGGGGACGGCTGGGCGACCCAAGGTTGGAGGCCGTCCAGGGCGCGCAGGCGAACGCCAGGATTGGGATCGTCGCGGAGCGCGGTGAGCAACGCCTGACGCAGGGCAGCGGGGTTCCTCGCTGACCTGCCCAGGGAAGCAAGCAGCCGCATGGCCTCGATTCTCATTCCGGCATTGGCCGGATGCTGGATGGCTTCGAGCAACAAGCGCTGGGATTGGGCCGCGCCGACCGGAGCGCGCAGCGAGGCTTGGCGAACGGTCGAATAGCGAATGCCGATATCGGGCATGCCACTGGCCTCGATCGCTTCGATCTGAAGCTGCTCGGGTGCGGTGCTGGTTGCGCGTGAGGCGCGGGACTGAGCGCGGGAAGTCCATCCGGCGGTGAAGCCGGTAACCAACGCGAGAGCCAGCGCCACAATCGCCCATGCGGTTCGCCTGCGCAACATCGGGGCAGGGGGCAGACGCCAAGCGGAAGATGCGGACACGGATTCTGAAGGCGCACCGGCGCGGGCATCGGTGAGGAGCGCGGCCAAGGCTCGAATCCGCGCGCCTTCGCGGGCGCATTCGGCGCAGGCAGCGCAGTGAGAATCGAGCGCGGCCCCGGCCGCGGCATCCGGCAGATGCACCATATTCAGGATCAGGGCCTTCTTGGCATCGCGACACGTCATCGCGCACCTCCTTCCAACAAGTCTCCGAGTTCGGCCCGCAATTTGCGGGTTGCGCGGAACAGGGCGTTCTTGGCCACTTCTTCGCTGGTCTCGAGCACCTCGGCGATGGTACCCAGACGCAAGCCCTGGTAATGCCGCAGCTCGAAGGCCAAGCGCTGGCGGGCGGGCAGCTTGCCGAGCGCGCGGCGCACGCGGCGCGCGATCTCGGCGCTCAGGGCCTGGCGCTCAGGGTTGGTGCCTGCGCGGCGATCGACGGCGTCAAATCCGGCGCCGCCATCAACCGCATTGCTGTGCCAAAGCCAACGGCGGGCGCGCTGGCGGCGAATATAGTCCAGCCCGACGTTGGTGGCGATGCGGTACACCCACGTGGAAAAGGCGCATTCGAAACGGAAACGGGGCAGCGCAACGTAGATGCGGGTAAAGGTCTCCTGGGCAAGGTCGGCAGCGTCCTCGGGCCGCCAAGCGAGCCCGCGCGCCAGCCGCACCACCATGGACTGGTGGAGTCCGATGAGACGACCGAAGGCTTCGCCGTCACCGGCCTGCGCGGCGGCAATCAGTGCGCGGGCATCGTAGGCAGAAGCGGTGGATGCTTCGGCCCCCGCAGCAGGGAAGGGAAGCGGCGTTTCCGAGCTGGGATCGAAGCTCAAAGCGGGGCTCAGGCTATTCCACATCGCGCTCGTTGGGAATAGACGGCTCCGGCGGGGAAACGTAAGCCCGAGGCAGCCCGGCAGGAAACGCTAGAGGGTGACGGCGGCTTCCGCGCGCACGGGGTTGAGCGCGGACTTGAATTCGGGGCTGAGCACAAAGCTGACCGAATTATGGGGAGCAATGTGGATCTTGCCGCCGGTGCGGGGATCGCGGCCGGTGCGGGCACGGCGGGCCACCGGGCGAAAGGTGCCAAAGCCGGCGAGGGTGACCCGATTCCCACGGGACAATTCCTGCGCCATAGCCGCCAGCGCCGCATTCAATGCGCGCTCGGCAGAGAGCTTGGAAATGTCGCTTGCGGACGCCATGGCCAAGGCTAAATCGCTTCGATTCATGAAGCCTCCAGGGGGAGCCTGTGCGGTTTATAGCAGAATAGTGAGGATGATGCAATCAACAGAGGCACCCAGCCCGCAAGCGGGCGGGGGATGGGGAAGGTTGGGGCGTGCGGCGCTGGTGGTGCTCGGAATCGAGGTTGGGCTACTGCTTTTGGCGCTTCCCTGGTCGCCGCTGTGGGATCACAACCCATTGTTCCGCAGAGCATTGAGTGGGCACCCGGCAATTCTGCACGCGTGGCTGAGTGGGTACGTGCGTGGCGCGGTTGCCGGCCTTGGCTTGCTGAATTTATGGAACGCGGCGAGCGAGATCGCTCCGTTCCGGTCGTGAACCGGCTGCTGGCCCGGCCTAGGCCGTGGCGATGCTGCATCAGTGACGGGGCGAACCGCGCCGCGCTCGATACCATTGCCTTCGCCGCCGCCAAAGCCGCGGATTTGATCCAAGTACGCGCCAAGGAGATGGACGCCGGGCGGCTGCTGGAATTCTGTTTTGCGGCGCGAGCGGCATGTCAAGGCACAGGAGCGCTGCTGCTGGTCAATGATCGGCTCGACGTCGCACTCGCCGCTGGTTTTGATGGCGTGCAGCTTCCCGCTGCTGGAATGCCCGTGGGGCGGGTACGCGAGCAAGCCGGGGCGGAGTTTCTGGTGGGCCAAAGCTGCCACTCGGCCGCCGAAGTGGCCCAAAGCCAAGCCGATTTCGCGCTTCTAGGACCGATCTTTCCGACACCGTCCAAATTGGCATTCGGGCCGGCGCTGGGGCTTGCAGCTCTCCGCCAAGCCGCGGAATGCGCAGTTCCGGTGTTGGCGGTCGGCGGAGTGACCAACGGTAACGCGGCGGCGTGCATCGGGGCCGGGGCGGCCGGCGTAGCCGCAATCCGGGCGTGGCAAACCGGGAACTTTTTTTCGCGCCAGCCCGTAGAATAGGACTGGAGCCTTGCCATGGCGACCTACCCTCCGCCTCCGCCTCCGCCGCCAACGCAGCCGCCGCTGCCGCCGCGGACGAACAATAACAATGCCGTGCTCGCGGTTGTGACCGGCGTGGTGATTCTGGCGTGCCTGTTCGTCGGCTTCGGCATTTACGTGGTGCGCACGCTTGTGATGAACACGCATATCGACGAGACCGGTGCGGGCGACCAGCACAACGTTGAAATCCATTCCCCCTTGGGCGACCTTGAGGTACACGGCAAAGGCGACCAGGCGAAGGTGGATATCCATTCGCCGTTTGGCGACGTCAAGGTGAATCCGACTCCTGATATTGCCAACCTGGGCATGGAAGTGTATCCGGGAGCGGAACTGGTGCAATCGCGGGCTGATTCCCCGTTTGATCGCTGGGGCCAATCGCGCGAGGAGGGGATTGATGCGCTCGACGGAGTGGATTTCAATCCGGGCAACTCCCCCGGCGCGCAAGTGCAGTTGCGGCACGGCGATGTCGTGCTTGATGTGGACATGGCCGAATTTCGCACCAGCGCCGCGCCGGAGCAAGTGCTCGAATACTACGACAACCAACTCGGCCGCTACGGCGCGCTCGAACGCCGCAATCACGGGCGCACCAACTCGGTGGAGGTGAAGTTGTCGAATTCAAATGTCCGCACCGCCGCGGTCAAGCCGGGCAGCGACGGCACCCACTTCATCTTGGTGCGCGTGCACGGGGACAGCGGAAACTAGCTCGAGGCCAGGGCGCGGGCGATGATAGCGTCGGCGTGGCGTAGATGGCGCCCGATATCGAAGGCGGCGGCGATCGTTTCGGGCGCGACTTGGGCGCGAATCTCGGGGTCGGCCTCGACTAGTGCGCGGAAATCCTTGCCGGTGCGCCAGGTTTCCATGGCGTGGCGTTGCACCCAGCGGTAGGCCTGCTCGCGCGAGACGCCGCTTTCGACCAGATCCAGAAGCAACTGGCCGGAGTAGACCAGGCCATGCGTGAGGGCGAGATTGCGCAGCATCTGTTCGGGGTAGACCAGCAGCTTCTCAACGACGTCGGCGGTTTTGGCGAGCATGTAATCGAGCAGGATGCAGGAGTCGGGAAGAATGACCCGCTCGACCGAGCTGTGGCTGATGTCGCGCTCGTGCCAGAGGGCGACGTTCTCGAGCGCGGCTTGGGCGTTGGAGCGCAAGAGGCGCGCGAGGCCGCAAATCTGCTCGCAGGTCACCGGATTGCGCTTGTGCGGCATGGCGGAGGAACCCTTCTGCTTTTCCGAGAAGAACTCTTCGGCCTCGCGCACCTCGGTGCGCTGCAGGTGGCGGATTTCGAGGGCGATCTTGTCGAGCGTGGAACCGATGACCGCCAGGGTGCACAGAAAGGCGGCATGGCGATCGCGCTGGAGCACCTGGGTGGAGATGGGAGCGGGCTTGAGCCCCAGGCGGGCGCAAACGCGGACCTCGACTTCCGGCGGCAAGTGAGCGAAGGTGCCCACTGCGCCGCTGATCTTGCCCACGCGCAAATCCTCGACGGCGGCATCGAGGCGGCGCTGATTGCGGGCATTCTCGGCGAACCAATTGGCGAAGGTGAGGCCGAAGCTGACCGGTTCGGCGTGGATGCCGTGGGTGCGGCCGACTTGCGGTGTATGGGCAAAATCCAGAGCTCGTTTGCGCAGCACCTCGCCGAGGCGAGCGAGGCCGGCGCGGAGCAGTTCGCCAGTTTGGGTGAGCTGCAGCGCCTGGGCGGTGTCAATGGTGTCGTTGGAGGTGAGCCCGTAATGGAAGAACCGGGCGGCCTCGCCCACATGTTCGGCGACATTGGTGGTGAAGGCGATGAGGTCGTGCTTGACCTCGGCTTCGATCGCGGCGATGCGCTCGGGCTCGCAGGCAGCCTTTTCCACGATGGCGGCGGCGGCTTCGGCGGGGATGATGCCCATTTCGCCTTGCACCGCCGCGGCGGCCTTTTCCACCGCCAGCCACTGCTGAAAACGGTTCTCCTCCGACCAGATGCGGCCCATCTCGCGGCGGGTGTAGCGGGCAATCATCGTCCTTCTCCTCAGTTTGCTAGAATACCTTGGCCATGCCCCCGACCGAAAAAGCGCAACTGATGTCGGCCAGCGAGATCGAACGCACGCTGGTGCGGCTGGCGCACGAGATCGTGGAGAAAAACGGCGGCTCCGAAGGGCTGGCGCTGATCGGCATTCGGCGGCGGGGGGAGCCCCTGGCGCGCAGGCTGGCGGCGCTGGTGGGGCGGATCGAGAGCAAGCCGGTGCCAGTGGGCACGCTCGATATCGCGATGTACCGGGACGACCTTTCGACGGTGGGCGCCAAGCCGGAGGTGCGGCCGTCGCAGATTGATTTCGACATCAAGGGCTTGGGCGTGATCCTGGTGGACGACGTGCTCTACACCGGCCGGACGATTCGGGCCGCGCTCGATGCGCTCTTCGATCACGGACGTCCGCGACGGGTGCAACTGTGCGCCTTAGTGGATCGCGGCCACCGCGAGCTGCCCATCGCGGCGAGCTTCGTGGGCAAGTACGTGCAGACCACGGCGTCGGAGATGGTCGAGGTGCAGCTTCAGGAAACCGATGGAAGAGAAAGGGTGCTGCTGGTCGAGCCAGCCTAACTTCCCACCCACGCCATGTCTGCCGCCACCGAGCTCGATCGGCACCTGCTGGGAATCGAGGGCATGCCGTTGGCGCGGATCGAGCGGCTACTGGCGCTGGCGGGGGATTTCCAGAAAAAGGCGCCGCTCCGCAGCCTGGCGGGCCGGCGGCTCCTGGTTCTGTTCTACGAGGCCTCAACCCGAACCCGAACCTCGTTCGAGGTAGCGGCGCGCCGGCTCGGAGCGGAAACGGTCTCGGTGACGGCCAACACCAGCAGCATCGAAAAGGGCGAATCGCTGCTCGACACGGTATACACGCTGCGTGCGATGGCGGTTGACGGCATCGTGGTGCGGCATGCCTCGAGCGGCGCGCCCCACCTGGTGGCCGAACACGTGGACGTGCCGGTGGTGAACGCGGGCGACGGCATGCACGAGCATCCCACGCAGGCGCTGCTGGATGGTTTCACCATCCTGCGCCACCGGCGGGAGATCGCCGGGCTGAAGGTGGCAATTATCGGCGACATCCTGCACAGCCGGGTGGCGCGCTCGAACCTGCTGCTGCTTTCGCGCTTGGGCGCGCAGGTGCGGCTGTGCGGCCCGCGCCCGCTGCTGCCGCCGGAGTTTGCATCCTACGGCGCGGAAGTCCAGATCACCTGCGATCTCGAAGAGGCGCTCGCCGGGGCGGACGTGGTGATGGTGCTGCGCATTCAGATGGAGCGCATGCGGGAGAGCTTTTTCCCCAGCGAGGCGGAATATGTCGCGCGGTACTCGGTGACCCGCGAACGGCTGCGGGCGGCCAAGCCTGACGCGCTGGTGATGCATCCGGGGCCGATGATCCGCGGGGTGGAGATCAGCGCCGAGGTGGCGGATTCGCCGCAGTCGGTGATCCGCGAGCAGGTCGAGAACGGCGTGCTCATCCGCATGGCGGTCTTGCATGAGCTGCTAGGGGTCGCATCGGCATGAGCCTCATCCTCAAGAACGGGCGATTGTTCGATCCCTCGATCGGGCTGGACCGCATCGGCGACGTGGTGATTGAGGGCGATCGCATCCAGGATTTGGGTCCGGAGATTGCCGTCAACGGGCCGGGCGTGCTCGATTGCGCCGGGATGATCGTCGCGCCCGGGTTCATTGATCTGCACGTGCATTTGCGCGAGCCCGGCTTCGAGTACAAGGAGACCATCGAATCCGGAACGCGCGCCGCCGCCGCCGGCGGCTTCACCGCCGTCTGCGCCATGCCCAACACCCGCCCGGTGAACGACAATGCCGGCGCGACGGCGTACCTGGTGCAGCGCGCGCGCGAGCTGGGGCACGCCCGCGTCTATCCCATCGGCGCCATCACCGAGGGCAGCCAGGGGGAGCGGATGGCCGGCCTGGGCGCAATGCGCGAGGCGGGCGCGGTAGGCTTCAGCGACGACGGGCGGCCGGTGATGAACGCGCAGATGCTGCGCCGCGCGCTCGAGTACGCCTCGATGTTTTCGATGCCGGTGATCGAGCATGCCGAGGATCTGCATCTCTCGGCTGGCGGCTCGATGCACGCCGGCGCGGTGGCGCTGCGGCTGGGGCTGCGCGGCATCAGCGCGGCCAGCGAATCCACGCTGGTGGCGCGCGATCTTCTGCTGGCCGAGGAGTCGGGCGCCCGCATCCATATCGCCCACCTCTCGACCGCGGCCTCGGTGCGCTTGGTGCGCGAAGCCAAGGCGCGCGGGGTGCGCGCGACCGCCGAGGTCACGCCCCACCATTTCACGCTGTGCGACGAGGACATGGCACCCTACGACGCCAACTTCAAGATGAACCCGCCGCTGCGCGGCGTCGCCGATCGCGAGGCGGTGATCGCGGGCCTGGCCGACGGCACCATCGACACGATCGCCACCGACCACGCCCCCCACGCCGCCCACGAGAAGCAGCAGGAGTTCGACCGCGCCCCCTTCGGCATCATCGGGCTGGAAACAGCGCTGCCGCTATCGCTCAAGCTAGTCGAGCGCGGGCAGATCGCCCTCGCGCGCATGGTGGACGCGCTCAGCTGCGCGCCGGCGCGGATTTTTCATCTTCCCGGCGGCGCGCTGGCGCCGGGCGCCGTGGCGGACATCACGGTATTCGATCCGAACGCGGCCTGGACTTATGATCCGGCCCTGGGGCAATCCAAGAGCCGCAACACACCATTTACCGGCTGGGATCTGCGCGGGCGAGCGCGCCACACCATCGTCGGCGGACGCTTAGTCTTCTCGCTCTAGCGGCTATTCCACCGGCACGGTGAGGTCAAGCCGCAGGTCGTGGGCGATTTCGTATTCGGAATCGGTGCGCGGCTACTCGCACGAGCTTACCGGTGGCGGGCGCGCCGAGCAAGCGCGTTCTGCCGACCGGGCGGCTTGAGCCCGGCACATAGGTGGGTCAGGCATCTTGCACCGCGATAAACGTCGACGCGGACAATATAAGCAGCTTGACACAACTCGATACCGGTATTACTGTCTGCTAAGACGGACGAGGTCAGGATGAGGACAACGCGGCATGCGGGTGAGTATGCTTCTGTCAACGCGCCGGAGCCTTTCGAGGCGCTTGCCCAGCGAATGCGGCCGCGCCTTCTGTCGATTGCGCGCCGCGCGCTCGCCGATGCCGCGGACGCGGAGGATCTGGTTCAGGAGATCCTGCTTGGATTTTGGCGGCTAATGGGCAGCGGTGCGAAGGTCGTCTCGCCCGAAGCTTGGCTTGTCTCAGCAACCAAGCGACGCGCAATATCGAGAAATAGAAGCGCGCACGCGCACCCTTCGGGCGCAGAGGAGCCGGACTCCCCGAGCCCCGCGACCAGCCCCCACAGCGGAGATCGCGGCAGCGATCCTGCGCGCAATGCCCCCGGCCTATAGGCGCGTGGAATTCTGCTTTACGGATCGAGCGCGAGGGGCGCAGGCCGGCGCGCGGGCCGCTGACATCGACCCGATTGTTCAGGTTCGGGCCGGTGCCGCCTTCCACAGCGTTTCCTGGGTGGACCGAATCGCAGTTGATCTCTTTGTAGCCACTCCTGAGGGGATCGCGCGCGCTGCGGGCCAGCCGGTGGGGAGCAATAATCGGCTCGTCTTGAATGCGCTGCGGCACGGCGTGAGTTTGCTGGACCTTAGGGGCGAGCTCGAATCGCTCAGAAACTACGCGGGCGAGATGTGGGCCCGCGGGCCGGAGCTGCCGGGAGCGGGCGAACTCGAGGCACTGCGCGTCTGCTTCGCCAAGATTCGGCTTGATATTGAACGTCAAGCACCTAAGCAGGACGGCTCGAACTGCCTCGACCAAGGGCTTGACGCGAATCTTCTCGCAGTGCACCTCGAGAGGGCGTTCCAGGGTGTTTGCCGCGTTCGTGGGCTCTGGGCCTCAAGCCTGCGCGAGGCGGTTGGCTGGTCGGAGCCGCCCTGCAAGGGGGTGCTTGCCTGCGTGAGGACGTTTCTTGAGTGCACCGATATCCAGGGCAAGGCGATTGCTCTCAGCGGCCTGCTCGACCTGGCGAATTGAAGTGAGTGAACCTTGACGACCGCGCTACGATGCGTCGTGTTGGCCACCGCGGCATTGGCGCAGGGGTCCGCCCTTTGGTCTATACATTGCTTTCCATTTCGCTCGCGAGGAGTCGCCCGGCTACGATATTGCGATTGTCGATACGCGGAAGGGGCTGGCGGCGCGCATCGACCTTCCCCAGAAATCCGGCTACTTCCCAAGCTGGACCGAGCAGGGGCAACTGTGCTTTCGGGCGGATGGGCGGGATTTTCGGGGCTTTGTCTTGTTGAATGAGCCCCTCAAGTCGCTGGCTTGGTCGCCGCTGCCGACCTCAGGCGATGGCGGCCCGAGTAGCTGGGCCCAGCTGTTCCCAGGGGAGCAAGCCCCGAGCGGATTGGCGCTGGTGCTGATCTGGTCGACCTATAGCGCACACGCGCCGGATGCGCTGATGGAATTCCGACGCTTCGCGAGCGAGCACGGGAAAAGCAATGCCGTGCGAACCGCAGAGGCGATCGACCCGGCTTCGGACCGCGCCGCCGTAGCGCGATATCGGCGTCGGGCAGGGGACCGTTCCCCTTCGGAGTGGCTTACCGCAAGAGGGTTTGCGGCGTCGGCGGGTGCAAATCAAATACCGGCGCTGGTTGCTTTTATCGACGGCATTGAGGTCGGGCACCGACTCGGGGCGCAATCCGCTGACCAAATTGTGCAATGGGTTGGACGGCTCCCGCCGCCACGCCGCTAATGGGTGCCATGGTCGGCTATTCCACCGGAACGGTGAGATCAAGCCGCAGGTCGTGCGCGATTTCGTACTCGGAGTCGGTGCGCGACGGGCTCTTGTGGCCGTGCCAGGCCGCGACCAGCCTGTAGTCCACCTGGGGCGTCAATTCATGGAAGCTGTAGGCGCCTTGGGTGTCGGTGATGGCGGTCTTGACTGCCTTGGTGCGCAGATTGGTCAGGTACACCAAGGCGGAGCTGAGCGGGCGATTACGCGCGTCGAGCACGACCCCATGCACGCTGCGCCCCCAATCGGGGGGCTTGGTCCGCTGCACTCGCGCAGCCCCAGCAAAGGCTGGGATCAGAAGAGCGAGCAGCAGCGGGGCGCCGAGAGCCCGGCCGCGCTCAGTCCACGTCACTGCTCGTCGTCCTCGTCGTCCAGGCCGGCGTCGTCCTCGTCGTCGTAGCCCGCCTCGTCCTCCTCATCTTCATCGTCCTCATCTTCGTCGTCCTCGTCGGAGTCGCCGTCGAAGTCTTCCTCGTCCTCGTCCTCGTCGTCGTCCTCATCCAGCTGGTTCAGCTCCAAAGGATGGGTATTCACGACTTCCAGATGGGCGCCGCAGCCGCTGCAGTTCACGACCCCGCCTTCCTGGAGTTGCTCCTCATCCAAGTCCAGATCAGCCTCACATGCCGGACAGCTTTCCATGCGCCCCTCCTCGTATTCGGCTGGAGGCCGATGACCGATTTGCCACGACCGCCGCCTACGAATAAGATACACAGGTTCGCTAGATTGCGGAGGAGACGATGCGGGTTCAAACCCTTTC